>JAFWXW010000003.1 GCA_017517845.1 Paludibacteraceae bacterium
ATTTATAAGTTTACATAAGCCTAAATAACTATCACCCACATCTACAATCACCACATGAGTACCTTGTTCATAATATTGACGTACTATATGATTAGTAAAAAATGACTTACCAGAACCAGACGGACCCAGAATAAATTTATTCCTATTATTTATCCAAGAACGTTTCATTGGAATATCAGAAATATCCACTTTTAATGGAATTCCATTCAATCTATCACATAGTCTAATACCAAAATCTAACTCTATTGGTTTGGCACAAGTTTCTACTTGGATTAGACAAACTGCAGGTTCTATAAATGTTAAGAATGTCATTTCAGAGGGATATTGAGACTCTCCACCCGGTATTCCAGCCCAATAAATTTGAGGCGTTATTACATTGGTTTGTGAAACACAAATATCCAATTCTGATAGTTTTGCTGCCACCAACGAATTTTTCTTAACCAAAGTATTATAATTTTTATCCCAAATCATAATATTCATAGCAGCTCTAATGGGTCTTAGATTTTTACTCACAGACTCATTTAAGAAATCATCATTAAATTTCTTATTTATCAAATTTTCACGAGACACTGCAGAAAAAGATTGTTGTTGTCTTCCGCTTTTTTCCACATCAGAGAGTGTCTGTTTTGGGTCATCTAAAAAGAAATATTGATTATAGATATGAGAAAAAGGGATTCCCCATGCTAAAGGAGATGTAAATGACATTGGAAATAATATTTTGTTATGTGAATATGTTGGATCCTTTACATATTCATAGACGTTAGAGGGTAATTCATCAAGATTTCCTATAGAGAAACAACTAAGGTAATTATCTCCAATTTTAAAATCATTATCCTCTAGATATACATCCATCATAACTTTTTTATTTTCATCAAATTCTAATGTCAAGTATTGCTCTAAAGCTCCGGTCTGGTGTGGACCTCCTAAGATCGCTTTCTTAGAAGAACGAGAAACCCCTATGCCATTCTCTGACAAAATACTTATAAATTGAGAAACCTTATCATTAAAATCTTCCCATCTATTTTTATCCAACATATCATTAGGAACAATTTTATTCCTACAAAGAATTGATAAAAAACTTGTTGTTTTAAGATTTTCTTTTGTAGATAAGGTTATATAAACGTATGATTTGTGATTGAGAAACCTTCTATTTTTAAAATGATTTGACGAAGAAATAGATAAAAAACTATCAGAAATAGGTTTATCAAGAAAGTCGCATTCATAAAAAATATCTTGTTTATGAACTATTGTGTAGTTTGGAAGAACTCTCAATGCCCTAGTCCAAATGAGATGAAAATTTTCATAATCCTTGGTTCCTAAAGAATATATCTCGGGAAGCGATAATTCTAACGCCACTGTTATATCAGCAAACTTGCTAACCAAACAGTCATTTTCCCAAGCCATAATAGGCAAATAATCTAATATGTCTTTAGATTTTTTCATCTCTATCTTCTACTATTTGATATATTCTTTTTGTTACAGAAATATGTCTCACCACATTTCTAGATGCCATTAATTGCATTAATCCATGTTCGCCATACTTGTTGTTAAGTTTAAAGCAACTACATACTGCCAACAGAAAAGAGATAATTCCAGTGAGAAGAGCCCCGATTGCATTTAGAAGAATACTTAGAATAAAGCTGAAAATTAATACTAGAAGTACCAAAAACACGAAGTATATAACATATTGTGCTCTTAGTCCGAAGAATTCTACAGGTTTACCTACTCCTCTGTTGACTTGATATGTAGCCATCTTAATTCTTAATTATGCATTTTATCCTATGAAGAATGCCCTAATAGCAGTTACAGCTACTATTGCAAAAACACAAGATCCGAACCATGAAGCAGCTGTTTTAGTAGTATCAGAACTACCAGCAGACCACTTGCCATAAACTTTCACTGCACCAATAAAACCTATTACTGCACAGATAACATAAAATAAATTTGTTATAGGCTCTATGTAAGATAAAATCTCTGAGTTAGCTTTTTCTAATGCTGCCACTCCATTACCTTGAGCCATTAACGATGTAAGATTCAATAGAATTAGTGAAAACACACCAATCCCACGTTTAAAGTTTTTCATACACAATGATGTTTAAAAGATTAATAACTAAACTTGAAATTTCTGGACCTTAGATTTTCTTAAATCATTCTCGTCTTTCTGGAAGTACTTAAAATACAATAAGACAGCTACGTTAAATACAATTAACGCAACAAACAGAAAGACCAGAAAACTAGTCCAACTAATTTTTTCTAATCCAAACATGATTATTTTTCAATAAGAACCAAGACCTAAAAACAAACGTTGAGTCGTTCGTTTCTGATGCAAAGTAACGATATATTTTTCTATTTTTCAAATCATTTTAAGCCGTTTTAACAAATATTTGCATTTTCTCGCCCTATAAATATATATAATTATACTGCCATTTTATTAACACTTTTTAACTGGTTTGGATAAATTGAAACCCACTGTTTTTAAGGAAATTGGAGCATTTTAGTATCATTAAAAATTTAATTTTGCTCGTTTTGTAGATATTTTTTAACTTTGTAGATTGTAAAAACTTTTTGTTATGGTTTTAAATTATATTTGGGCAGGATTCTTTATTATAGCCTTCATTGTTGCACTTATCCAATTCTTCATTTTTGGAGATAATATGATATTCGCAAAAGTGGTAGATAGCACTTTTGAAATGTCAGAATTTGCAGTAATGGATATTGCATTGCCACTTGTAGGTGTTATGACATTATGGCTTGGACTTATGAATATAGGAGAAAGAGCAGGTTGCGTGAGATTCCTTTCCAAAATAATTGGACCATTTTTTACACAACTTTTTCCAGAAGTTCCCAAAAATCACCCAGTTCACGGACAATTATTAATGAATTTCTCTGCCAATATGCTAGGTCTGGACAATGCAGCTACCCCACTTGGCCTAAAGGCAATGAATTCACTTCAGGAACTTAACCCAAACAAAGACACAGCGTCCAATGCTCAGATAATGTTTTTAGCACTGAACACATCTGGTCTTACAATTATCCCCATTGCCATAATGGCACAGAGATCAATTCTTGGCGCAGCCAATCCAACAGACATATTTATTCCACTTTTAATATCAACATACTGTTCTACATTAATAGCCATTTTATACGTTGGAATCAAGCAAAAATTAAGATTACTAAATAAAATTTTCATCTCATGGATAGGTGGAATTACAGCCCTAATTGCAGGCCTAGTTTGGTATGTTTCCACACTGGACAGAGAAGAAATGATGGTATTTTCTAGCATATTTAGTAATGGACTTTTGTTACTAATTATAATAGCATTTATTGGCGGAGCCTTATACAAAAAAGTAAATGTATTTGAAGCATTTATAGATGGAGCAAAAGAAGGTTTTACCACCTGTATCAAAATCATACCTTATATGGTGGGAATGCTTGTGGGAATAGCAGTATTTAGAGCCTCTGGTGCTATGGATTTATTAATCATGGGAATAGAAAAAATAGTATCTATTTTTACCGATGAAACCGAGTTTATTGGAGCACTTCCAACTGCTTTCATGAAGCCACTTTCTGGCAGTGGAGCAAAAGCCATGATGGTAGAAGCTATGAAGACATACGGAGTAGATTCATTCGTGGGCAGACTATCTTGTTTATTCCAAGGTGCTGCAGATACCACATTTTATATTATAGCCCTTTACTTCGGTTCTGTAGGCATTAAGAAAACAAGATATGCAGTGAGTGCAGGATTAATAGCAGACCTAGGTGGAGTGATAGCAGCCATATTAATAGGTTACTTATTCTTTGGATAAAATTTAAATCTATGATAACATATCATTTAGAAGGTGTAGAAAAACCTAAGATTTGTACTAGAAGAACATCAAAATGGGTAAAAGAAGTGGCAGAAAAACACGGAAAAATAGTCGGTGAAATCGCCTATATTTTCTGTTCAGACGAGTACATTATTGACGTAAATAGAAAGTTTTTAAACCACGACTATTACACAGATGTAATCACATTTGATTATAGTGAAGGTAATAAAATCTCTGGTGATATTTTCATTTCGCTAGACACTGTAAAAACCAATGCCGATACCTTTAATCAAGACTATTATAACGAACTAGAAAGAATTATAATACATGGCATTCTTCACCTATGTGGGTTCAAAGACAAAGATCCAAAGGACAAAGAAGAAATGACATTTCAAGAAGATGAAGCTATTAAATTACTAATAAAACCGCTAAAAAAATGACGTTTGAATATGATGTAATAGTAGTAGGTGCAGGTCATGCAGGCTGCGAAGCCGCTGCTGCTGCCGCTAATATGGGTTCACGCACATTGCTAATCACAATGGATATGAACAAAATAGCTCAAATGAGTTGTAACCCAGCCATAGGAGGTATAGCAAAAGGTCAAATAGTACGTGAAATAGACGCTCTAGGAGGATTTACTGGGCTAGTAACAGACAGAAGTTCTTTGCAATTTAGAATGCTAAATCGTTCCAAAGGTCCTGCCATGTGGAGCCCACGTTCTCAATGTGACAGAATTAAATTTATTCAAAACTGGAGACAAGTTTTGGAACAAACACCTAACTTATATATTTGGCAAGACACAGCTGTTGGCTTGATAGTAAAGAACAATACTGTATGCGGAGTTAAAACTGCATTAAATGTCGATTTCATCGGCAAAAGTGTGGTACTTACCAATGGTACATTCCTAAATGGTTTAATGCATATTGGTAAGACTCAATTACCTGGTGGCAGATGTTCCGAACCCGCTAGCTATGGATTAACTGAACAACTAAAAGAACTAGGCTTTACTACAGACAGAATGAAAACAGGAACACCTGTAAGAATAGACATTAGAAGTGTAGATTTAAGCCTTGCAACAGAACAACCTGGAGAATATGATTTCCATAAATTTTCATATCTAGACGAGCCACTTCGTCCATTAAAACAACTACCTTGTTATACACTTACCACCAACGAAACAGTACACGAGGTATTACGCAATAGACTAAAAGATTCTCCTTTATACAATGGACAAATCAAAAGTATAGGACCACGTTACTGCCCTAGTATAGAAACTAAGATAGTGACATTTGGAGACAAAGATTCTCACCCACTTTTCCTAGAACCAGAGGGAGAAAACAGCACAGAATATTACTTAAACGGATTCTCATCTTCACTTCCACTGGAGGTACAATTAAATGCACTTCAAAACATTCCTGCATTTAAGAATATCCACATATTCCGTCCTGGTTACGCCATAGAATATGACTTCTTCGACCCTACTCAACTACTACATAGTTTAGAGACAAAACTGGTTAAGAACTTATTCTTTGCAGGTCAAATCAACGGAACCACAGGTTATGAAGAAGCAGGAGGTCAAGGTCTAATAGCAGGTATCAATGCACACCTTGCAGCTAACGGAACAGACCGCTTTAGTCTAGGTAGAGACGAAGCATATATTGGTGTTTTAATAGATGACTTAGTAACCAAAGGAGTTGATGAACCATATAGAATGTTTACTTCACGTGCAGAATATCGTATTCTTCTACGCCAAGATGATGCAGACCAACGCTTAACTCCTAAGTCTAGACAAATAGGACTTGCCGACGACAGACGCTGGAATTTACTTCAAGAAAAGATTAAATGCTGTGAAGAATTAAGCCAAGTTTTACGCGAGGCATCTGCCAAACCAGAGCAAATAAATGAAGGACTACTTGCAATAGGAAGCACAGAATTGAAGCAAAAACAACGCCTTGGAGAAATACTTCTTCGCCCTGGAGTTGACATTAATTTCCTTGCAGAACGCGTGCCTATTTTACGCAAAGCAATAGATGCTCTTCCAGAAAATCGCAGAGAAGAAATCATGGAAGAAGTAGAAATTACATTCAAATATTCTGGCTATATAGACAGGGAAAAACAAATAGCAGAGAAGCTACACCGCCTAGAACATATCAAAATAAAAGGCAAATTTGACTATGCTTCTATCACTGCTATCTCTACCGAAGCTCGACAAAAACTAATCAAAACAGACCCTGAAACTATAGCTCAAGCAAGCCGTATTCCTGGTGTATCTCCTAGCGATGTAAATATCTTGCTAGTGATGATGGGGAGATGAGTGTTCCAATTGTTCCACGTGGAACAATTGGAACAGCGAGGGCAATGATAAGCTCGCTTAAGCATTGCCGAGTCGTGACAATTGGGTACGTAGCGAAGCGGAGTACAACTTAAAAAAACAGCAGAATCAACAATTGTTCCACGTGGAACAATCTACTTTTTATATTATGGAATCTGTAAAAAAAGAAATTAGAATGGTTGAAGACTTTCCAGAAAAAGGAATAGTTTTCGTAGATTTAACTACTGTGTTCAAAAAACCTGAGTGTATGAAAAAGATAGAAGAAGCACTTTACGAAACTTACAAAAACTCTGGTGCAACCAAAGTAATAGGTATAGAATCTAGAGGCTTTTTCTTCTCAACTATTCTAGCAAATAGAATAGGAGCAGGCTTCGTGCCACTAAGAAAAAAAGGAAAACTTCCTGCAGAAACACTAGAAGTTTCTTACCAAAAAGAATACGGATTGGACACAATTCAAATCCATAAAGACGCATTAACAGAAGACGACATCGTGATTCTTCACGACGATATTCTTGCAACAGGCGGTACAATTAAAGCTGCAATTGAGCTTATCAAAAAGTTCAACGTAAAGAAAATTTACGTCAGTTTCATCGGAGAAATCGACTTCTTAAAAGGTAGAGATAAAATAGAAAACGACGTAGATATAGACGTATTAATTCACTTCTAAAATCTAAAAATCTTGAGCAAGAAAAACCATATAGAAGAAATAGTAAGTACACTTCCCCACTCTTCGGGAGTGTACCAATATTTCAATTCTGATGGTGAAATAATCTACGTTGGCAAAGCCAAAGATTTAAAGAAAAGAGTATCTTCCTACTTCAACAAAACTGACAAATCTGTAAAAGTGCAAGCACTAGTAAAGCACATAGCAGATTTAAAATACATTGTAGTAAATACAGAAAACGATGCTCTTTTACTAGAAAACAACCTAATAAAACAATACCAACCAAGATACAATATTCTTCTTAAAGACGGCAAAACCTACCCTTGGATTTGTATCACAAAAGAGGATTTTCCACGTATATTCAAAACTAGAATTATAATGCGTGGAGCCGAGTATTTTGGTCCATATAGTTCTGTTTGGATATTGGATACAATCCTAGATTTAGTAAAGCAAATCTACCCTATCAGAACCTGCCGTTTTCCTATGAATGAAGAAACAATAAAACAAGGGAAACATAAGGAATGTTTGGAGTATCATATCAAAAATTGTATGGCTCCATGCGTGGGTTTTCAAACTAAAGAAGAATACCAAAAAATTGTCGGTGAAATCAGGGAAATTATCAAAGGTAATAGTAAATTCATTGCCAATAAAATCCTAGAAGAAATAAATAAATGTGCAGAAGAATTAAGGTTTGAAGAAGCAGAAGAACTAAAACAAAAATACCTGGCCATTATAAACTTCCAAAACAAGACAGTAGTAACCACAGCTACCGATGAAAATTTAGATGTAATGGCATACGATGTAGACGAAAAATCTGTTTACATCAATATGCTTCAAATAGTAAACGGTAGCATTGTAAAAGGTCTTACAATAGAATACCAAAAGAGAATTGATGAGGCAGACGAGGAGATTTTAGCATTAGGATTACTAGAACTACGCAGCAGACTTCAGAGCGATTCTAAGGTGATTTTAGTGCCATTTATGCCAGACATAGAACTAGAGGGTATAAGCCTAAAAGTGCCGATGAAAGGGGACAAAAAGAAGCTTATCGACCTTTCTATGCAAAACGTAAAACAATACAAACTTGATAAATTAAAACGCAACGAAGAACTGAATATTGAGCAAAAAACAACACAGATTTTGTTCACCCTAAAAGAGAAACTCGGACTAAACAAACTGCCTATTCATATAGAGTGTTTCGACAACTCCAATATTTCTGGTACAGATGCGGTGGCTGCTTGTGTAGTTTTCAAAAAAGGTAAACCAAGCAAAAAGGATTACAGAAAATACAATATTAAATCTGTGGTTGGTCCAGACGACTATGCTTCGATGCGTGAGGTTGTCTATAGAAGATACAGCAGACTTGTGGAAGAAGGCGAGCCCCTACCCGACCTTATTATTGCCGACGGTGGTGTTGGTCACATCGAAACAATAAGAAAAGTAGTAGAAGAAGAATTGAACCTAAACATACCTATTGCAGGTCTTGCCAAAAACGACAAACACCGCACACGAGATTTGATTTTTAATAATCAAGTCATAAGTATGAAAACAAATGACGTATGTTTTAATTTTCTAACACAAATACAAAATGAAGTTCACAGATTTGCAATAGAATTTCACAGAGACAAGAGAAGTAAGTCACAACTCAAATCTGAGCTAGATGAAATCACTGGAATCGGTCCAAATACAAAAGAAAAACTTCTAAAGGAACTAAAAAGCGTAAAACGTATCCAGAATGCAGAAATTTCTGAACTTGAAAAAATCATCGGAACACACAGAGCATCAATAGTTTACGAGTATTTTCACAAGAATTAAACCCTCGGAGAATTAAATTTTTAAAATTTTCTGAGTATTTATACGAAAAAAACACCATAAATTTAACTTAAAATGAGAGTTTTAATACAAAGAGTAAAAGAAGCCAATGTAAAAGTAGATGAAAAAATTACGGGCGAGATAAAACAAGGTTTTCTACTTTTGGTTGGATTTGAAAATGCAGACACAGACGAAGACTTAACTTGGACAGCAAATAAAATTTCTGCACTTAGAATTTTTGATGACGAAAATGGAGTGATGAATAAATCTATTCTTGAAGTAGATGGAGAAATTCTTTGTGTAAGCCAATTCACTCTATTTGCTATGACAAAAAAAGGAAACAGACCTTCTTACTTCAAAGCTGCCAAAGGAGAAATTTCTGAACCTTTGTACAATCAGTTTTGTGAAAAATTAAAATCACTATTGAACAAAGAAATTAAAAAAGGTATCTTTGGAGCAGATATGAAAGTTTCACTAATTAATGACGGTCCTGTTACCATTTGGATAGATTCAAAAAACAAAGAATAAAAGATATGAAAAATTTTAATGAACTTTTTAGCGGTTATAATTTTACATTGACCGAAGGACAAATAAAAGAGAATGTAAAAACTCTTATTGATAACCTATACGAAAACACAGATAGACCAAGTAACATCAAAGAACTATTTGGTCATATAGAAATTACTTCACTCAACACCACAGACAACGAAGACAAAATTGTAAGCTTGGTGGAAAAGATTAATGCGTTAGACGAAGAGTTTCCAGAAATGGGAAAACCAGCTGCCATCTGCGTTTACCCTGCATGGGTAGAGACTGTGAAAAATACACTAACAGAAGATGTGAATATTACCACTGTGATTGGTTTTCCTTCTGCCCAAACTTTTATAGAAACAAAAGTGGCAGAAACAGGACTTTCTCTTATGGCAGGTGCCAACGAAATAGATATGGTTATTTCTGTAGGTAAATTCCTACAAGGAAACTACGAAGAAGTATTTGAAGAAATACAAGAAATCAAACTATCTTGTCGCGATGCAAAATTAAAAGTAATTTTAGAAGCAGGACTCTACCCTACTCCACAAGACCTTTACAAAGCTTGTATTTTGGCTATGGAAGCAGGAGCCGATTACATTAAAACATCTACAGGAAAAGATGCTGTGGCTTCACTTTACAACGCATACGTTATGTGTAGAGCAATAAATGACTTCCACGAAAAAACTGGCGTTAAAGTAGGTTTTAAAGCCGCAGGTGGCATTGTTACCACCCAAGATGCACTTTTGTACCTAACAGTGGTAAAAGGCGTTTTAGGAGAAGATTGGGTAAACCCAACAGATTTCAGAATAGGAGCAAGTCGCCTTGCAAACAATATCCTCACTGCCGTCACCAAAGAAGAAGTAAAATATTTCTAAACAAAACAAAGGGGTTGCTGGAAATGGCAACCCCTTTCACAATAAATAATCCAACTTACTTAACTAACATTAAAACATTGAACATTCCACATTAAACAATAAACATTCCAATTAAAACATTAAATTACAATTTAAACAAGCAAAATAATTATTAGCAAGGCCACTAGTATTTGAAAAATCCATTTTAAAATTTGGAGACACTTTTATTTTTTCTGTGATTTTAAATTCTAGACCCACCACAGCCGACTGCTCATTATTTGAAAAAATATTATTTTCTCCAGAATAATGCTCGTCATATCTAGTATAAAGGTCTGCAAATTTGGCAAGTTTTACAGATGCAAATATAGAATAACCTACCTTATCTTTTCCCAAGGAAAAAGAAGAATTTACAGTGTAATTATATTCTGCACCTAGTGTGAATCTATCAGATTTATAACCAAGAAATGCCGACATAAAGATTGTACCTGTTTTATCATCAATAGCACTATCGTTAAACCTGGTGGAAAATCTCATTTGCAACCCATTTATAGAATTGAATGTAACCCCTATCCCACAATTCACCACATCAAAATTTCCAGTATTTATAAAAATAGCATCTGCAGAAACCCATCTAGTAAAATTGTATGAAGCGTGTATTCCAGAGTTTTCACAACTACCAAATAGAGACTTCATTATACCACTATGATTCCAAAATTTTTCATAGACATTGAATGGAGTCACAGAAATAGAAGTTGTGAGAGAAAAGTTTCCATTTTTCTTAATTATTAAAGAGTTTTTTACATAGGAAATAAATCTGTAATAGTTTGAAACATCTTTTAATTCTTCTGTTTCCATTAGGTTATTTAAATCCATATAAATCCTATACTCATAGTTCAATTTAAAGGGTTCTTCTATTGTAGAATTTTTCTTATCATTATCTTTAAAATGACTAGATTCTGCACTAACATCTTCTGCACAAAATGAGAAGCATATAAAGGTAAAAACATCTACCATAAATAAATTTGTTTTCATAATATCGTGTTTTATTGTTTTCTGAAAGCAAAAATATTTTCAATAGATTTCATAAATGTTTCAAAATAATTATAGTTTCATTAAAAAGTTGTTTCAAATGATGTTACAACTGCTTTTTTTTTCTTGTATATATATTATAATTAATAATTCGTATATATATTTGTTACCGGAAAAATTATGAAAAATGAACTTATGGATGCGAAACGAATTTTAATTGTTGATGATGAAGAAACACTCTGTGAAGTACTAAAAATTAATTTAGAAAATGAAGGGTATGATGTTGACATCGCCTTTAGTGCTGAGCAAGCCTTAACACTTTATCTACAGAGTTATTCATTAATTTTACTTGATGTAATGCTTGGTGAAATAAGCGGAATAAAAATGGCGAAAATGCTTAAACTTAATGTAAACACAGCAGATATTCCCATTATATTCTGCACCGCAAGAGACACAGAAGATGACATGGTCATGGGACTAGAAATTGGTGCTGATGACTACATAATGAAACCCTACACAGTAAGAAATGTCATTGCTCGTGTAAAAAGCGTTTTAAGACGCTCCTCAAACTCTCACAAAGATTCCTCCTCCACTACTACAGAAAAATCTCACATTCTACAAGTAAACGGTCTACAACTTAATCTTGAATTTAAGCGATGTTTAATTGATGGCGTTGAAATAAAAATGACTAGAAAAGAATTTGAATTACTAGCATTTCTTATAACTCATCGTGGTCAAATATGTTCACGTGACCAGATTTTAAGTAGTGTATGGAGTGATGAAGTGGTGGTTCTAGATCGCACAATAGATGTAAACATTACACGTGTACGTTCCAAAATAGGTGAATATGGTTCATATATAGTAACTCGTTCAGGATTTGGTTATGGATTCAGAGAATAAAATTTCGTGTCACTCTAAACTATATTTTTGGGTTGTAGGATTTATCTGGATTCTAACTCTATGTTTTATAGGTTTTCAATATAAATTTTTGTTTTCACACAAAATCTTATTGCTAATAATGATTTGTATTAGCTTTGTAATAAGTACTATAGCTTATGTTACAACAAAAAAATTACTTATGGATATTATACTTGAACACAATCGTGAAAGAATCCGTATAAAAAAACGACTTACTAATGATATAAACCACGAATTAAAAACTCCTGTAGCCTCTATGCAAGTCTGCTTAGAAACACTTCTTTCTAATATGAATTTAGACGATGAAAAACGACAAGGCATGTTAGAAAGATGCTACTCTCATAATCAACGTTTAATAAAATTATTAGCTGCAGTATCGCTTTTGACTCGTCTAGAAGACGGAAGTAAATTCATAACAAAAGAACCAGTACTTATAAATACTATAATAAATGATTTGGTAGAAGAATTAAAGATTATGCCCAAGAGCGAAAGATTTAATCTTAATATAGATTTTAATGAAGATGTAATAGTAAATGGTAATATATCATTAATTTGCTCTATTTTTAGTAACCTAACACAAAATACAATCCTATATTCTGAGGGTCATAATATCTATATCTCACTATTAGAAAACAATGAGAGGTATTGTAAGATATTATTTGCTGATGATGGAAATGGTGTAGAAGAAAAACAAATATCACACCTTTTTGAAAGATTTTATCGTTTAGATAATGGAAGATCTCGTCAATTAGGAGGTACAGGATTGGGGCTCGCTATAGTAAAACACGCTGTTCAGTTTCATGGAGGTACTATTAAAGCATCCAAAAGAAAAGAGAAGGGATTACAATTTGTATTTACACTTAAAAAAATTTAGGTTGGCTATTTGCCAACCTAATTTCTTATATCATTATATGGTTTTTATATTACACATTGAAACGGAAATGCATAATATCGCCATCTTGAACTACGTATTCTTTACCTTCTACACTCATTTTTCCAGCCTCCTTACAAGCAGTTTCTGAACCTAAGGCAATAAAGTCTTCATATTTAATCACCTCTGCACGAATAAAGCCTTTTTCAAAGTCTGTGTGAATTACACCTGCACATTGAGGAGCTTTCCAACCACGTTGGAATGTCCAAGCACGCACTTCTTGAACACCTGCAGTAATATAAGTTTGAAGGTCCAAAAGTTTGTAAGCAGCCTTAATCAAACGAGCCACACCAGACTCTTTAAGTCCCACTTCTTCTAGGAACATTTGTCTCTCTTCATATGTTTCAAGCTCTGCAATATCAGCCTCTGTAGCTGCTGCCACAATAAGAATTTCTGCATTTTCATCTTTCACAGCTTCACGTACAGCATCTACGTATGCATTGCCATTTACAGCACTTGCCTCATCTACATTACAAACATACATAACAGGTTTGTCTGTTAATAAACAAAGGTCACGCACTAGTTTACGTTGTTCTTTGTCTAGTTCCACTGTACGAGCAGATTTACCTTGTTCTAGAGCTTCTTTGTACATAGAATAAATAGTGAACAATGCCTTAGCATTCTTATCTCCAGCATTAGCCTGCTTTTGTACCTTTTGAATACGACTATCTATGGTTTCCAAATCTTTTAGTTGGAGTTCCATATCTATGATTTCTTTGTCACGAACAGGATCTACACTACCATCTACGTGAGTTACATTTTCATTATCAAAACAACGTAAAACATGAAGAATAGCATCTGTTTCACGAATATTTGCCAAGAATTTATTACCCAAACCTTCGCCTTTGCTAGCACCCTTCACCAAACCAGCTATATCCACAATCTCTACAGTGGTTGGAACTATACGTTGAGGATTTATAAGTTTTGCTAATTCATTCAATCTTTCATCTGGCACAGTTATCACACCCACATTAGGTTCTATTGTACAGAAAGGGAAATTTGCCGCTTGAGCTTTAGCATTAGATAAACAATTAAAAAGAGTAGATTTTCCCACATTAGGAAGGCCTACTATACCGCATTGTAACGCCATAATTATAATTTTTATTAATTTAGTGGCAAAAGTACTAAAAAATAACTACTTTTGCCGAAAATATAGCGAATATATTTACATGAATAAGATATCTAAGATTATACTTTCCGTTTCTATACTACTAATTTTAGGATTAGCTACCCTCATTTATTTCCAATATTCTAAAATTACCCAGACTGAAAATGAGTTGATAGAACTCACTCAAGTTATGGAGTTTGAGAAACAACAATCCATAGAAGAATATGAAAAACTAGCTTTGGAATATGAAGAATTTCAAATAGAAACTAGTAATGACTCACTGCTAAAATTATTTGATGAAGAAAAACAAAAAGTACAACAACTTCTTCAAGAATTAAAAACAGTAAAAGCTACTAATGCTCGTAGAATAAAGGAATTACAAAAAGAACTTGGCACAGTACGTAGTGTTCTTAAATCATACATTTACAAAGTGGATTCACTAAATACTGTAAATGATAATCTCAAAAAAGAGAACTCAAAAGTACGCAAACAAATCTTAGAAGCACAAGAAATTACACGCCAGTTAGAAGAAAAAACTAATGAATTAGATGCAAAAATAAACCTTGCGTCTATCCTAGAAGCTAGTGATATCCAAATCAAAACTCTAAATAAAAAAGGCAAAACTACTAAATCTCTCAAGAGAATAACCAATATAGAAATTTGTTTCCAAGTTTTAAGAAACATTACAACAGAAAGAGGTTATAAGACTATTTATATTCGCATAGCAGATGCCAATGGCGAAGTTCTTGCTACAAATACAAATACATTTGAATTTGAAGGAAAACAACTTATATATTCTGCAAAAAAAGAAATAGAATATAATGGAGAAAACACACCTGTCTGTATGTATTATAAAGTTATAGAACCTCTAGAAACAGGTTTATATTCCATAGCTATTTTTGCAGAAGGTAATCTAATAGGAACCACAGGAATAGTATTAAAATAAAATGAGCAGTATATATGTGCATATTCCATTTTGTAAAAAAAGATGCACATATTGTAACTTCTTCTCCACTACCCTATTACAAAGACAAGAAGACTACGTCAATGCTCTTACAAAAGAAATAATACTCAGAAAAGAATATATTACAAATCCCACCACTATTTACTTAGGTGGTGGTACTCCTTCCACCCTACCCGCTTCACTTTTAGAGAAAATTTTTGATTCGTTAGACAAAAATTTTAATTTATCCTATTTGGAAGAAGTTACTATAGAATGTAATCCAGACGATTTAAATTCTGATTATATTAAAGAACTTAAAAATCTTCCTATCAATAGGTTAAGTATGGGAATACAAACCTTTGATGAAGAAGAACTAAAAGTTTTGGGCAGAAGACACAATGCTTCCAATGCCATAAAAGCAGTGGAAAATGTGTATAATAGTGGCATAGAAAACATAAGTATAGACCTCATGTATGCCCTACCCAATCAAAGTCTAAAAACATGGGAATCAAATCTAGATATAGCATTAAAATTACCCATTTCACATATCTCTGCATATCATTTAAGTTATGAAGAAGATACCCCACTCTACAAATTAAAAAATCTAGCATTCGATGAAGAAAAAAGCCTAGAATTTTTTAATCTTTTGAGAGAAAAAACATCAGAAAACGGATTTGAGCATTATGAAATTTCCAATTGGGCAAAGAATGGAAAATATTCCAAACACAATACCTCATATTGGCAAAATAAACCTTATCTGGGTATAGGTGCAGGAGCACATTCATACAATCTAGAAGAGAGAAGATGGAATTTTTCATCATTAAATGATTATATAAATGGTGTTTTGAATAATACCCAATATTCAGAAAACGAAAATTTAACTCCAGATGATAAATACAATGACCTTATTATCACTATGTTAAGAACTAAATGGGGCATAGATATTAATTTAATTGTACCTGAATATATAAAACACTTTAATAAGCAATGTGATAAATTTATCAAAGAAGATTATCTTAAAAAAGTAGATAATAATATCATACTCACCCCCTCTGGTATATTTATTTCGGACTATATAATGCGAGAACTAATGATATAAAATTTCTAATTCCTAATTATTTTAGTTACCTTTGCAAATAGAATAAAGCTGCATTTTTTATAATTAACCTTACACATTCTGTTCTCCATACAGAGTGTGTTTTTAAATGTATGTTTTATTTTATGACAGAAACAGAAAAAACCTATCGTATTGCCATTAGTTTATTTAAGAAAATAAACTTTACAAATCTTCAATACATTTTTAATTATCTAGACTCAGTAGAAGACTTCTTTTTATTAGATAAAATTTTAGAAAGTGATATTCCAAATATAAATTCCAAATTTATAGAGGAATATAAAACTCAATTACCATTGTGTCTAGAGAGAGCAAAAAGAGAACTTGAATATGTAGAAAAAAATAATATTCAAATTCATTTCTTTACAGATAAAACCTTTCCCAAAAGACTTTTGGAATGCCCAGACTGCCCCAAATTAATTTATAGTAAGGGTGTAGGAGATTTTAATAAACATAAATATCTGGGCATTGTAGGCACTAGAAAAGCCACAGAATATGGCAAAAATACTTGTTTCAAAATAGTTTCTGAACTAGCTAAATCTCAACCTAGAATTTGTATTATAAGTGGTCTAGCATACGGAATTGATATAGCTGCACACAAAGCAGCACTAGAAAATAATATTCCCACTATTGGTGTTATAGGTGGTGGTTACGATTATTTTTATCCTAGATCACATTATAATACATCAATAGAAATGCAGAAAAAGGGTGCTGTTATTACAGAATTTACACATGATACACACCCCGAAGGATACAATTTTGTACAGAGAAATAGAATTATTGCAGGTATGAGTGATGGTGTATTAGTGGTAGAAAGTGCAGAAAAAGGAGGTAGTTTGATTACTGCAGAACTAGCCTATTCATATAATAGAGATGTTATGGCAGTACCAGGAAGAACTATAGATTCCTCATCTATTGGTTGTAATAGTATTATAAAATATAATAAAGCAGCACTAGTAGAAAATGCAAAAGATATAGAAAGAATAATGTGCTGGGAAAAAGATAACACTTTGGAATTAGGTATAGAACTCTTTCCTGAACTTTCTGAAAAAGAAACACTTATAGTAGATATTATTAGAAACAAAGGAAGTGTTCACACAGATGTTATTTCAGAAATATCAGGAATAAAAATATCAGAACTCTCTAGTTTATTGTTTGGATTGGAAATAAAAAATGTGATAAAAAGTATCCCAGGATCTTCGTATATGGTGTATTAGTTGGGAGTTAGAAATTAACCCACGTATGTGGGTTTGTCTCTGATTGTAGGCAGGTGTTGAGCACAGCGATAACGCCTGTATATAAAAAAACAAAAGGTGTTCACTCTTGAACACCTACTTGCTAACCTTAAAATCAAATACTATGAAAAAATCACAATGCAAATGTAAATCTATTTTTCTTACTAGAAACATTATTAATGAATTATTTAACTAAAATAAATTTTTTTTTGCGTGACATCGTTTGCATTATTACAAAGCTGTTACAAACCTGTTGAAAACTCCACAAAAAATATTGAAAAATAAATTTGGAAATTAAATTTATAGGCTTGTATATATAAGATTTTTAGTTTTAAAAATTTATTGCCATTTTTTTTAGATAAACTATTAAACATAAATATTTACACAAAAATATAGTTCAAAAGAAAAAAATTATCTACATTTGTAGTTATTAACAGGTTGTTGATAACTTTCATAAATATAAGATTATTAGAATATTAGGTAATGAATTGATTGTTAATATCATTTCTTTTCATCTTAATAACTTAAAAAACAAATTTTTAGATGATTTTTTATAAACATATTAACAATACTTATTCCTCTTATATTTTTTATCTTATTTAATTTATGATTTTAAAGAATAAAGTTATAGGTATTCAAAATTGTTGAAAACATGAATTACGTAGAAGAAATCAAAAAACTAAAGTCAGAAAAGAATGCTGTGATTATGGCTCACTATTATCAGTCTGCCGATATTCAAGATATAGCAGATTATATAGGAGATAGTTTGGCACTAGCACAATGGGCTGCAAAAACAGATGCAGATATTATAGTAATGTGTGGCGTACATTTTATGGGTGAAACAGCCAAAATACTTTCACCAAACAAAAAGGTACTAGTTCCAGATATGAATGCAGGCTGTTCACTAGCCGATAGTTGTCCTGCAGAAGAATTTGCAGAATTTGTAAGCAAATATCCAGATCATACAGTTATTTCATACGTAAATACCACAGCAGCAGTAAAAGCACATACAGATGTGGTAGTAACATCTACTAATGCAAAAAAAATAGTAGATAGTTTCCCTATGGATGCAAAAATTATTTTTGGTCCAGACAAAAACTTAGGAGGTTATATCAATGCTGTTACAGGCAGAAATATGATACTATGGAATGGATGTTGTCACGTACATAGCCAATTTTCTATAGAAAAACTAAAAGAACTTAAAGCTCAGTATCCAGAAGCAGAAGTATTAGCACACCCAGAATGTAAAAAAGAACTATTAGATTTGGCAGATTTTATTGGTTCTACAGCTGCTTTATTGTCATATTCTGGTAAATCTGATAAAAAAGAATTTATAGTAGCTACAGAAAGTGGTATTCTTCACCAAATGAAAAAAGATTACCCAGAAAAAACATTTATACCAGTACCTCCAGAAACAGGAAACTGTGCATGTAACGAATGTAATTATATGCGTATGAATACCATGGAGAAACTATATAATTGTTTGAAAAACGAAACTCCAGAAATTATAGTAGATAAAGAAATAGCAGAAAAAGCGGTAAAACCTATAATTAAAATGCTAGAAATGAGTAAATAATTACCATTTCCAGTTGAGTAGTATATGAAAATCGGTCTTATTAGAACCAAGTATTTCATCATTTCCGCTACCAATTATATTTCTATCTACATAAAAGGTGTTAGATACTTTGAAACAAAGCTGTAAGTTTTTGAATATCTTATAGTTTAAGTTAAAAAAGAATCTAATACCTTTTCCATTATATTGGTTAGAAGAAAAAGCATAAAGTACGTCATTTTCATAACTATAAAGCCTATTTTCGTATGTTTCAGCATCAAAAAAAGCTATTCTAGTTACAAAATTAATTTTATCCCATTTCCACCCTATATCCTGATAAAGCAAATAACCACTACTACCCTTTTCACTTGAATATTTATAAAAATTATACATTACACCAGATTTAAATATAGCTCCATTTATAAAATTTCCATTATAAATAACAGAAACAGAATGCTTATAAAAAGTAAGAGTTGGTCTTATATGATTTTTTGAGTCTGTATCATCTTTTTCTTTACTATCAAACGAATATTTAATATTAAGCAAATGATTTTCCTTTACATTATAAGAAAACAAGGTATTAATTTTATACCCAACAGAAGGTTTACTTATTAAATATTTTTGTTCCGTAAAAAAAGCAATATCAGCATTATTATACCATTTCCATTTTTCATTTATATTCCAAAGAAAACTCCACATAGCCCCTACTTCACCACTATTATTTTTCATGGAATATGCATTGGCAAAGCTACTACTATAACCCCTACCGTAATATCTAATCATAATATTAGAAGAAATATTATATTCAGTATCAAAATAAAAATTGTGTAGTGTAGCAATATTTCCTTTTTTATCTACAGTTATTTCTCCTGCCAAACCATAGTTTTTGATATGAAATCTATAATCTAGTCCAAAGTTCAAATTTGTAGAATCATATACAGCAGAAACTCCTATTTTTCCAAATTTAAACCTATAATTTATATTGCCTCCAGTTGCAAATTTATATCCAGAAAACTTCTTTTTTATTTCATTTTCTGTTCTGTGATAACCATTTGCACTATCTAAATAATTGTAAGACCCAAACAATGAGATATTTAACTTATTAAACTCTAAAGTAGTAGCAATACCTCTAAAAAAGTTGGTTTCTGAACAAGATGTATATTTACTTATTTTATCTGTTCGCTGGATAAACTGTTCCACATTGCCAGCACTACCATAAAATGCATTAGAATTATAAACAAGTCCTTGTCCAAAATTCAATTTATAATCACCTATTATTATTGTTTTAAACTTCCACAGATTGTTAATCATAAAATGAGCAGAATAAAAATCAAATCCTTGATTATTTTTGAAATCAAAAGGTTCGCCAGCATCCTTTTCCATGGTAATACCCATAGAAAGGTCTTTTTCTGTGAGTTTATATTTTAAATACCCACCCCATGGTTTACCTAAATATTTATTTTCTTTGTAGCCTTTTTTTTCTTGAAGAGTGAAATCTACCCTATTAATAAACTGATGATCAGCATTTTTAAAAGATTTTTTAAGAGAAAATTTTTCATCATCTTTTGGTTTTACTTCTACAAATGGATAAAACATTTCTACTGTTTTTTCGGACCAACCTTCTATTAAATTTAATTCATAAATAGTTAGAAATTCTTTGTAATCAAATCTATATTCTAGTAGGTTTTCTATCTGTTTGGAACTCAAAAAACTAAACTCTTCAAGTTGCTCGCGAGTTGCAGTATTTAGATTAATTTTTTCTGTAGTTTTTTCGGACCAAAAGTCTATTAATTCTTCTCTGTTATTTTCATCATCGGAGTCGAAACAATAGTTTTCTAGCCAAGAATTAAAGTCTTGACAATATATTTGCAAGCACAAAAATTGCAATATAAGAATTAAGATTTTTTTCATATTACCAAGTATAAGATATTCCTACAGAAGAAGTTAAGCCTAGTTTTAAATTGTACTGTGCACCTATGTCTATGTGAAATCCTTTTAAGTTTATACCAAGTCCAAGGCATGGTGAAATTTCTTTACTAGCATAAACCCCTACCCTCATGCCTACTTGTTTTATAAAGAAATATTCTAGTCCTATACTTGCAATAAAATTTTCTTTGAGAGAAAGTGAGGCTTCTGCAGCCAAAAAAAGTAGTTCAGAAAATTGATATTTTAGACCTAGATAAAATATAGTAGGTACCTCAAATTTAGATTCTTCTAAAGTAAATTTAGAAAAAGAAAGATTGTATATAGAAAAACCTATACTCAAATTATTGATAGGAAAAACCATTATTCCCAAATTGAAACAAGCCATACTATTCCACTTACCTGTATAATACCACCCTAGATATTCTGCACCAATACCCACAGAAATATAAGGTTTAAAAAGGCGAGAAAAATTTAAGCCAATAGACATTTCACCATACTCAGAAAATCCATGATGAGAAATATTAGTAGAAAATGATAGAGTAGGGTGAGAGTAAACAAAAGAAAGATTTTCTAGTCCAATCTCAGGAACCAAAAATTTATTGTGATAAAAAGTACTTATTTTACTTTTTCCGCAAGATATGGTAGCAGGATTTACACTATTGTAATTATTATCCGTTAAGACAGAAGAAATATTTCCTAATGAAAGTGATACTGGACCTACATATCTGCCATATTGAAAAGCAAATAATGAAGTAGAAAATAAAATAATAAAAAATAGAATAGTAAATTTTTTCATCGTAAGAATAATTAATAATTAATGGTGTTACAAAAATATAAAAAATTTTTTTCATTACCATATTATTTCATAAATTTGTCTGTGAAGTATCTATGAAAAAGTATATAATCATATCATATTTCTTATTTCTGAGTTTAATATCCATGGCTGCAGTGCCAACATATAGTGAAAAACTAAATGGATATTTGTTGAATACAGAAATTTATAGGGGAGATACTATAGGAAGTATTTATCTGCCCGAGGTACCAATTTATCCTGCACCTAAGTTTAAAAATAAAAAACAAGAAAAGTTTTATTGGAAAACAGTACGCGATGTAAAAAAGGTATATCCTTATATGAAGTTTATAGGTACAGAATACAAACGTATAAATGCCATTTGTGATACCATTTCAGACCCAAAAGAGAAGAAAAAATACATGAAAATGTATGAAAAACAATTGCTAGATGAGTATAAACCAATAATGAAAAAATTTACTCTTTCTCAGGGCAAAATGCTTATCAAACTTATAGATAGGGAATTGGAAGAAACTTCATACGATATAATCAAACAGTTTAGAGGTGGTTTTGTAGCTTGGTGGTGGCAACTCTTTGCCAAAATGCTAGGTGCCGACCTCAAAGACGACTACAATATCTCCGAAAGAGAAAAAGATCGCATCATAGAACGCGTCATCACACTCTACGAGGCAGGGGTGTTGTAAAAATTTTGATTATTACTTATAAAAATCTTACCTTTGCAATAGCTCTTGAACTTGGTGCAAGAGCTAGGTCTTGGTTACATTTTGTGAATGTAAATGTATAGAATTATTAATGTCTTAATTTTTAGTCTTTATGAGTAAAAAATTAACATCGTCTTGCAACGATGCGTTGCAGGTAAATCAAAATCCTTTGGAAAATATAGAAAATCTTATCTTTAACATTAGAGGTAAGCAGGTGATGCTCGACCGCGACTTGGCACGCCTATATGGTGTGGAAACAAGGGTATTGAATCAAGCAGTTAAACGTAATATTAAGCGCTTCCCAGAGGATTTTATGTTTCGGTTAACAAAGAATGAAGTGACAAACTTGAAATCACAATTTGTG
>JAFWXW010000004.1 GCA_017517845.1 Paludibacteraceae bacterium
CCACAGGAGAGGTTTCTCCATAACCTTTGGCAGTAAGTCTAGCAGGGTCTATACCATGTTGAGTTAAATAATTTACCACAGACATGGCACGTTCTTGTGACAACTTAATGTTTGCCTCATCTGAACCTACAAAGTCTGTATGAGCACCTATTTCAATGGTGATATTAGGATTGTCGTTTAACAATTTCACCAAATCATTTAAACCTGCAGTGGATTCGGCAGTAAGTTTTGCAGAACCAAACTCATAGAATATATTATTCATCTTCACAGGTTTACTAACAGAGTTTAGTGTAAAGTCCATTTTAAAATCCTTGCTGTCTTCCAGATTGGGAATCTCTAGTTCAGATTTATTATTTAGATAACCTCTACAAGTGCCTAAAATCACATAATTGGCATTTTTGGGCAGGTTTATCTTATATGAACCATTCTTTTTGGTTTGGGTTGAGGTTATTACACCATTGTCACCTACTACTTTAATTATGGCTTCGCTCAATGCTTCTCCTTTGTTGTCAAAAACAGTTCCGCTTATAGAAAATTCCAATTCTGGTTCATTAAAACTCCAGATATGGTCATAGAATTTCTTGTCATTTCTGTTGGAAGAGAAGAAACCTTTGTTTTCTTTGCCTTGAAATGTTATTCCAAAATCATCTGCATTGGAGTTTAGTGGGGCAGGTAGGTGTAATACTCTCCATTTGTCTGGCTCATTTGGTTTTTCTTTTTCTAGTAATGTGGCTTCATAAATGTCAAGTCCACCTAGACCAACTCTGCCGTCTGAGGAGAAATACAGTCTGCCGTCCTCCCGAAAACTTGGGAACATTTCATCTGCAGGAGTGTTTATGGTCTCGCCCAAGTTTTCGGGAGGACCCCACCCAGCTCCATCTTTTGGAACTCTCCAGATGTCCTTACCACCAAACCCGCCTGGCATATCAGAAACAAAATACAGATACTCTCCATCCAAAGATGGAGCTGGGTGCGCCACGTTAAGTGACGAGTCAGGCAGTATTTTTAGTTTCTGAGGCTCGCTCCACTCTCCGCCACTACGCTTGGAACTATAAACTGCAGTACCTAGTGTTTCTCCTTTTGAGGTAACACTCACTGTATAAAATAATTCTTGTCCGTCTGCAGAAAGAGCACAAACTCCATCGTCATACTCTGTATTAATCTCACCTTCTAGTAGTTCTGGGTCTTCCCATTCGCCTTTGGCGTTGAGTCTAGAATAAAAAATATCATTATTTCTTTGACCAGTAATCTTACTAGTTTTTACTTTCTTACCACCTCTAGTGGAGTTAAAGTAAACCATTGACCCATCTTTTGAAACAAATATAGGACAAAATTCTGAGAAACGAGAATTAAACTTCTTAAAAATCTGCACCTCATATCTACTCTTCTTTTTCCACGCATTGAGTGCAGAATCACAAGAAGCAATACCAGCTAATGCTAGTTCGTTTCCTGGTGATAATTTTTCAAACTCTTCATATTGTTTTAGTGCCTCTTTGTACTTTCCATTATTTTTAAGGACTTCTGCATAATAATAATGTACTATGCTATCCTTATAATTGTAACGTACAGCATTTTTATAGGCACTTTCTGCTCTCTTATTGTTCTCTATTAGGCGATACGAATTACCCATTTTAAATGCCACCTCTGCCTTTTGTTTTTTATTCTTTTTGGCAGGAATACGTGGATAAATGGAACGATACATTTCTCCAGCGGAATAGTATTCACCTAAATCGAACTTTTTATCAGCCTTCTGAATACGAGAGTTGATGCTACACGAAGTTAGCATCAACCATATTGATAGTCCTATAAGTAATCTCTTATTTATCATTGAGCTTGGTTAGGAACTATAAGTTTATATCCTTTACCATGGATGTTAATGATTTGTACACCAGCGTCTTCGCGAAGTAGTTTACGAAGTTTGGTGATATAAACGTCCATACTACGTGCGTTGAAGTAATTGTCATCAATCCAGATGGTTTTAAGAGCGTAGTTACGTTCTAGGATATCGTTCATATTAGCACATAGAAGTGATAATAGTTCAGATTCTTTGGTTGTAAGTTTGGTTTGTTTGCCGTCTAGACTAAGGATTTGTTTTTGAGAATCGAAAGTAAACTTACCTAGTGTGTAATAAGTTTTATCTTTCATTTTTTTACTTTTAACTCGGCGTAGAATAGCTTCTATACGGAAAAGAAGTTCTTCCATAGAGAAAGGTTTTGTTAAGTAGTCATCACCACCAATTTTGAAACCTTCTATAATGTCTTCTTTTAAGTTCTTTGCAGTTAAAAAGATGATAGGAATTTCTGTATTAATGGCACGAATTTCTTTTGCTAATGTGAAGCCATCTTTTTTTGGCATCATCACGTCAAAAATACATACATCATATTCACTTTTTGTAAATGCTTTATAACCAGCGTCTCCGTCAGACATTAAATCTGTATCATAACCTTTTACTTGAAGGTACTCACGAAGTAGCATTCCTAAGTTTTCGTCATCCTCGCAAAGCAGGATTTTTACTTTTTCGTCATTCATAATATTATTTTTTAATAGTTGGTATTGTAATTGTAAAAATTGTTCCTATGTTTGGTTCACTTTCTGCTTTAATTGTTCCATCATGCTTTTCCACCATCTTTTTAACATAAGCTAGGCCCAATCCAAATCCTTTTACATTGTGAACATTGCCTGTGGGCACACGATGAAATTTATCAAAAATACGTTTTAGATGTTCTTTTTTAATGCCTATACCATTATCCTCTACTGTAACATATAACGTTTCTTCGTTTTCATTATTGTATGTTCTCACCTTTAATAATAAAGGTTCGTCTGGTTTAGAATATTTAACCGCATTATCCAATAGGTTAAAAATAATATTAGTAAAGTGTAGTTCATCAACAGTAGCCCATGGACTAGTTGCTTTGAGGTCTGCAATAATTTCACCGCCTTTACTTTTTACTTTAATCTTGAAGTTATCCACTACATTACTAACTATCTGGTTTATATCGCAGTCGTTAAATTTCATAATGGATTTTTCATTTTCTAGTAGAGAAATTTGTAAAACTTTTTCTACTTGGAAACTTAATCTCTTTGTTTCATCTACTATAGTTTTACTAATTCTTTTCATCATTCCAGGATTCCCATTAATGCTATCATCACACAACATTTGAGCTGCAAGTGAGATACTAGATATAGGAGTCTTGAACTCATGTGTCATATTATTCATAAAGTCTGTGCGAAGCTCGTTTACTTTCTTTTGGTGGAAAAGTAATAATATAGCAGCGACAAATGTTAGAAATAATATAATGGTAATAACTATTGATGTAACTGCAAATCTAGCTATGTGACCAATGATTACTGAATCACGTGTAGGGAAATACACCCTCATTATATTTAATTTAGGTGTGTAATCATTAGGGAAAAGAATTTGAGAATAATAATCATGAATATCATTTATATACTCGAAACCTGCAGAAGTATATACCCTTTCACTTTTATGGTTGATTAGACTAAATTCAAAAGGTATATTAATACCACATTTTTCTAATTCTTTTCTTAAAACTACTTCCAAACGTTCTGCGTTTATACGCTCTTCTATTGGTTTTTCTGGAGCTTCTTTTGACCAACGCATTGCTACGTCTGAAAATAGAATTTTTTGTTTATTGAAGTTGTTTTGATGTTCTTTATGAAGATTTTTAGAAATATCAGAAACAGAGTTAGTTCCTTTAACATTATTTTTTATAACTTTTTTGTTTTGAGTTAAAGGTTTAATATTAAGTGGGTTAATGTGTTTGTTAATAAACTCGTTAACCTTTTCTATTTCTTTAGGTTCTTTTCCCTGTTTTATTAATTCTGCATTAATATATCTCTGCATCTCTTCTTCTTCCAAGATGCGACTTGTGCGATATAGTGCTTGTTTTACTGCGTCTTCAAAGAATTCGCGACGCATATCTACAAGCGTATTAAAGTAGTTAAACTGTACGAAAGCCAAACCTATAAAGGTAAGGCACATTATAACAGCTAATATTATTATTTTTTGTTTTCTCATACCGAAAACAAATATAACATTTTAACATTTTCGTTGTTATTTTTATTTGCTTTATTTAACAATTTATTTTAACAATTCGCAAATGTTAAAATAAGACGTTTGTAGTGTTAATGACGCTTAAATTCCTTCATCTTGCCAGAGAAGATACTGTAACCTCTGAAGTCACATTTCAAATCTCCATTGATAAGACCTATTTTTTTTGTTGGTTTCAACCCAATATTATCAAATCCTAACATAGAAGAACTGATAATCCAGGCATTAGTTCCAGGGAATTTATGTTTTAAGGTAGTGCCTATTGAAGAATATAATTGTTTAATAGAGAAGTCGTTAAGTCTTTCTCCGTATGGAGGGTTGAATACGATGTGGAAAGGCTTGTTCTGTGCAGGTAGTTCTGCCATGTCTATCACTTGAGTTTCTATATATTTAGTTAGACCTGCACTTTTTATATTAGCATTAGCTATGGCAATGGCTTTGGCAGAAATATCAGAAGCATAAATTTTGTGTTTAAATTCTCTTTCTCTGCTATCGTCATTGTAGATTTCATCAAACATATCTCTGTCAAAGTCTGCCCATCTCTCAAATGCAAATTCTTTTCTAAACAGTCCAGGTGCCATGTTCATAGCTATCATAGCAGCCTCAATGGCAATGGTACCGCTACCGCACATTGGGTCCATAAAATCTGATTGACCTCTCCAACCAGAAAGCAAAAGTAGGCCTGCAGCCAGCACCTCATTTATAGGGGCTTCTGTTTGTGCTACTCTATAACCACGTTTGAAAAGTGGAGCACCAGAACTATCCAATGATAGGGTACAGGTGGTGTGTGAGATATGTAGATTGAAATAAATATCAGGATTGGCTACACTTACAGAAGGGCGTTTACCATATTTTTCTGTGAAATAATCCACAATAGCATCTTTTGCCTTATATGTAACGTAGCGTGAGTTGTTAAACTGTTCAGAATAAACAGTGGTATCTATAGAGAATGTTTTATCTGCTGTGATAAATTCTTCAAGTTTTATTTTTTTGATAGCAGAATAAACATCATCTGGAGACTTTACTTGAAAGACTGCAACTGGTTTTAGAATACGTAATGCAGTGCGAAGCCAAAAATTAGCCTTGTAAAGGCATTTTTTATCTCCTTTGAAACTTACTGCTCGGCGTTGGATTTCTATATCTTTTGCTCCTAATGCCTTTAGTTCGTCGGCTAATACCCCTTCTAGTCCTTGTAGGGTTTTGGCTATATATTCTTGCATATTATTCTGTGACAGGGTTGTTTCTACGTTCAGATATAATCATTAATGCTTGTTCTTTTATACACTCAGGAAGTGGCACGTGTCTTAATTGGAGACTCTTAAGCCAATCTACTAATTCGTTTTCTCTAAGTGTCATAAACACCTCATCAAACTGTGATATTTCTTCATCTGTATATGATTGAGGGTCTCTGTCTTTGAAAGCATCTAGTTCTTCATCATCAAAGTAGATAATCTTTGCATTCGTGGCTAGTAGGCTTTCGTTTTCACAAACCTCATGTGCACCACAGCAACCTTCTGGTCTTTCATATTCTTCATTTGCTTGCTCCTTATTTTCAGAAGCAGCAGAATCTGATTGAACAGGTTTTTCTGTTTTCTTAGGAGAACGTGTATATTTATTTAGAAGGTAAATAGTAACTCCTAAAAGTATAAATATTATTAATAGGATAATACCTCTCATATCTTATTTTTGGAAACAATTAATACGTTTCATTGCAAAGAAAACAAACCAATCTGGAAGATGCTTAATTAATGGCACAAATAGGTGATTTATTGTACCAGGCATGGCTTGTTTTTTACCTTTAAACATCTTCTTAAGAGCTTTTTGTGCCAATTTTTTAGGTGGAATACTCACATGAAGTGCCACTGCTAGTTTTCTTAAATTGTCACTTAAACCATATAGTCCTGTATCTACAGCTCCTGGGCAAATAGCAGAAACAATTACACCGTGAGGTTTCATTTCATACCACATAGAACGGCTAAAGTTCAAGATATATGCTTTAGAAGCGTTGTAGCATTGGATACCTGGCATGGTCATCCAAGCACTCATAGAACTCATATTTAGGATATAACCTTTGCCACGTTTACGCATATCTTCACCAAAAAGTCTGCACATATTTGTTACGGTGCGTATGTGTAGGTGAAGCATAAGATTTACACGTGCTTCTGAGGTTTTACATAGGTCGTTGAAATAGAATACACCAGCATTATTAATAAGAATTTCTATTTCTAGATTGTTTTCTTTACAGAAATCATAAACTTCTTGTGGTGCAGTTTCTGTAGCAAGGTCTTTGTATAATGTAATAACTTTTACACCATATTTTTCTTCTATGTCTTTTGCTACTTCTACAAGTTCTTTTTCTTGGTTACTAACTAGAACCAAGTCTTTTTTATATTTTTCTGCAAGTACTGTGGCATATTGTAAACCAATGCCAGAACTTGCTCCCGTTACTAATGCGTACATAATTCTAATTTAGTGTTTTATTAAAAAATGATTTTAAAGGAGGAATTTTTAGGCGTCGCGTAGTGTGAGGAACCGGAGTTTACTAATGGTAAATGAGGATTCTGAGCACAAGCGCAACGTGAAAATTACCCTTTAAAATTCTTTTTTTCGGCTTTTGCGATTTCCTTTTGAATTTTCTTAGGAAGATTTTCCACACATTTATGACATTTCATATCTAGTGTGTACATACGACCTACACAGTAATTGCTGCGTTTACATTGTGAACAATAGTCGTCTCCACCTTCTTTCATGTGATTGACAAATGCAGGGTCTTCTATAAGAACGTGACCTATTTGAAATAGTTCAAATCCTTCGTTTAGCACAGTTTCTGCTGTTTGGCGAGATTCTACACCACCAACGTAGATGAAATTGGCCTCTGGAATAGCTTTCTTAAACTCTTTTGCCCAATCTAGGAAATAAAGTTTACGATATTTGGTTGGAGGTATAACAATCTTTCCTGCTATGGCAAGTCCCATTTTTAGCCACCAAAATTTGCGAGCGTCCATATAGTGTGCCAAAGTTTTTAGAGGCATTGCACCGCCTAGAATTAACATCGGAGTGCGACTAACAGTTCCAGCAGATAGGATAATACCATGTACACCATGACTCCATATTGCTTTGGCTATTTCTATACCTTCTTCCATAGAAACACCGCTCTTGTAGCCGTCTGTCATATTGGTTTTAACAACCACAGCCATATCGTCTTTGGCGTGTTTCATTACTTCATCTAAAACTTCATTCATAAATCTCATTCTGTTTTCTAGACTTCCGCCATATTCGTCTCTACGGCGATTAAGACCTGGATTTAAGAATTGAGATATTAGGTAAGCGTGTCCTGCGTGTATTTCTACACAATCAAATCCACATTCTCTACAGAAATCTACAGCTTCACCAAATTTACGAACTATATCCTTAATCTCTTCTTTTTTCAGTTTACGATAAAAGGTAGGAGAGTATAGGTTAAAACCGAAAGTAGGACCCACAGGCATACATTTACAGGTGGCACGGTGTGTCATATTTCCACAGTGACCAAGTTGAATGCTCACTTTACAACCCTCTGCGTGTATGGCATCTGTCAGTTTCTTAAGGTCTTCTTTGATTTCATCGTATATATAAAGTTGTCCATCAAAAGATACACCAGAACGATCTACTGCACAATATGCAATGGTTGTCATACCTACACCACCTTTTGCTACAGAAGTGTGATAGTCAAATAGGTCCTGTGAAGGTTTGTTACCATAACACATATTTTCAAATGCTGCAGAACGAATGGTTCTGTTTTTTAGTGTAATAGGACCCAATTTATACTCAGTAAATAATTTACTCATATATTTTAATATTTATTCAAATTTTATGATGAGATTATTTTTAGAAGAAGGATTTAACTCCTAACTCCTAATTCCTAACTCCTAACTAGTAAATGAATGGAAATACTCTCTTTAATTTCTTCTTATCAAACTCATCTGCAAACTCCACACTATAACGTTTATAAATGGAGTTGGCACGAGGAACTAGGTTTGCACATGTCCACCAAAGGAAGATAGCACCTGCATATGACCAAGTAAGAACAGCAAAACCAGTCCATTCTAGGATTTCTCCAAAATAGTTGGCAGAGGTTACATATTTGTACATACCTTTTTTAGGAAGGTAGTGTTTGGTATCACCAGGTTTACGTAAGTGACGAATTACATAATCAGAATGTAAATTGATGATGAAACCAATGATAAATATGCAAGTACCAATGATAAATTGAGGAGTGGTTAGCCAATCTGTAGTGTATAAATCTGCTGGTGAAAGATAAAAAATCCAATAACCTTGGATAATACCATTTACTAGGTTAAAAATGAATCCCATCATCATTATGGTAATTGGCATTTTACTTTTACCTTTTAGTAGGAATGGGAAAATAAATGAACGTTGGAAATAGTGGGTTTGGAAGATTAGAAAAATAACTAGAGGTGCTATTTCAAGTGTTCTTTCACTCATTCCCCACAAATACAGCATTACGAAGAATACTGGGCATTCCATTATAACCCAAGCCACCTTATTGTTGATAGCAGGTCCCCATTTGTCACTAATCATTTTTCCGTAACCCGCTTCTACAAAGTAAAGGCATACGAAAACTACTAGACCAGTGATGGCCATTATTAGTAGTAAAAAATTAAATTGTTCTAAAGACATAATTATTTGGTATATGTTTGTTTAATTATTCGCTATGCTTAAGCAAGCTTATCATTGCTCTCGCTTACTCGCAAAATTATTCCCTTCGGTCATCAACTCGTCCTAACTCCTCACTCCTCACTCCTAACTCCTCACTCCCAACTCCTAACTCCTCACTAGTACTCCAACTTAATATTATCAACCCAAACCGTATTCCCTACAGTGCCAATAAACGCTCCTTGATTACCAGATGTAATCATCAATATGATATGTGTAGGTTCTTCATCTTCTTCTGCCCAACCAATTTCACGGATAAGTTCCATTTTTCCTTTACTGTTCATAGCCTTGTATTGAAGACCATCTTCTCCAGTAAGTTGCATGAAATCTTTATAATATTCTGTACCAGAAATGTCGCCATAGTGAATAGGGAAGCGAGCGTTGTTTTGCCATTCTGGCACATTGTGGTCTAGTTGATAACGCATTGTACCCACGCGTTTTGCATAGATTCTACCTTTTTCGTCTTCCCATCGTTTTTGTAAATAGATTATAAACTCACCCTTGTCTTGGCGGTCCTTTAGTCTGTAAGAACCCACCCCAGGGTGTTTCATTACGTAGTTGTTAGAAGAAATTAGGCATTTATAGTCTAGAATTAATGCCTTAGGTTTACGAGTGAAAGGGATACCCATTTCTATTTTTGCGTATGGGTCATTGGTATTGGTAATAGGCTCGTATGTCTTTCCCAAAAAGAAACTTCCAGAAACGAGAACTTCTACATTTATAATGCCCAACACCTTAACACCTTCCATTTTGGTGTCCAATCTGGCACATCTGCCATTGTCACGCACTTCTGGTTCTACAGAGTTACTTCCTTTTACTATCCCTGCTACTTTTGCATATACATTGGAAGAACTCCAATTGGTTTCCTTACCATAAATATATGGTATATTACCATCTATATGGTTTTCTGGACCAATAATATAAACTGTGCGATCTTGTCCACCTATAATCCCAGATTCATGAATGGTTCTAGATGTCCAAGTCTCAAAATCTCCAAATTTTATAGGTTCTACCACTTGTGAAAATGCGGTACTTGATAATGCTATTAAAGTAAATGCAATGAATAAAAATTTCTTCATAGTGTTTTTTTCAAAGTATTCAATCTGCAAAGATAGTAAAAAGTTAGGAGTTAGGAGTTAGGAGCGAGTAACTTTTTAATGAGCTTCCAACCAGTTGTTTCCTATTCCGTAGTCAGCGATAAGTGGAACTCGCAGAGTATAAGCACTTTGCATTTCCTCTATTACTATTTGTTTCACTTGTTCCAATTCTTCTTCTAATACATTAAAGTTTAGTTCGTCATGCACTTGAAGAATCATTTGAGATTTTATATTTTCTTTTTCAAACCTACGGTCAATATTGACCATAGCAATTTTTATAATGTCAGCTGCACTGCCCTGAATAGGAGCATTTACAGCATTTCTTTCTGCAAAAGACCTCACTACGCTATTGTGAGAATTAATATCTGGTAAATATCTTTTTCTGCCAAATATGGTTTCTACATAGCCTTTTTCTTTTGCATTGTTCACACTATCAGAAATGTATTTTTGTACTTGTGGATATGTTTTGAAATAACTCTCTATCAGATTTTTGGATTCTGTACGTGAGATTCCCAATCTTTCGCTCAGACCGAACGCAGAGATACCATAAATAATTCCGAAATTGGCAGTTTTTGCATTTCTTCTCATATCTTTGGTTACCTCAGAAATTTCTACACCATAAATTTTGGCAGAAGTGGCAGTATGAATGTCTTCGCCTGCATTAAATGCGTTAATCATGTTTTCATCTTCGCTCAGGTGAGCCATAATTCTAAGCTCTATTTGAGAATAGTCTGCAGAGAAGAATACACAATTTTCGTCAGGAATAAAAGCACGTCTTATTTCCTTTCCCATTTCGTCGCGAATAGGAATATTCTGCAAGTTTGGATTGCTAGAACTCAATCTACCAGTCGCTGTAACTGTTTGATTATAAGAAGTATGTATTTTGCCAGTTTTGGGATTTATCATTTCGGGCAGAGCCTCCACGTATGTGCTGAGTAATTTTTTTATACCCCTATATTCCAATATCTTTTTCACAATAGGGTGTTTGCCCGATAGGCTTTCTAATACCTCTTCTGAGGTAACATATTGACCGGTTTTGGTCTTTTTTGCCTTTTCTACTATTTTAAGTTTATCAAAAAGTATTTCTCCCACTTGTTTGGCAGAACTTAGGTTAAATTCCTCTCCTGCCATATCTGTAACCTCTTTTTGGATATTTAAAATTTCTTCTCTGAGTTTTTCTGCAGACGCATTAAGGGCAGCAGAATCTATTCTAACGCCGTTTAGTTCCATTTTGGCTAAACATTCCATTAGAGGCATCTCTATATCATAAAATAGATGTTCTAGTTTTTCTTCTTTAATCTTTTCAGAAAGAATATTCCACAATCTAAGTGTAATATCTGCATCTTCTGAGGCGTAGTCACATACTTTTTCTACTGGAATTTCTTTTAATGTTAGTTGTTTTTTTCCTTTGTTTCCAACTAAGTCTTCGTAATGAATGGTTTGGTAGTCTAGATAGACTTCTGCCAGATAATCCATTCCATGTTTCAACTCTGGCTGTAGAAGATAATGTGCTATCATACAGTCACATAACTCTCCTTTTAGTTTTATTCCATTTATGGCCAATACCATAAGGTCAAATTTCATATTTTGACCTATTTTCTTCACATCTGAGTTTTCAAAAATTGGCTTAAGAGCATTTAGAATTTCTTCTTTGTTAGATTCATCTACAGGAATATAATATGCTTCGGATTCTGTCCAACAAAAAGATAGTCCCAAAAGTTTATCATTATGCACATCAAGTCCTGTGGTTTCTGTATCAAAACAAAAAGTTTTTTGTGTGCTTAAATTCTCGATGAAATGGGAGAAATTTGAGGAATCTACCAAAGTGTATTTATGTGGGGTATTCAGAATAGATTTTCTAGAAGAAATGGCGGTTTCATCGGTGTTTTCTGCAACTTTTTCTGCTTCGTCAAATAGGTCAAAAAGTGAAAGTTGCTGAGGTTCAGCAACTTTTTTTATTGTTGGAGCAGAAGTAGTATTACCATATTTGGAGATTAATGTTCTGAATTCTAGTTCTTGGAATATATTTAGAAGTTCTTTTACATTAGGTTCTTTTACTACCAATTCTTCTTCATTAAACTCTATAGGTGTATCTGTTTTGATGGTAGCAAGGAAACGAGAAAATTTGATTTGTTCCACATTGCTTTCTATCTTTGTTTTTAATGCTCCTTTTAGTGAGTCTATATTGGCAAGAAGATTGTCTATATTACCAAATTCTTGTAGTAGTTTAATGGCAGTTTTTTCTCCCACACCTGGGCAACCAGGTATATTGTCGCTACTATCACCCATTAGACCCAAGAGGTCTATGACTTGTTCTTGATTTTCTAAACTATATTTGGATTTTATCTCTTCTACGCCCAAAATTTCATAACCACCTGAGTGTCTTGGACGATACATAAATATGTGTTCTTCAACCAATTGACCATAATCCTTGTCGGGAGTAAGCATATATACATTGAACCCATTTTTAGCAGCTTTTTTGGACAAAGTGCCTATAACATCGTCGGCTTCATAACCACTAACCTCATAAATAGGAATATTATACGCTTTCAACAAATTTTTAATATAAGGAATTGCTATTTTTATATCTTCTGGAGTGGATTCTCGTTGTGCCTTATATGCCTCGAATGCTTCATGCCTAAAAGTAGGACCAGAAGGGTCAAACGCAACACCTAGGTGAGTAGGGGATTCTCTTTTAAGAACATCTTCTATGGTATTCACAAAGCCCAATATTGCAGAAGTATTCAGCCCTGCAGAGTTAATTCTAGGGTTCTTGATGAATGCAAAATATGATCTATATATTAGTGCGTATGCGTCTATTAGAAAGAGTTTTTTCATAAATTCTTATTTAAGGTATTTTACATATAAATAGCAAAAGTAATGATTTTATTCATAATTTTATTATTTTTGTCAGTCAATTAACCTAAAATCAGATACAGATGTCAGAAAAATTGGATATAAAAACCACTAAAATAAAAGACTATTATACCGACAAGTGGAATATGATTAAATCTGTGTTATTCACAGCTATATTCTCACTAGCGTTTGTAAATTTGTATAGACCTTTTGATTCTGCTAGATGGGTAGATGTAACAGAGGTGGGATATTTCTTATATTCTTGTCTTTTTGTTTTTGTTGGTATCTGCGTGATTGCTTTTAGCCGTCTTATAATGTATGTGTTCGTAAGAAGAGTTTCATTGAGTTATCTAGAATACATAATGTGGCTAATAATGGAATTAGTCATACTTTCTGGTTTTTATACATTATATGTTATTTGGATAAATCCAACACTTGAATTCTTTAAATACGATGACCTTGTTACTGTTTTTAAGGAGGTTAATATTAATACTTTCTTAGTGGTATTTATCCCATATCTGGTTTCTTGGTTGTATATAAACAATATTAGTTTAAGAAAAAGAGTTTCTGAATTAGAAAGTTTAGGATTCTCACAAGTGGGAGTAATAAATTTTACCGATGAAAAGGGCGAAAATAAGCTTTCACTTTCTTCTAATAGTTTAATATATATTGAGTCTGCAGACAATTATGTAGAGATAAATTATGTAAGCCAAAATAAGATAAATAAATTCTTACTTAGGAATTCTATGAAACGTATGGAGGAAGCATTGGTAGGAACCAATGTTTGCCGTTGTCATAGATCTTTTATAGTAAATATGGAGCATGTGACGGCTATGCGTAGAAATGCAGATGAACTAGAAATGGAGTTTAGGATTCCAGAGATTAAAAAAATACCTATATCCAAGACATACGCAGAAAAAGTAAGCGAGATGTTTATGCATCTCGCTCCTAAAACTTCTGAAGAAGCCTAGTAATAGGTTTTCAGATAATTATTTGAGTTTTCTATTATGAGTATAAGAATCTCTTAATGCTCTTTTTAGGTGTTTTGGCAAATTCACTTTCTACCAACTCAAAGTTATTAATCTTACAGAAACGTGGAATAAGTTTATTTACTTTTGCACAGTTCATTTCCATAATTTCTTCTGGAGTTTTATCTGTCTCTTTCTTTATGGCAGCGGTGTCTGCATACACTAGAGCAACTAATTTGTCTCCTCTGCTCACTACAACAGATTCTATAACGTATGGCATATTATTTACCTTGTCTTCTAGTTCTTCTGGGTAAATATTTTGGCCATTGCCACTTAGAATCATATTCTTGTTTCTACCTCTAATGAAAATATTGCCTTTGGCGTCTATTACACCTAGGTCACCAGTTTTCATCCAACCATCTTCTGTAAATACAGCTTCTGTAGCAGCTGGATTTTTATAGTACCCGTTCATAACACTATCGCCTTTTACCATGATTTCACCAACCACTTTTTGAGGGTTTTCTGAATCTACCTTAATTTCCATTCTATCTACAATTCTACCGCAAGAACGTATTTTAAACTCGTTCCATGGAGTGTAAGCTATAAGAGGGGCACATTCTGTCATGCCATAACCTACGCAATATGGGAATTTAATCTGTTTTAGGCATTTTTCCACCTCGTGATTAAGGGCAGCTCCACCGATGATAAGATATTTAAGGCTACCACCGAATGCTTCCATAAGTTTATCATAAACTTTCTTTCTGATAATCTTATTTATACCAGGAATAAACCATAATAGGCGAATGCCAGGTTTCATAATGGTAGGGAAGATAGATTTTTTAAATATTTTTTCTATAACCAATGGCACAGTGAGTATCATGTAGGGGTGCACTTCTGATAATGCCTTAAGCAAAACTTGAGGAGAAGGGGTACGGTTTAAGAAGTAAACATGACACCCTCCTGCCAATTGATATAGAAATTCAAATGTTAATCCGAACATGTGAGCAAGAGGAAGCATAGAAACCACGTTCCAACCTGCTTGATTAGGGATGCGATCTTGACCGAATGTAACATTTGAGCTAATGTTTCTGTGGGTAAGTACCACTCCTTTGGGGTCACCTGTACTACCAGAAGTATAGTTAATCATGGCAGGTTCGTCCATGTTATCTATGCTATATGTAGTTTTGGTAGGATCAAATCCATTAGGGTATTCTGCACTAAATAATTTATCCCATGAAGCATGAGCTTTTTTAATATCATCGTTCTTACCGTAGTAAAGTTCTAATGTATTTTGACAAATTATAGCATCTACTTGGTTTAATTGGTCTTCTTTTAAGTTTTTCCAAACTACATCACCCACCATAAAGATGCGAGCATCTGAGTGTTTTACAAGTGCATATATACTTTCTGGGGTAAAAGCATCCATAATAGATACTGCAACAGCTTCATAACTAACAGTAGCCAGCATTGCGATAGCCCAATGGCTACTATTTCTGCCACATAGTGCTACTTTATCTCCTTTTTTAAGTCCAATTGCTTTGAATAAAACGTGAATACGAGCTATACGCTCTGCCATCTCACCGTATGTAAACTCGCCACCATCATCATAGTCTGTCATTGCAGGCTCTTTCCAGTCGCGTCTGATGGTTGTTTGAATAAAGTCTAAAAAATGTCTATTTTCTTTCATGGTATGAATTTTTAATCCTGCAAATTTATGTATATTAAACCTCTATATCTAGTAATAATGCATAAAATGGGATATTTATGTGCTTTTTTGGGGTGAAATTCGCTATAGAGGGGTAAAAATAGTTAGGAGTGTGCAGTTAGGAGTTAGGAGTTAACCCGCAAGCGGGTTTATCTTTTGTTGTAGGCAGGTGTCAGAGTAATGCGAAGCATTACGGCGACGCCTGTGTTTTGGAATTGTACCCAACCCATCGGGATTTTTAATGTGGGCGGTGCACATTGCGGAGCAATGCAGACCACTAGCATAATCGCATTTTATATGAATTATCCAGCCAAACCCAAACTAGTGGTCCAAGTCGCCTTCCTTGCGACTGCACCGCCCACATTAATAATCCCCTAAAAAAAGAAATCGCAAACCTTTAAAGATTCGCGACCTAAATTTATATTATTTATAAAGCACCCTCTCGTTCAATAAGAAACTCATCTACAATATATAAATCGCCGTATAGGTATAAACCTGTAGATTTATCATGCAGTTTTCGGCAAGTCTCGCTCTCATAGAATAATTTCAGTGCCTCTATATTCTCAATTCCCAATTTTTTGGCAAGTAAAATAGATATAGCACCAATTCTATTGCTCATAATAATTTCTTGTATTATAGGCGATTTAGTAGGGCTTTCATAATTCTTCTGTTCCATCGTAAATAAGATATTTGTTTATAACATCTTGATTTAATATACACATTTGGTTATTTGGTTGATGCTTAGATAGTTCTCTTAATGCACCATTTAGGTCAATCAAACCTGCAATAAACAAGTTTACAGTATCAACTACACGATCATTAGCCACGCCACCTTCTACATAATCAAATTCATTTGCTACATTTAATCCTGCACGGTTTGCTATTATAAATCTTAACCATTCCTCATTATATGCGTTGAAAATTTTGCATTTTGCTTCTTTTAGAAGGGCTTCTTTGTTAAGTTTATACCTATTTAATAAAGCAGGTTTATTTCTATTACGTGACATGTTGTTTGCCCATATAATAGCCTGCTCTCGTATATTTGTTACATAAAACCCTAGACCGAAATCTAAGTTCTTTCTACCATAATTACATAATGGTTCTTTAACTACTTCAGTTCCACCGTGATATACTATAATGCTATTCATAACTCTTTCTCCCAATTTTCTAGACATTCTATTAATCGTTCCGCTAAGATTTCACGACTTTCACTGTGCAGAGGCTCATAATTAGGTAAAATATAATTTTCTATCATACCTACCTTATTCATACGATTATACACCTCGCTATAATCTGTCCCTAAGTATCGTGCAGTGGTTTCTATGCAAGTAGCAACGAAAGCCATTATGATTTGCTCTTTGGAAATCTTTATAAATTCTTCCATTTTTGGTTTCTATTTTCTGCAAACTTACAAAAAAAATTGAAATCGAGCAATGAATACTAATATTTGATATCTCTTCTTGTAAAACAACAAAAAAATAATGTTAGAATAAAAAATAAATACTAACTTTACCAAAATTTGTAAATCGTATTAAATATGGCAACAACATTTCATTATCAACATCCTTTCCCACTAGGAGAAGATAAGACCGAGTACTACTTATTAACTAAGGACTACGTGTCTGTGAGCGAGTTTGAAGGAACTCCTATTTTGAAAGTAGAAAAAGAAGGTTTAACCGCAATGGCAAACGCTGCTTTCCGCGATGTCTCTTTCCTACTTCGTCGTGCACACAACGAACAAGTGGCAAAAATCTTATCAGACCCAGAAGCATCAGAAAATGATAAATATGTGGCTTTAACATTCCTTCGTAACGCAGAAGTAGCTGCAAAAGGTAAACTTCCACTTTGTCAAGACACAGGTACAGCTATTATTCACGGCGAAAAGGGCCAACAAGTTTGGACAGGATATTGTGATGAAGAAGCACTTTCTTTAGGTGTTTTCAAAACATATACAGAAGAAAACCTTCGTTATTCTCAAAATGCACCTCTTAATATGTATGATGAGGTAAATACAAAATGTAATCTTCCAGCACAAATAGACCTTGAAGCAACAGAAGGTATGGAATACAAATTCCTTTGTGTAACCAAGGGTGGGGGATCTGCAAATAAAACATATCTATATCAAGAAACAAAAGCACTTCTAAATCCTGCTACACTTGTTCCTTTCTTGGTAGAAAAAATGAAATCTCTAGGCACAGCAGCCTGTCCTCCATATCACATTGCATTTGTTATTGGTGGCACTTCTGCAGAAAAGAACTTATTGACTGTGAAACTTGCTTCTACACATTATTATGATGAATTACCAACCACAGGCAATGAATATGGTCGTGCATTCCGCGATGTAGAACTAGAAAAACAAGTATTAGCAGAAGCACATAAAATAGGTTTAGGTGCCCAATTTGGTGGTAAATATCTTGCACATGATGTTCGCATAGTTCGTCTTCCACGTCACGGAGCGTCTTGCCCTGTAGGTATGGGAGTTTCTTGCTCTGCAGACCGCAACATTAAATGTAAAATCAACAAAGACGGTATCTGGATTGAAAAACTAGACGATAAACCATACGAACTTATTCCAGAAGAACTTCGTAACGCAGGCGAAGGCGATGCAGTGAAAATCGACCTAAACCGCCCAATGAACGAAGTACTTGCTGAACTAAGCAAATATCCAGTTTCTACTCGTCTTTCACTTAATGGTACTATCATTGTAGGTCGTGATATTGCTCACGCAAAACTAAAAGAACGCATCGACAATGGTGAAGACCTACCACAATACATCAAAGACCACCCAATCTACTACGCAGGTCCTGCTAAAACTCCTGCAGGTATGGCATGTGGCTCTATGGGACCTACCACAGCAGGTCGTATGGACTCATACGTTGGCCTATTCCAATCAAAAGGTGGTAGCATGGTGATGCTTGCAAAAGGCAACCGTAGTCAACAAGTAACAGACGCTTGCAAACAATATGGTGGTTTCTACCTAGGCTCTATCGGTGGTCCTGCTGCTATCCTTGCTCAAAACAACATCAAGAGCATCGAATGCGTTGAATACCCAGAACTAGGCATGGAAGCAATCTGGAAAATCGAAGTTGAAGATTTCCCAGCATTTATCCTTGTAGATGACAAAGGCAACGACTTCTTCAAACAAATTTAATTTTGTTTCAAAGAATACAATTAAGGTCTGACAATTCTTCTTGTCAGACCTTTCTTATTTTAACCCTCGTAAAGGTTTTTTCTTTTGTTGTAGGGAGATGTTGAGACAAATATAAAATTCTAGATTTCAAAATATTATTTTATTTTTAAAAATAACACATTTTATGAATGATGATTATTAGAAAATATTGTATATTTGTGAAAAGAAAATATTAGCTTAAATGAAAGAAGAAAACAAAATAATACTTTATCAAGATGACAATGAGATAACTCGTGTATCTGTTCGTTTTGCAGAAGAGGACCTGTGGCTCACACAAGGGCAATTAGTTGAAATATACCAAACAAGCAAATCAAATATTAGCGAGCATATTAAACATATACTTGAAGATGGGGAACTTGGTGAGATTTCAGTTGTTCGGAATTTCCGAACAACTGCATCAGACGGGAAACAATATATGGTTGCTCACTACAACCTAGATATGATTATTGCCCTAGGATATAGAATACAATCACAAGTGGCAACAATTCAAAATAAGTTACACTATGCTGTTCACGAAAATACAGCTGCCGAAGTTATTTATAATCGTGTAGATAGTGAAAAACCTTTTGTTGGAATGACCAACTTTAAAGGCAATTACATTACTAAAGATGACGTAAAAATTGCTAAAAATTACCTTTCTGAAATTGAACTACAACGTCTAAATTTACTTGTTTCTGGCTTTCTTGATTTTGCAGAGTTTCAGGCATTGGAAATGAATCCTATGACAATGAAGGATTGGATAGATGCCCTAGACAATCAAATCATAGCTCACAAAAGGAAAGTACTAATGGGTAATGGCAATATATCACACAAACAAGCTATAGAAAAAGCTGAAAAAGAATTTGAAATTTATCGTAAACGCGAAATAGAACTTATGGAAAGTGATTTTGATAAATTACTAAAAAACTACAAGACTATTAATAGCTAAATAAATTGTCTAATTAGAGAATTTCTAAATAAAGACAAGGGCTTGTTTCTTTTTAGAGATTTAAAATCTTAATATCTCATATAGCGTTATTTGTTAATTAATTTAATATTTAACGCTATTTTTTTGTCCTTTTTCTTTTAACATTTCCCCTTTTTTATCCCTCTATTTTCCACCCAATTTTTTGTCCAAATCAATCGGTCGTTTGATTGGAACAACAGAGCTGTTTCAGTTAGGAGTTAGGAATTTTGCGAGTAAGCGAGAGCAGAGTCAAACTTGTTTGAACTATGCCGAGCGGGAGCAAAATCGCCGTTAGGCAATTAGGAGTTAACCCGCATCGCGGGTTTCTCTCAAGGTAATAGGCAGGTGTTGAGACGATTCGGTCACTGAGCTTGTCGACGTGTTGTTGACCGAAGGGAAAAAGTGCCCGAAATCGATGATAACGCCTGTGTAGAGCGACACCCACCACCCACCACGCCCTCTCACCCGAGCGAAGCGAGGGTGACAAAAACAGTAGCATAAATGAGTAACAACATAAAAACATAAACAAAACAAATTAAAAACAACATACTTATGAAAAATTTTACAAACAATTTTAAACAATTTACCTCGCGCCTAAGCGCAAGGTGGCTTATCATGGCCCTAATGCTACTGATGGGCACGAGTGCCATGCTAGCGGCAAACACTACTCAATCGGACGGAAGTTACAGGTTGTATTTTAAATTCAGCGGGGGTTCGACATGGTGGAATAATAGTGGATGTTATCATTATGCTTGGATTTGGGCAAATGGCGGTGCTGGTCAAGTTCAAAGAATCTGTAAAGTTGGAACTACAAACAATGCATCTACAAACAATACATCTGATGTGTTCTACATGAATATTCCTAATGGCATGACACTACATGGAATGATTTTATTCAGAGGACAAAATGCAGGACCTGCAAATGGAAGTACTACATGGCCGGCAGATGCGGGTTATAGCTGGCATAATAAGACGGGAGATATCGTTTTACCTAATAATATCTCTACATACAATTTAGTAACAGCTGTTACAGATGGCTCTACAAGCGTTACCCAGAATAGCAGATATACAACTGTTTCTTTGGCTACAACAACACTATCAGCTTCTGGTTTTAATAGTGGTTCTGGTACACAAGCAGATCCTTATGTATATGACGAAAATGGAACAATGGAATTGACTGCTTCAGCTACAATAGACGACCATAACTTTCAAATTCAATTGTCATATGGTTCGTCAACTGCTACAATTGCATCTGGTTCTAGTAAATCTATAGACGTATCTCTTACTACAGCCCAATCAGCTACTGCATACACAGTTACTTACACTCCTCTTTTAGGAGGAAATGCAAATTATAAGGGAACCGCAAAATCTAAAACTATATATTACAAAACAGCACCTACTTGCACCAATGTCGAGGCTCCCAACGTAACGGCAGATGCTATCTGTGCAGGTAGCACAGCTACGCTTAGATTGAACAATCCTCAAGATGGTGTTACTTATAGACTAAATAGTACAACTGGTGATATAATATTTAGCTCTGAGAACACTTATACAACACCAACAACGTTAAATGCTAATACAACCTATACCATTTACGCCTCGCACGAGGATGCGTGCGACGGTACTAACAACGTATCGGATGAAGTTACTGTTACTGTTAATGCAATCCCTGCAACTCCTAACGTTATTACCACTGCAACAGTATGTCCTAATACATCCGTTACACTAAGCAGTTATAACAATGGAGTTGCTAATGTATTATGGTATACCAATTCGAACTGCTCACAAAGTGCATCCGCTACTGTAAGCATTGACGCCGAAACAAGATACTACGCACGTGTTAAGAATGGCAATTGCTACTCGGAGACGGAGTCCTTGACACTCTCTGTTTACGAAGCCCCTGCCGCACCAGACCTATCGCCAAGTGGTAAAATTAACGTGGGTCAAAACAAATCGACCACCATTACGGTTAATAATATGGATGCGAATGCTACCTATGTTTGCTACAATGCAAACGACCAAGAGGTAGGCACATGGAATGGCAATAGCGTTACCTTTAACGTAGGCGATGCCACTGGCGAGTTTACCTATACGATTGTGGCTACGCATGGCACTTGTGCCAATTTAAGCACCCCAACTGAGTTTACCGTAAAAGTGGAAGAAGCAGGTGTTAAGATTGCTGCCTTGGGTAGCAAAGAACTTTACACCAACGACCCTACTCACTTTATCCCGATGTATGTGTCTAACGAAGACTTGGCAGGTGTAGATGCAACCTCTGTAAAAAAATACACTTGGCAATTCTCTGATGACGGCATCTCTGGATGGACAGATTGCACACGCAGTTACAGCAATTTTAATGCTGCCAACAACCAATCCAACAGCAATGTAGTAGTAACCAACGGTAGCGGAAACTGCAACAACTGGCGTGCCAACCAAGTGGGCTACTATCGCTGTAAACTAATTTACGATAACGACGAAGAGCAAATATCGGGCAATATCCAAGTTACGGATGCTACCAATAACAATACAAACAAACAACACATTGGCATTACTTACAATTTGCCCATTATTTCGGTTAATACGGGAGCAAAAAATTTTCCATCCGATCAAGATTTGACAACCGAATCTTCTAACTGCGGTAGCAGTAGATACCCTTCAATCCATGCCGACGATTTAAAAAAGAAACGTTCGGTCGACGTAATGATGTTTAATCCGGACGGTACCATTTGCTACGACCGCAAAGCAAGAATGAACTATCGCGGTTCGTCCAGTTTGAACTTCAAAAAGAAATCGTATGCTTTCTGTCCCGGTAAAGAAAAATGCGGCGATGACGAAAAAGGTGCAGATTACGTTAAAACCAACAAAGAGAACCTGTTTGGGCTTTCTGATGGTGCTGCAGACAAGGATTGGGTGCTTTATGCCGCTACTCCCGACCCTTCTATGATGCGTAACCGTTTGGTATTTGACCTTTACAAAAAAATGCGTCCCGACGAATGGGGTGTTAACTCGATGTATGTAGAATTGGTAGTAAACGGCGAATACAGAGGCGTTTACGTACTTATGGATAAAATTACCAACAATGCAGACCGTGTTAATATTAAAAACGAAAACGGCTTTATTGTAAAATTCGATAAAACCGATGTGGTAGATCGCGTTGAAAACACAGAAGGCGACCAAAAAACCTTTGCTACCAGCAGAACAGGTACAAAGAATAGCTCTAACGGCAACGAATCGTATGGAACTTGTATCGACCAACGTTTTGAAATTGAATATCCAGAAAAAGAAGACATTCAACTTTGGGATGCTTTCTATGGAAACGTGCAACAACGCTTTGAAGACTTTGAAACCGCATTGGCAAACAAAGATTATGCTACCGTGCGTACGCTTATCGACTATGATAGCTGGGCAGATTGGTTTATTATAACCGAGCTTGCCAAAAACCAAGACGGTTTCCGTGCCAGCTGCATCTTTGTGTATGACGGCGATAAAATCGAGGCTCGTCCACTTTGGGACCAAGAGTTAAGCTTTAACAACGGTACACGTGTTAAACATGGTATTGATAGTCCAGAAGGGTTACTTATTACAACATCAAGTGTTTATAATGACGCCTTCTATCCTCCTTTCTGGTTTACAGGACATAAAGGAACAAGCGTAACAGGTGGCTTACTTAATGACCCTTGCTTTGTAAGCCTTGTAAAACAAAAATGGGCAACCTATCAATCGGGAGTATGTTCTGCAGCTTCTATTGGCGACATGGTTGCAGACTACAACACCGAGTTGGGCAATGCCATAAACAGAGAAGCAGCACGTTGGCCCTATACCGAAGCGGCTCGTGGTACAACCACAGACGGCGATTATGTAGGCTATTATAATTTCACAGGAAATAATCCTGAAGGAAATTCTAGCACAGCCTCTTCTTTTGCTGCCTCTAAAAATGCCATTACAGCATGGATTGCAGACCGTTCTACAGCACTCACTGCGGGTAGCGGTTTGGGTAAAGCCATTAATGACCTTAACGGTGAGGCACTTATCTTTACTCTTTCGCCATCTAGCGTAGAAACTACTCCTTGGCAACAAGTAATGATAACAGTAAATGCTCCCGATGGCTATGAATACACCTTTGACGATAGCAGCATTAACAATGCTACCGTTAAAGCTACTGTGAAAAAATCTAACGATACTTATGCTATTAAGATACCACGTCCTTCTGCATGGGGTGTAGGTGGCAATGGCGATCCGGACACTCAGACACAGTATCAAGTAAGTGCCACTATCGAGGTATCGGGCGAAAACCAATGCGGAACTATTCAGAACGGCACTGCCACATCTACCATTATACTAAATGATGTTACAGAAAATTGTAACCCCGAAATAGTTAAACCATAATAAAAAGAACCTTAGTAAGAATAAAATAAAAAATACACGATATGAAAAAATTTTATAACAATACAATTATGAGTGGGGCTTTAAGCAAAGCCCTACGAGTGCTTGCCTTACTTTGCGTTCTACTTGGTGTGAGCAGTAGTGCGTGGGGGGCTGCCACTGTTACAATTTATTTTGATAATACCAATACACAGTGGCCTGAAAATAGCATCTACCTATATATGGGACATGGAAGCTATTCTCGTAGTGATTGGCAAATGACAAAAGTAAGTGGCAATATTTTTAAATGTGATAATGTTGCTTATTGGTCTTTAGCGAATGCTACACAAATAGCATTCGCTAAAGACCAATGGAGTAAATCTGGAGCAAATGAATCCCTAGATACACGTTTAGTTCATCAAGGTACCAACAATTATACAAAAGCTATAAATATAAGTAGAGATGATGCTACTGCCTATATTTATATCCCTACATTATCAAATGGCGTTTATAGCCTTACAAAACAAGATTACGCAAACTATACTCCAGCATGCAATACCAATGCTACCACCATTTACTTCAAAAACACGGTAAATTGGTCAAGCGTTTATGTTTACCTATATAATGATGAGTATTGGGATGAACAAAATGGATCAGGTTCTAACGGCATTAAAGCAGGTCCACTTCCTATGACTTCATGTAGTGGAACTGGCAATAATGCTATTTATAAAGTTGAATATCCATCAGGTCACAGTGGCTATATCTCATTTACTAAAGATTCACAAAAAGATTATAATAATTTCCATAATACAAAAGCAGCTCACAGAGGTGATTTATGTGGAGACAAGCCAATGTATGTCCCAAGCACTACTTCAAATGGCACATGGAATGGCACAACCTATTATAGCGAAGGTAGTTGGGAAACTCATTCAGGCGACTGCGACGGCGGTGGCTCTGGTGGCGATGACGACGACGATGACACTGCTGATTGCGATGGCAACAACATTGAAATTTGGTGTAGAGGCGATGGAGCCTACACAGATATGTGGTGTTATGCTTGGAATCCAGATAATGATTCACAAAAACCTTTTGGAGGTTTTGCTGGTAGCCAAACACAAGATAAACGTATGTACGATGGGCATCAATGGGCAGTTTGGACAGCAGAAGATTATAATAAATTGTCTGTTATATTCTCTGATGGCAGTAGCAACTGCCAAACACAAGATATGACTGGACTAACAAAAGGGAATAGATATTATTTTGTTCTTTCAAATTCATGGAAAGACTCAAAACCTTCTATGACCGCTAAAGCCTGCGGTAGTAGCGAAGAAATTATCATTACCAATGGTACTGTTTATTTAGATATTAGCAAACTTACAGATTGGGACGATGCAGGAGCAGAACTTCAAGTCAAAGTTACCTATAAATCTGGCGAGAGTGAAACATTAGACTTAATCCAATGTGCATTGGATGCTAACATCTTCTATGTAGATCAAATTCTTAACCTTGCTAACATTAGTAAGGTACAAATGCTTAGAAATAATCCTGCAGACCATAATGAATGGAATCATACTAGTGAGTTAACATTCTCTGCATCTACTCCTTGTGTGCAACTAACTGGCTGGGTAGATGGACAAGGCAGTGCAACTCTTACTTCCTATAGTGGTGCTTGTGGTGTAGAAAGCACCTCACCTGTGTACATTACTTACGACCCAATGCTTAGTGCAGGCAATACTATTGTTACCATGTATGGTTACCTTTCTGAAACAAACTGTCAAGCAATTACTGAATATGGATTTGTATATTGTATGGGTACTGCTACATCTGGTTGTACTCCTACCAAGAATTCACCTCGATTAAAAGCTGATAATTTATCTCAATTGTATCGCGGTGAAACATTCCAACATACTGCCACCAACTTGGCAAAAGGATACACATACGGATATAAAGCTTATGCCATGATTGGCGATATGATGTATTTAAGTGATCAAACAGGCTACTTTACAATGGCAGACTGTACTACACGTCCAGTAGCGGGTGGAGATCCTATTAACATTACAGTAAATGCGGCTCTAGGTGAAGATTATGTAGATGATTGTTCGCTTACTTATGGTTCTCTTAAAACTGCTATCCAAAAACTAAAAGAATCTACTGAAAACGAAACCGATTATCGTTATGTAGTAAAATCTAATAATAGCTACAACTTGCAACAGCCTGTAGTAATCAATGTTCATTACTATGACGACACCCCAGATGACAATAAGCTGGCTTATATCTACCGTGGTACTACCAATGTAGGCAAGTATGCAGGAAACAACAAACCTGCCAACTCTAACCTATTGGACAACTTTAACTACGAGGGTGCCGACCCTGCCAATACCTTAACCATTAAAGCTGGTACCACAGTGGCTAAACCTTGGGTGCACCACATTGTTATTCGTAAAAGTAAAAACATTGTGTTAGACTCGCTATGTATCTACTCCGATCCAAATAATGTAGGAGACAATGCCTTGGAAATGGACAAAGATATTGCATCTGGCGATGCAGGTTGGCATTCGCTTAATACAAACGGCTACGTAGGCGATGCCAATATTTTGGTGCAAAACTGTATGATTGGTTCGGACGGATTTACAGGTATGCACATTTCCAGCTACAATGGCGTTACCTTTAAATACAACGACTTTGAATCTGTATTTGACGATGCGTCTTCTAACGCCATTGCTTGGGGTGCATCTGCCAAGTTTATGTGGTGTAAAAACATTAAGTTTATTCAAAACAACTTCCGTGGTGACCATGCTACACTTATGTGGGTGCAAGATGTTCAAGATATGTTGATTATGAACAATGTGTTCTGGAATACCAATAAGTTTACGGCAAGTGCAGGACAACGTAACCCTTCTGCTATACGTCTTGTTACTCAATTTGGTAATAAAGTGACGAATATGGGTGCTTACTATAATACATTCTACTTTGCAAATAATGGCATAACTTCTTCTTCTACATACGATTTTATGTCGTTTGCCGAAGAAGCCAATATAGAAGTTGCTAATGTATTCTTTAAATACAACAACTGCTACAGTTATGACGTAGATTGCCCAGGTAAGAGCAGCAATCCATTCTTGGGCAAGAGTGTAAGTGGTGAAAATTTCTGTCCAAACAACTTCTGGAGCGAATATGACCAAGCTATTTACGATGGTTTATCTGATGCAGAGAAAAATACTTATTTATCTGCCTTTGCGTTTGGTTGTAATAGCAACACCTTTATCAACGTAAAAGGTGAAGTATGTAGTACTTCTGCTGCAACTCCAGCTTCGCTTATAGTAAAAGGCTCCAATATGAACAATGGTAGCAAACCTACCGACGATGAGTTGTTAGACTTTGAATTAACAGATGACGAATCATTTGCAGACCGTTATTACATAAACGTACGTCCCAAAGGTGAAGGTTGGACATACGGTGCTTATCAAAGCAAAGTAAGTGCTCCAACCGATACTATTTATTGGGTAGGTTTGACAGACGATTGGGACGACCGTAACAACTGGGAATATTATACTCGTAAAGACCCAAATGACAATACAAGCCCAAGGATTCGTCAGCGTGTATCTTGTATTAATACCTTTAGCAATAATCTAACTGCTATTGTTGAAGAAATTGGTTCTGTTGAAGTCTCTGGTGGTAGAAAATGGCCTCGCATACCAGATCATTTTGATAGTGGTCGTAGTAACTATAGTTATAGGGAGCATGTTTCTGCAGGTTTAACCAATGAAAATAACGGTAGCATGTTTGCCAAAAAGATTATAATAGAATATGGTGCTGGTATTATGGGTGTAGAAAACCTAAAAGATGGTCAATCGCTTTACTATGGAGACGCCGAAGTAGGCTTTACAGCTCCTCGTAACCAATGGATTCTAGTTGGAACTGTGGTAAAACCTTATGATGAAAAATTAGCTGACTATCGCAACGTTAAATCTGGTGACTATTTTGTAAAAGATCATTTGCCACACGTATATATGCATCAAGCTGTATTAACAGATGGCATGGCAAGTTGGGCAGAGTCGTTTACATCGCTTGAACAAGAGGTTGAACCAACTACCGTGTTTGCTATTCAAGTGCCAGACCAATATGGTAAATACAAATTGCCTGCTGCGTACTATAACAACTTATATAAAACTAACTATAATCCTGCAGATCCTATCGAATACAACAATTTTGTAGGTCGATTTGTAAACGAAGAGGATATGCCTAACTATACAGGGCTAACAGAGGGTACACCTGTATTGCTTAACAACAGCTATCCTGCTAATATAGATGCACGTGAATTGGAAGAAGAAACTGGTGGCACCATTCAGTACTACAACTACGATGCTGGTACCTTTATGAATACAAGTGCTACATCTGATAAAGTATTGTTACGTCCTCAACATGGTTTCATCTTTACTCCTGCCGCTGATAAATCAGAGTTAGAAATTACAACTAAAATGTTGACAGATGGTAATACTAGGTCACGTTCTGCAGAAGCAGAAATGCCTACATTCTCACTTAATTTATTCAATGCTAATACAGGTAAAGGATATAGTAATGCTGTAATTCGTTATGATGAATTCCAAGAAATAGGAGTTCCAGCTGCTTCTGATGTAGAAAAGGTATTCTCTCCAAATACAGACGTTCCTGAGTTATATATCGTTGCCAACGATAATAAATACTCTAGATTAAATATAGGTTCGTTGGAACAAACCATTCCACTAGGAGTAAGACTAAAACAAGATATGAACATTAAGTTTGAAAAGGCTTATTTCCAAGGATTTAATAATGTAACTCTTGTAGATACTTACACAGAAAAAGAAACAGACCTGCTACGTAATTCATACACTACAGAAGCATTAGTAGCTGGTGATATTGAAGGTAGATTCTACTTAAACCTAGAAGAATTTATACCTAACGAAGATATTCCAGAAGACGATACCACTACAAAAGTAGATGAAAATACTGAGGTAACAAGTTCTATTAACATATTCGTAGAAGAATCTGACAATACCATTCGTGTAATAACTAATGGTGTGGAACTAGAAACAATTTACGTAAGTGATATGGCAGGTAAAACCATGAAATATAATGTTAATGGATATGCAGCAAGTCTAAATCTACCTATTCCAAAAGGTGTTTATTTAATCCAAGTAATAGGCGATACTGCAAGTAGAACAGAGAAAGTGATACTTAAATAGAGTTAGGAGTGAGGACGAGTTGATGACCGGAGGGAATAATTTTGCGAGTAAGCGAGGGCAGTGATAAGCTTGCTTAAGCACTGCCGAGCGAAAGCAAAATCACGAGCACAGCTCGTAATTTCTATCCTAAGAAATAAAAAATTATAAAATTATGAAATATAGAAATTTAATTTTAAGTGTATTGTTTTGGGCGATAGCCTCAGTCTCTTTTGCACTAACATTGCCTAGTTCATCATATAGTTCATTCTCCGACTTAGGAAATGAAGAATATACATTAGATATAGGAACAAAATTTTTTAATACGGCACTTTTAAGTACGTACGAACCAGGAACCTGTGTGGTAGATAAACAAGACCCAAAAGCATTGCAATTGTGTCAAGACTGTTGTATAGGTGCAGTACTAGCAAATGGTGGTTCGGAGCAAGATTATGGTGTTTGTATGTCTGATTGTTTTGGTTACTCCCTTCCCCTAGGCTCTCCTCTTTTATTACTTCCTTTTGCATTGGTGTATGCCGTGATAAGGAGAAAACATAAAGTTACAGAATAGGACTCTGTACAGTATTATTAAAGTTTTACAACATAGTATTCATTTCCCCTCCCTGCCTCGACTTCATAAGTCGGGGCAGGGGTGTTTTTGAACTCATTGGTGCAATCCTGGATTACGGACACAGCACGCTGTGTCCCTACACAAAGTTTTTTGAGGCAGTGGTGTTTATTTTTTCTTTATAATGAATATTTTGGCAATTATACCATTATTTTTCATGAAAATTTTTTAATTTTACGGATTGAAAAAAATCAAATCAACCTAAAATACTAAATCAATGAAAAAATTATTACTTCTTACTATTGCTGCTATGGTGGCTACAGTAACCTCTATGGCACAAATTACTACTAGCCCTGCTAATATTCCGTTAGGATATAAGGGTAAAATTGTGGTAACATTTGACCCTACTGGCACTCCGATGGCTGGAAAAACTACTTGCTATGCACATACAGGTGCAACAACAAAGGAAAAAGGGAACTGGACTTGTGCTCCCGAATGGAAAACCAACACAGAAAAGTATAAACTTACTAAGTCTGGTACAAAATGGGTGCTTACCATAGATGACCTTTACACTTACTACGACTGTGCAAAGAATATGGAAATCACAGGGTTGAACTTTGTGTTCCGCACACAAACTGCAGATGCACAAACTGCAGATATTCTTTACCCATTTGGTTTTGAGGACAAAGCTCCTACCACCAAAACACGTCCTGCAGGTATCACAGATGGTATCTTTTATGATGCAAATGATCCTACCAAGGTGACTGTTTCACTTTTGGTTAATCCAAGTAAAAGTGGAGTAAAAGCAAGTAATGTGTATATTCTTTGCGATGCAAACAATTGGAACTTCAACAACAACTACCAATGCTACAAAGATGGTAACTACTTCTGGTACACATTTACAGGCTTAACTGCTGGAAAAGAATATGCATTCCAATATGGTGTAAAGATGTCTAATGGCTCTTTTGTACAAATTTCAGACCCATATTCTACAAAGGTGCTTCACGGCGATGACAAATGGGAACCAAAAACACAAGACCCAACTCTTATGGACTATCCAAATGGTGGTAGCGGTTATGTTACTGTTATTCAGCCTGGTAAAAAGGCGTTTGCTTGGAGTAAAGAAACCTTAAACTTCAAACGTCCAAACAGAAACAACCTTGTTATTTATGAAATTTGGCCTTATATTTTCTCTGAAGATCGTGGATTTAAAGGTATTCTTAATCGTTTAGACTATTTTGAAAACCTAGGTGTAAATGCCATAGAATTTATGCCACTTTGCGAATTTGATGGCAACTTAAGTTGGGGTTATGCTCCAAACCACTACTTTGCATTAGACAAGGCATACGGCACAGAAAATGATTTCAAAACTATTGTTGACGAATGTCACAAACGTGGTATTGCTGTTATTGTAGATATGGTTTACAATCATGCAACTGGCAACTGTTCTCACGAAAAACTTTATGGTGGTTATAACAACCTAAAAGATAATCCATATTTCAATGTGTCTGCTCCTCATGGTGCAGCTGTGTTTGAAGATTGGAATCACGATTATGCAGCTACAAAAGATTACTTAACACGTGCTCTTAAATTTTGGCTTCAAGAGTATAAAGTAGATGGTTTCCGTATGGACCTTTCTCATGGTCTTTGTGGTCCAAATTGTACAAATCGTTCAAAGAATATAAATGATTATTACAACAATGGTGTAAAATCTGTGGTTTCTGATGGTTATTTCATTCTGGAACACTGGGAAGGTATGAACGAACGTGGTGGCTATGTAAACAATGGTATGATGTGTTGGGAAAACACCAACAATGCCTATATGCAAGTTGCTATGGGCTGGCTAAAAGATGGTGATGCTTTGGATAATGCTAATAGAGATGGTTATGTAAGTTATACTTCGTCTCACGACGAACAACGCCCATTCTGGAAAGCTAAAAAATATGGCAACGGTGCAATTGCTACAAATGAAGCTACTCGTATGAACCGTATCGCAGCTACAGTGGGTATGTGTGCTATGCTAAATGGTCCTCAAATGTTTTATATGTTTGACGAAATTGGTTACGACTATTCATTCTGTTCAAATGCTGCTGGCACTGCTGGCGACAAAGACAAACCTGCATACGGAGAGCCTACAACAGGATGTTACGACCTAGATGCAAAACCTATTCCAGAGGTGAAAGGTTGGTACTCAAATACAAACCGTATGAACCAATACCAAAAACTTGGTCAGCTAATACAACTACGTACAAAACTTGCTCCTTCTGTGTTCTCTGGCAACCCGACGTCTTCAGATTTAGCCTCTGGCAAAGCACTTCGTAGTATTATTTATGGTAGTGGCAACTCTCGTATATTTATTATTGCCAACTTTGGTACTACTGCCCAATCATTTAAACTACCTACTGGTAATAATTGGTACGACTATCTAGCAGGTAGCAGTGCTCAACTTGCAGGTGACAAATCTATGAGTATTGCAGCAGGAGACATTAAGGCTTATACAGCTACCAAATATACTCTTCCAGATGTGCCAAACGGATATGTTTTCGTAGGCATCGAAGATGTTGAAGCAGAAAATGCACCAAAATCTTCTATTTATCCTTCTGTTACATCAGATTTTATCAAAATAGACTCAGAAGAAGCTATTTCTGATGTCAAGGTAGTGGCTCTTTCTGGTGCTATCTACTCTCCAAACTACACAGAAGAAGGTGTGGTAGATGTAACAACACTAGAAGAAGGACTTTATTTATTAGTGGTTCGTTACCAAACCTACGAACAAGCATATAAATTTATAAAAGAGTAAAAAAAGAAAGGAGTTGAATGTCAAAGTTCAACTCCTTTTTATATAACTTTTATATACCCTTATAAACTCCACTCAAAACCGTCTTTGGTATCTTTAATGGAGAAGCCAAGGGCTGTAAGTTCATTACGAATCTTGTCTGATGTTCCCCAGTCTTTGTTGCGTTTGGCTTCTAGACGGATATTAAGAAGTAGGTCTATGGCTTTTTTGTAAGCATCTGTGCCTGCATCAGACTTGGCATCAGTTTTTAGACCAAAAATGTCTTCTATATAAAGTTTAAATACAGATTTAAGTTCTTCTAGATCTTCGGCAGAGATAGTTGCCTTACCATCACTTATGCTGTTGATAGACTTACAAGCATCAAACAGATGAGAAATAGCAATAGGAGAATTTAAGTCATCATTCATAGCTTCATCACATTTCTCTCTCAAGCCTTTTACATCTACTGTGCTCGCTGCAGAAGCAGTTAGTTTACCTAGACGTTCGTATGCTTCCATTAGTCGTTGTAAACCTTTTTCAGAAGCCTGTAGAGCCTCATTACTGAAATCTACAGTGCTACGATAGTGAGCTTGAAGTATAAAGAAACGAATAGTCATTGGACTATAGGCTTGTGCCAATAGTTTATGATTTCCAGTAAATAATTCTTCAAGTGTGATGAAATTACCCAATGATTTTCCCATTTTTTGACCATTGATGGTAATCATATTGTTGTGCATCCAGTAATGAACGCTTTCTTTGCCAAGAGCGGCAGTAGATTGGGCTATTTCACATTCGTGGTGAGGGAACATTAGGTCCATACCACCTCCGTGAATATCAAACTCTTCACCCAAGTATTTGCAACCCATAGCAGAGCATTCCATGTGCCAACCTGGGAAACCATCACTCCATGGAGAAGGCCAACGCATAATGTGTTCTGGCTGAGCCTTTTTCCATAATGCAAAGTCCATACTACGACGTTTTTCACTCTGACCGTCCAACTCACGAGTAGTCTCCAAAAGTTCGTCTATATTGCGTCCAGATAGTTTTCCGTAGTTAAAATCTTTGTTATATTTTTCTACATCAAAATAAACAGAACCCTCGCTCACGTATGCATAACCAGCATCTAGAATTTTTTGTGTAAACTCTATTTGCTCTATAATATGACCAGAAGCATGAGGTTCAATGCTAGGAGGAAGCACATTTAAGTCTTCCATGTTTTTGTGATAACGGTTTAGGAAATATTGAACCACTTCCATAGGTTCCTTTTGTTCCAAACGAGCTTTTTTTGCTATCTTATCTTCACCCTCATCTGCATCATGTTCCAAGTGACCCACATCTGTAATATTGCGTACATAACGCACTTTGTACCCCAATTTTTGTAGGTAACGGAATAGTAGGTCAAATGTGATAGCAGGACGAGCATGTCCCAAGTGTGCATCACCATATACTGTAGGTCCACATACATACATACCCACTAAGTTGTTATGCACTGGTATGAACTGTTCTTTCTTACGGCTTAGCGTGTTGTAAATGGTCAATTTGTGTTCCATGATAATAAATTATACTTTTTCAAACTGCAAAGATAATAATTTTTATTTAAACCTTCGTTTATTATTTATCATTAGTCCCAACAAGCAACAAAAAACTCGGTTATCTAGACAAAATCTCTAGTATTTTTCCCCCCCCTCTCTCAAAACACCCCTGCCCCGACTTATTGAGGTCGAGGCAGGGAGGGAGAAAGGGTATGTATTATCTTTCGTTGAAGATTAAATCTAAACCTTGTTTCTGGTAGTATGGAAATCTACGGTCACTAGAGATGAGTGGTATTTTCTCTGTTATCGAGTGTGCAATAATAAGATGATCAGATGGGTCTTTGTGATAATCATTATTCACGTGTAAATCTGCGTAAGTTAGTAGATGTTCTTTTTTAATATGTGATATTTTTATGTTAAAATCATTTTCAATGGAGTTTACCATATCCTTTGCAGTTTTCCATCTTTTATTACATAATCCCTTATTATTATAAGC
>JAFWXW010000001.1 GCA_017517845.1 Paludibacteraceae bacterium
GAAAGTGAAGGTAAAGATAATAAAGGTATTTTCAATGCTGCTGTAGATTTCACAACAGACCTTCACTCTATGGGTCAATGGATTCAAGAAGGCGAACGTACCATTTTTGAAACAGTACTTTCTGTTTCTAAACCAAACAAAACCATGGTTATCCCAACAGATGAAGCTAACCTAGACGGACTAAACTTCTTAGCAGGTAAACGTGTTGATGAAGTTAATAAAATGGCAGAACTAGGTACTATGCTTGCTCACGTTGATGGTGGTGTTCCAAACCTAAAAATTGAAATTCCAGAACTTAACGCATACTATATCGGTGAGTTAATCTACTTCTTTGAAATAGGTTGTGGTATCAGTGGTTACGTATTAGGTGTTAATCCATTCAACCAACCAGGTGTAGAAGCTTACAAGAAAAATATGTTTGCGCTTCTTGACAAACCTGGGTATGAAGCAGAGAGTGCAGCAATCAAAGCACGTCTGTAAAATATTTTAAAGGGCGATTTCGTCGTTGTGCTAGTGTTCTAAATCCTCACTTACCTCTAGTAAGCTCCGGTTTATCACACGTTGCACGCCTAGAACTCACCTCTTTAAAATAATTTTACGATATACTATTTACGGTCCCTGAGCTTGTCGAAGGGCATCAAAAACAGAGTTGATAAAATTTTATCAGCTCTGTTTTATTTTAGATAGAAATTTTTTATATTTGTAGTTCGCAATTTTTAGCGAACATTTTTTAGTAATTAATTAAAATTTGAATAATATGTATCAACAACAATCAAAACCTATAGCTCCCAAATTTAGTACGGGAACTATAATCACTGGAGTGATAATTGCAATAGTTTTAATTGCTTTAAGTACTTGTTTCTACACTGTAGATACAGGTGAAAGAGGTGTGGTTTTACGCTTTGGTAGTTTAAGTTCGGTGGCTAGTGAAGGTTTAAATATTAGAATACCTATAGCAGATGATGTAAAAATTATGTCTATAAGGGATAAAAATCTAACCATTCACACAGAAGTATCATCTAGCGACATTCAAACCATCACTGTAGATGTTGCTTTAGTGTATTCCCTAGATCCTTCAGAAGTGGGTAGAATCTTCCAAACATACGGAGAAAACATAGAGAATACTCTTATTCGTCCTACACTTTCAGAAAAGGTTAATGCAGTAATTGCAGAATATCCTATAGAAAGATTTGTTGAGAAACGAGCAGAAATTTCAGATAAAATTAACACTTCTTTCTCTGAACAGGTGGCTGGAACAGGTATTAAAGTAAAAAGTCTTCTTATTACAAGCCACGACTTTAGTGATGACTTTAACAAAGCCATAGAAGATAAAAAAATAGCAGAACAAGGTGCTCTTACTGCTAAATTTACTCTAGAACGTATGAAACTAGAAGCGGAAGCTCAAAAAGTTAAACAAGCTTCACTTTCTCCACTTGTACTTCAAGAAATGGCTATCAACAAATGGAATGGACAGTTGCCACAATATTTTAGCGGTGAACAATTACCATTCCTTACTATTAAGTAAAAGGAGTAACGGGTTTTATATTAATTGTTAGCTTTATTTCTTTAAGGTACGGTCGGTGTGCCGACCTATCCCTCCCACGACGTTCCGTCGCGGGTCCCTCCCGTTCACGAGACCACGGGCGGTCACGCCTACAGAAATAAAACTAACAATCAATATTCGCCTAAAGAACTAAACAAATGTTTCTAAAAAAACTTTCTCTAATAAATTATAAAAATCTTCCCGAACTAGAAGCTGAATTCTGTTCGGGAATAAACTGTTTTATAGGTCAGAATGGTGTAGGGAAGACCAATCTGCTTGATACTGTATATTATTTGGCTTTCTGCAAAAGTCATACTAATAATATTGACAGTCAGAATATTCGTCACGATGAGGGCTTTATGATGCTTTCTGGGTGTTTTCTTAGAAACAATATCGAAGAAAATATCTCTGTAGGTGTAAAAAAAGGGCAGAAAAAAAGTTTCCAAAGAAATAAAAAAGAATACGAACGCCTTGCAGACCATATAGGACTTATTCCGCTGGTGATAGTTTCACCCAAAGATGATGTCTTGATTAGTGAGGGTAGTGCAGAAAGACGTAAATTTATTGACGGAGTCATAGCCCAATATGATAAGGAGTACCTAAACCAATTATTAGAATATAATCATGCTTTAACTCAGAGAAACTGTCTGCTTCGTGCACATAATCTAGACCCCGATTTGCTTTGTGTAAGCGAGGCGATTATGGTGCGTAAAGCCATGTATATTTATCAGAAAAGGGTGGAATTTCTAGAAGAATTTTTACCTATTTTTTCACAATATTATACTGTGGTTTCTGGAGGAAAAGAACTGGCAAATATCCAATATCGTTCCAATATGCAAGAAGGAGATTTGGCAGAATTATTGGAACAAAGCCGATATAGAGATGATATATTGGGATATACTACCAAAGGTATTCATAAAGACGAACTAGAAATGTTTTTAGGGGAATATCCACTCAAAAAAGTGGCTTCACAAGGACAAACCAAAAGCTTTTTAGTTGCACTTAAACTAGCTCAATTCTTTTTCCTTAAAAAGTCAAAAGGGGTAACTCCAATACTTCTTCTAGACGATATCTTTGATAAGCTAGACTCTTCTAGAGTAGGGCAAATAGTAAATCTAGTTTCGGGAAGCGAGTTTGGTCAAATTTTCATAACAGACACAAACAGAGAACATTTAGATTTGCTTTTGGAGAATGTAAGTGGTCAAAAGAAAGTCTTTTATCTAGAAGAAGGTAGGATAGTATGAAACGTAAAAGATTTGAAAAAATTGGTGGGCTATTAGAAAATTTTCTTATAAGTAATGGCTTGTATGAATCTTTTAAAGGGGCAGAAATCTGCAACAAATTTACATTTATACTAAATCAAAAAGCACCATTTCTAATTCCTTGTATTGAACGTGTAGATATAGACAGAAAAACTTGGGAATTAATAGTTTATATTGTAAAAGGTGAGTCTTCTGTGGTGGTTCAAGGGTTTAAAGAAATAGTGATTAGGCACAAAATTTTGCAACTTCTAAACACAGAATTAGAAGGTGTTTTTATGGTAAAAGAGATAATTATTAGAAAATAATGATAAAGGATAATTTATTAGCCGTTAGGCAAACATTAAAAGAGAATGTAAAACTTGTGGCAGTGTCAAAATATCAGCCATTAGATTACGTTAAGCAGGCTTATGAAGCGGGTCAAAGAGTGTTTGGTGAGAGTCATGCTTTGGAGGTGAGAGACAAGGCAGAAGCAATGCCAAAAGATATTGAATGGCACTTTATAGGTCATCTTCAAACCAACAAAGTTAAATATATTGCACCATTTATTTCTTGTATAGAGTCTGTTGATTCTCTCAAACTTATGCAAGAAATCAACAAACAAGCCCTTAAAAACGACAGAGTAATAGATTGTCTTTTGCAGTTTCATGTGGCACAAGAAGAAACAAAATCTGGTTTCACACTAGAAGAATGTGAACAAGTGCTTTCGTCAGATGAATTTGCCTTACTTAAAAACATTCGCATTGTCGGTGTAATGGGCATGGCTACCTATACCGAAGACGAAAAACAAATAAGAAAAGAATTTAAAACTCTAGTTGCAAATTTTGCCTATCTTAAAATGGCATATTTCTCTGCCAATCAAGATTTTAAAGAAATCTCAATGGGCATGACCGACGACTACAAAATAGCCATGAGCGAAGGCTCTACCATAGTGAGAGTAGGTAGTGGAATCTTTGGGAGTAGAGGTTAATATTAATTGTTAGCTTTATTTCTTTAATATTCGACTTACTAAATAATCGCATCATCACTTTAATAAAAAAATAAATTCAACGTTTATATCATAATTAGGGTATAAACGTTTTTTTTGTTAAAAAAAATCATTAAATTTGCAACTTTTAAAGGCAAAATAAATTATAACAATCAATATTTTAATTATTTAATAGTCTTATGGATAACAAAAAACGCGTTTATACCTTCGGTAACGGACAAGCAGAAGGTAAAGCAGACATGAGAAACCTATTAGGCGGTAAAGGTGCAAACCTTGCTGAAATGAACCTTATCGGTGTTCCAGTGCCTCCAGGTTTCACTATCACAACAGATGTTTGTAATGAATATTACGAAGTAGGTAAAGAAAAAATGGTAGAGCTACTTAAAGAAGATGTTCTTGCAGCTCTAGCACACGTAGAAAACCTAATGAACTCTAAATTTGGTGACATTGAAAACCCACTTTTAGTTTCTGTTCGTTCTGGTGCTCGTGCTTCTATGCCAGGTATGATGGATACCATTCTTAACCTAGGTCTTAATGATAAAGTTGTTGAAGGTCTTGTTGCTAAAACAGGTAACCCTCGTTTCGTATGGGATTCATATCGTCGTTTCGTACAAATGTACGGTGACGTAGTTCTTGGTATGAAACCAGTTAACAAAACTGACATCGACCCATTTGAAGAAATCATCGAAGCAGTTAAAGCTGCAAAAGGTGTTCATTTAGATACAGAACTTGAAGTAGCAGACCTTCAAGAATTAGTAAAAAGATTTAAAGAAGCTGTTAAAAAACAAACTGGTAAAGATTTCCCAGAATCTGCATACGACCAACTTTGGGGTGCTATCTGTGCTGTATTCGACAGCTGGATGAACGAACGTGCTATCCTTTACAGAAAAATGGAAGGAATCCCAGCAGAATGGGGTACAGCTGTTAACGTTCAAGCAATGGTGTTCGGTAACATGGGTGATACATCTGCTACAGGTGTTGCATTCAGCCGTGACGCTGCTACAGGTGAAAATCTATTTGTAGGTGAATACTTAATCAATGCTCAAGGTGAAGACGTTGTGGCAGGTATTCGTACTCCTCAACAAATCACCAAAATCGGTTCTCAACGTTGGGCTAAATTAGCAAATATTTCAGAAGAAGAACGTGTTGCTAAATATCCTTCTATGGAAGAAGCAATGCCAGAAATCTACGCAGAATTAGACGCTCTTCAAACCAAACTTGAAAACCACTACAAAGATATGCAAGACATGGAGTTCACCGTACAAGAAGGTAAACTTTGGTTCTTACAAACTCGTAATGGTAAACGTACTGGTGCTGCTATGGTTAAAATCGCTATGGACCTTTTACGCGAAGGTATGATCGACGAACAAACAGCAGTTTTACGTTGTGAACCTAATAAACTAGACGAATTATTACACCCAGTATTTGACAAAGCTGCATTAAAAGTTGCTCAAGTATTAACAAAAGGTCTTGCTGCTTCTCCAGGTGCTGCTTGCGGTAAAATCGTGTTTAGTGCAGATGATGCTGCTCTATGGGCAAGCAAAGGCGAACGCGTAGTAATGGTTCGTATCGAAACATCTCCAGAAGACTTAGCAGGTATGGCTGCTGCAGAAGGTATCTTAACAGCTCGTGGTGGTATGACTTCTCACGCTGCTGTTGTGGCTCGTGGTATGGGTAAATGTTGTGTATCTGGTGCAGGTGCATTAGTTATCGACTATGTTGCAAAAACCATGACTGTAGATGGAACAGTATTAAAAGAAGGTGATTACATCTCTATTAATGGTTCTACAGGTGAAGTTTACTTAGGTGCAGTTGCTACTAAAGAAGCAGAATTAGACGAAGATTTCTCAGAATTGATGAAACTTGCTGATAAATATACTCGTATGCAAGTTCGTACCAATGCTGATACTCCACACGATGCTGCTGTAGCTCGTAAATTTGGTGCAGTAGGTATTGGTCTTTGCCGTACAGAACACATGTTCTTTGAAGGAGACAAAATCCGTGCAATGCGTGAAATGATCTTAGCAGAAACTCAAGACGGTCGTCGCAAAGCTCTTGCTAAAATTCTTCCATACCAACAAGCAGACTTCAAAGGTATCTTCAAAGCAATGGAAGGTTGCCCAGTAACTGTTCGTTTGTTAGACCCACCTTTACACGAGTTCGTTCCACACGAAGAAAAAGAACAACGTGAATTAGCAGAAATCATGGGTGTTTCATTTGACTACATTCGTCAACGTGTAAACTCTCTACACGAAGCAAACCCAATGCTAGGTCACCGTGGTTGCCGTTTAGGTAATACTTATCCAGAAATTACTCAAATGCAAACTCGTGCTATCCTTGGTGCTGCTCTAGAACTTAAGAAAGAAGGCGTTGAAACACACCCAGAAATCATGGTTCCTCTTACTGGTATCGTAAACGAGTTTGCTAACCAAGAAAGCATCATCCGTGCTGAAGCAGAAAAATTGTTCGCAGAAGTAGGCGACCGCATTGACTTCAAAGTAGGTACTATGATTGAAATTCCTCGTGCTGCATTAACCGCAGATAGAATCGCTACCAAAGCAGAATTCTTCTCATTTGGTACAAATGACTTAACCCAAATGACATTTGGTTATAGCCGTGACGATATCGCTTCATTCTTACCTGCATATCTAGACATGAAGATTCTTCCTAATGACCCATTCCAAGTGCTAGACCAAAACGGTGTAGGTCAACTTGTAGAAATGGCAACTAAGAAAGGTCGTGCTTCTCGTCCAGACTTGAAATGCGGTATTTGTGGTGAACATGGTGGTGAACCTTCTTCTGTAGAATTCTGCCACAGAACAGGTCTTAACTATGTATCTTGTTCTCCATTCCGTGTGCCTATCGCACGTCTTGCTGCTGCACAAGCTGCTATCAAAGAATCTAAATAATAACTAGATACTTTAAAACAACGAAATAGCCTCAATCCTTGCGGGTTGAGGCTATTGATTTATAATCTAGTGAGGTTTTATTCCCATTCGATTGTTGCGTTTGGTTTTGGAGAAAGGTCGTAGCAAACGCGGTTTACATTAGCTACTTCTGTCAAGATACGGTCTGTAATTTTTTGAAGGATAGGCCAATCTATAAGTTCTATGCTAGCTGTCATGGCATCAATAGTATTAACGGCACGTATAATCACTGGCCAATCATAACTACGAGCATTATTTTTTACGCCTACAGATTTGAAGTCTGGAACTACTGTGAAGTATTGCCATACTTTTTTGTCTAATCCTGCTATTTTAAATTCTTCTCTAAGAATAGCATCTGCATGTCTAAGTGCTTCCAATCTGTCACGAGTGATAGCACCTAAGCAACGTACGCCTAAACCAGGACCTGGGAATGGTTGGCGATATACCATATCGTATGGAAGACCAAGTTCTACGCCACAAGCACGAACTTCATCTTTGAACAATTGTTTAAGAGGTTCTACTAGCTCAAATTGTAAATCTTCTGGAAGACCACCTACGTTGTGGTGAGATTTTACCATTTTTGCTGTTTTGGTACCAGATTCTACGATGTCTGGGTAGATTGTACCTTGTGCTAAGAAGTCGATACCATTAAGTTTACGAGCTTCTTCTTCAAATACGCGGATAAACTCACCGCCAATAATTTTACGTTTTTCTTCTGGGTCTGCTACGTTTTCTAGTTTACCTAAGAAACGGTCTGTAGCATCTACATAAACTAAGTTTGCACCTAGTTGGTTTTTGAATACTTCTATCACATCTTCTGATTCGCCCATACGCATTAAACCATGGTTTACGTGAACACTCACTAGGTTTTTGCCTATAGCTTTAATAAGAAGTGCTGCAACTACAGAACTATCCACACCACCAGAAAGTGCTAAAAGTACTTTTTTGTCACCTACCTGGCGTCTGATTAGTTCCACTTGGTCTGCTATGAAGTTTTTCATATTCCAGTTTGCCTCTGCTTTGCAAACATTGAATACGAAATCCTTAACGGCAGTTTTAATGTTTTCTATGTCATTTGTAAATGCAGGTAGTTTTACTTCACATTTTGCTTTATCATGTCCTGCAGACATAATAGGGAAACCTGCATCATAAATTTCTGATAGAACATCTATTTCTACTCCGTCAATAATGTTATTAGGACCACCATTAATAATGATACCTTTAACATTTGGTAATGCTTTTAATTCTTCCGCAGTGATGTCATGTGGATAAATCTCACTATAAACACCTAAATCACGGATAGCTCTAGCTAAAACTGTATTCTCGTGACTACCTAAGTCCAGAATAACTATCATGTCTTGTTTCATAAAAAGAAAGGATAAATTTGTTCGCAAAGTTAAGAAAAAACGAAAAAAATATACAACTCAAAGTAGATTTTTTTTTTATAACGAAATAATTTTTTTATAAAAAAAAACTTCCATACCGGCACCCCTACACGATATGGAAGTTGTTCTAAAATTAGAACATAAAGAACAATGATAAATTATACTACAAATGTATATATATTTTTTTTATTATCAATGAACTAACTATATTTTTTTTACAATTTTTTTAATAATACCACAGCTTGTGCAGAAATTCCCTCTTCTTTTCCTACAAATCCTAGTCTCTCTGTGGTTGTAGCTTTTACTGAAACGCAGTCTGCATCCAATTCTAATACACCTGCTAAACATTCCCTCATAGGGTCAATGTAATCTTTCAGTTTTGGCTTTTGTGCACAAATAGTAGAATCTATATTGGAAATAACGTATCCTTTTTCTTTTATTAGTCTGTTACATTCTCTGAGTAGAATTTTACTATCTATGTTTTTAAAGTCTGATGATGTATCTGGAAAGTGGTAACCTATATCTTTTAGGTTTGCAGCTCCCAACATTGCATCACAGATGGCATGGATTAAAACATCTGCATCTGAGTGTCCCAAAAGCCCTAGGGTGTGAGGTACTTTTATTCCACCAAGCCATAGTTCTCTGTCTGGAACTAGTGCATGAACATCGTATCCTAATCCTATTCTATACATTATAATCCTAAATTCCAGTCTGAAGCTTCTTCTGCTGTTCCAGAAAGAACTTTAAGACCATTCATATTAAATCCTAGAGTGAAACGAAGTGTTTGGTCTAGAGGGTTGTTTTTGGTAACAGAAAGTACGTATGCCACATCTAATGAGAATACATTAAGTTTAAATCCAGCACCAAATGTCATATACTTACGATTACCCATTTGTTTGCTTTCGTTATAGTAACCTATACGACCAAAGAATTGTTCGTTATAGTCATATTCTAGACCTAATGAGAAATTTACTTTCTTAATTTGTTGAGCAAAGTCGTATGGGGTTCCATCTGGCATATCAATGAATGAACGACCAATACCTGTGATAGGGTCCATGTTGTAATATTCATCTAAACGTGCTTGATATTCTTCTTCTGTTTCTATATCTGCATTATAAATAGGGCGAGAAGGAACTAAAAGTTTATTTAAATCCACGTTTAATGAAATGTGGTTATATTGGTCTATAGGCATGGTGAAACTACCACCTAAACGCAAGTTTGTAGGAAGGAAAGCAGCACTTCTGTAGTCGCCATATTCCACTTTTTTACCAATATTAGAAATATTGAAACCAAAAGCACCGAAACCAGTACCCCAGTCAAATGGAACTTTTTGACCATAGTAACCAGAGATGTCTGCTGCGATAGACCAACCTGGTTCAACATATTCTCCATCTGCAGAATAACCGCCAGTTAGGTCTGACCATATAAAGCGTAATGCCACACCCATAGAGAAGTTCTTTGTTAAAATACGTGAGTATGAGACATCTACTGCTAAGTCGTAAGGTTTAACGTTAAGACCTTGATCTCCTGGTTCTTTTTGAATAAGAACGTTACCTAATGAGAAGAAACGGAAAGATGCTGCTACAGTTTGAACATCTTTAATTTTGTAGTAACCAGAAGCAGAAACTAAGTCTATGTCTGAGACTAATTTTCTAAGCCATGGCACATACGAAACTGTAGCACCGCCTTCTGCACTGATAAATGCGTATTTAGCAGGGTTCCAATATTGTGCATCTGGATCTGGTGCAGTAGCTGCACCAACGTCACCAAGACCACCACCACGTGCGTCTGGAGCTACTGTTAAAAATGATACTCCAGTAGTGATAGGGGTAAATGTTTGTATTGTTTCTTCTGTAATTTCTTCGTCTTGTGCCCACATAATGTTAGGGATGCTTATTAGTAGGGCAATAGCAATAAAAATTCTGTTCTTCATACTTAATATTATAATTGTTTTTATTTAAACGGCTACAAAGGTAACGAAAAAATATGGTTTTTATTGTGCATTTATTATAATCTTTTTAGATTTATGCGTTACAGTGCCTTCTGAAGTGGTAATGGATACTTTGGCTATATAAATACCATTGCCTGTAGGGCGAGGCGATAGAAAATTCCATCTAGATGTATATGTGGCATCCTCAGATAAATATTCTTCTGTGCTAGTCCACAATGTTTTACCTGCTAAGTCTATAACACTAAATTCTATGTCTATAATGTCTTCTGGACGGTCATATTTTAAATAAAAATTTACGTATTCTGTGGCAGGGGTGGGGTATATACTAAACTCCTCAACATTGGCAGGGGCATCACTTTTAACTACAAAATTTAATTCATTTGTAGTAGAAATGTTTTGTAAACTCCATGCTCTGAAAAATAGTGAATATTCTCCGTCTTCCAATTTAGGTAAGTTAAATTTCACTGTGCCACTTTTATAATCGCCCAAAGATGCTGTATAATGATTATTTAAGATATATGTTTGATTAGGGTCGTTGTTTAATTTTAGGATAATGTCGTGACCAATTCCAGTGCCTATGGTGTTGATGCCAAACTCGTCCCACAGATGTGCATAGAAGATAGGGGTATTATCTACTTCTTGACCATTTGTAAAATTTGGGGTATTGATATATGCTCGTGAAATAGGTTCATTAGTATTAATTGGAGCATCAGGGTCTGTTTCTCCAATGCTAAAGCTATCATTGTATCCGTGTCCATTTTCGCTTCCATCTTCACTAATTATAAAATATGTTAGTCTTCCGTTCCCTACTTTATAATTAATATCTTTAGGAATCATAAAAGTAACCTCGATTTCTCCATTTACAACGGGGACCTCGCCAGAAAATATAATACTATTATAGTCTTCAAATTCAAATGGGGTGTTCTTTCCTTGCCCTAGAGTAGATAGATTCTCTTTCTTATCATACAGAGTGACTAATGCAGTGCCATTGAAATCTGTACGCATTGTATTATTTTTTTCAACGTGGGCTTTTATGGTTGTTAAGCCTAAAGCCATTATCTGAGCATCTTCTGGTGATTTAGAATTAATACTATCAGTAATTATAACGTTGTCTGGATACGATAATTTTATGATAGGGTCTCCCATTAATACAAAACTAAGTTTATTCTTATCTGCACCTAATGAGATTTTTGCTCTTTTCATTATTTCTCCGATAGATAAAATATAGCCATTCTCTATATCTTCTTCGCTAGGTAGTATATATTCATAGGCAGCACGTACCAATGCTTGGTTATTAGATGAATATACAGATCTAGTTGTTGTAAGTGATGCTATTGCTCCTCCTTTGGGGTTTAAAATAACTTCTAAACCTGCAGTTCTTTCATAATTATCATATCTACTAAAATCACATGTAGCAGTTATCCACACAGCTAGATTAGTATTTCTCATATTTATGATATCTGCTTTAGTTATCATTAACTCTGATGTTAAACTATTGATACTACCGTGACCTGTATAGTTAAATATTAGTACACCTTCATTTAAATTTCTCCAAATTTCATTTTTTGCATCAGGATATGTTGCTCCAGATGCTCCTTGGACCATTTTGTATGAATCCAAGAATAATTTTTGTGGTGAGAATGAAGGAAATCTAGAATAAACTGAATCTGCTAATGCGTTTGCTTGTTTAGTATGTAAATTAACATCTCCATCATCTCCTACAAAAAGAATTTTGTTGGTCCAAGATTCCTTGTTTTTTGAAGTTACGTATTGTTTTACTTTATTTACATAAGCTATAGCATCTTCTTCTGTATAGGCAGGAATTCTACCTATAGAGATATCCAATTTACTAGATTCTATATAACCTCCCTCGTTGTCATCTAGAAAACCGATATAATCATCTGTAACATAAGAATATATATTGTTAAGTGACTCTTTGGCTTGGAAACTTAATATTTCAAATTTTTCATTATTTATACCCCTGTTATCATATGAACTAGGACCAAATATAATTAGATGCTTAGGTTTTTCATCTTCATTTTCTGCTCTGTCGTACAACATCTTTAAAAACATTCTGTATGCTGTAATATCAGGAGTGCCAGATGAAAATTCGTTGTAAATTGCGTTTACTGTTATGACCTTATAGGTTAAATTGTCATTTCTTAGGTGGAAATTACCTAGTTCAGTAGCCGCATCTACTAGTTTACTATCGCTTATGAAAATAACATCTATATTTCTAAGTGAGTGTAAGTCTTGATTGTTTATATTTTCGTAGGAAAAAGTACTAGGAAAATTAGCATTGGGATCAAATGCTAAAAAAGTTCTTTCTTCATCGTATGGGGCAGAAAACTTATATCCAGTTTGAGATTTGGTAGGGATTACATTTTTTATGTTTTGAGTATCTGTAATTTCCCAGAATAATAAATTTTGATTATTGCTAGTTATGTTATAGTTCGCTGCTAGATATGGATAATAGTTTCCAGGATAATAAATAATAAATTCTTCTGAACCATCTGTTATCAACTCTCTATTAGTACTTATACCTATGAAATCTATGTATGCTTCTGCACTTTGAGAATTATAAAAGAAATCTAGTTTAATGTTAATGTCTTCTTTTTTTGAGTCTAATTTTATTTTGGAATTTATACTACTAGCATAACCTGCTTGGTGAAGATCTGTGGTTCCTAACATAGATGTTTCTAATGTTTTTTCGGAATTTATATCTATCTTCATTGAGGTAGTAAGATTAGAAACTCCTATTATCTTCATATTCAAATTAACATCATGATTATTCATTCTGTTTGGAATATGAAATTTGTAATTCCTACTGGTATTTTTTGAAGTGAATTTATCTCCAATCCACATTCTACCAGAACTTAAAAGGTTTATTTCTTCTTTATCAATATAAAAATAGTTGGTAGTGTATTCTGCTTGAATTGGAATTGGCGGAATGTCATATACGGCATTGGAGATATTTTTTTGAGGATTTGAATTTTCTGTAATGAAATAATACCCATAATTACTATATGGGTTTATTGTATGTTCAAATCTATCTTTATTTTCGTTGTATTCAACTTTTACAGGACCTTGTGCATAGAACAAAATATAGTCATTTTCATTGAAAATACCGTCGCTACCAGTATGGAAGTATATAGCATTTTCTGGAAGGTCATCTTTATATTCATCTAAACCAACAGCAAAGTTTTCTTCCAATATAGCACCACCATAACCATAAATATGGGTGTTGGCAGGATTACTGATGCCCATATCTTTGAGTTGTTGATATGTGATTTTATGAATCCCTGTTTCTTTTACAGATATTTTTATCCATTCCCCATCTTTGAGAACAGAATGTTCCGCATATTGCACTTTTGCGTAAGCAGAAATGGTTATTAAAGTCAATATTATGGTAAGAAATCTTTTCATTATTTAATTTCAAAGTCTAGTAAAAGTTCGTCTTGAAGATAACCTTTGAGCCTATCGCCTCTTTTAACTGGTCCAATGCCGCTAGGAGTGCCTGTGTATATTAAATCTCCAATTTTAAGAGTGTAAAACTGACTAACGTATGTGATAATTTCATCAACAGAGAAAATCATTTCACTAGTATTGGCTGCTTGGACAGTGGTTCCATTTATTTCCAAACGGAAATCTAGATTGTTTATTGCTCCTATTGTTTCTAAATCTCTAAATTCGCTAACCACTGCAGACCCGTCAAATCCTTTGCACAAGTCCCATGGCTCGCCATTTGCACGAGCTTCATTCTGCATATCACGTGCTGTGAAATCTATACCTAGAGCCACTTGTGCATAGTATCGAGGAGCAAATTTTTCTGCAACACTTTTACCTAAACGGTTGATTCTTACCACCACTTCTACTTCATAATCTACTCTCTGAGAGAAGTCTGGAATATAAAAATCCTTATTCTCTTTTAATAGGGCAGAATCTGGTTTGCAGAATACTGTAGGTTTATTAGGTTTATTTGCACCTAACTCTTCGTTATGTTTAGGATAATTCCAACCAATGCAGATTACTTTCATGTTGATTCATTTATGTAAGATTCAAATATAGTAAAAAGTTAGGAGTTAGGAGTTAGGAGTTAGGAGTTTTTTGTCTTGTTAATAACTTTATTGATTGATATGTTATGAAATTTGTTTTTTAATGCTAAATTTGGCATTCTTAAAAGAAAAAAGAAAAATGAGTTTCGTACACTTACACGTCCATTCCAATTATTCCATTCTAGATGGTATGTCCAAGGTTCCAGACCTAGTAAAAAGGGCTATGGAACTAGGAATGCCTGCACTTGCACTCACAGACCATGGCTGTATGTATGGGATAAAAGAGTTTGTTGATATTGTAAAAAAATCCAATAAAGGAGCAGACAAACCTCTGAAACCTATTATTGGTATTGAAACTTATTGTGCTCGTCGTTCTAGGCTTTTGAAGGATAATCAGGTAAAAGAACTTAATGGCGAAGGGAAGGAAATTATAATAGATAGAGGTGGTTGGCACCTAATTTTACTTGCAAAAAACAAAGTAGGATACAAAAACTTATGCAAACTCTCTTCTATCGCTTTTATTGATGGCTTTTATAATAGACCTCGTATAGATAAAGAACTTCTTGAACAATATCATGAGGGTCTGATAGTTACTTCTGCTTGTTTGGGTGGAGAAATTCCACAACTCATTTTAAAAGGTCAAATAGATGAGGCAGAAAAGAGTATTAGGTGGTTTAAAAATCTTTTTGGTGATGACTTTTATTTGGAGGTTCAAGCACATAAATGTGAAATAGAAGTACTAAATGAGGCTATTTATAAACGTCAAGAGAGGGTTAATAAGGTAATCTTTGAACTTGCCGAAAAAACTCAGACCAAGGTGGTGGCTTCAAATGACGTTCACTTTGTGTTGGAGACCAATGCAGATGCACATGAACGTTTGGTGTGTATGAATACAAAAAAAGAATTGGGCGACCCTTCTGGAATGTATTATACCAAACAAGAATGGCTTAAGTCTGCAGATGAAATGAGAAAATGTTTTCCGGACCACCCAGAAGTATTGTCTAATACACTTGAGGTAGCAGATAAGGTGGAGGTTTTCTCTATAGAATCTGGTCCTATCATGCCCAAATTTGATATTCCTGCAGAATTTGGTACAGAGGAAGAATATAGAAAGAAATTTACTAATGAAGATTTATTCAACGAGTTTACCCGTGATGAAAAAGGTAATGTGGTTCTTTCTCAAGAAGATGCAGAAGCAAAGATTAAGAAATTGGGTGGATATGAGAAACTTTATCGTATCAAGCTAGAAGCAGATTATTTGTCAAAATTGGCATGGGAAGGAGCAAGAAAACGTTATGGTGAAGATCTAACAGACGAGCAACATGAACGTATAGTTTTCGAGTTACATATTATGAAAACTATGGGTTTCCCTGGTTACTTCCTTATAGTTCAAGATTATATCCGTGCAGCTCGTGAAGAATTAGGAGTGAGTGTTGGTCCAGGACGTGGTTCTGCGGCAGGTTCGGTGGTGGCATATTGCTTGAAAATTACAGATGTTGACCCATTAAAATATGACCTTCTGTTTGAACGTTTCCTTAATCCAGACCGTATTTCACTTCCCGATATAGATGTGGATTTTGATGATGAAGGACGTGGTGCTGTGCTAGATTGGGTTACTAAAAAATATGGAAAAGAAAAAGTGGCACATATTATCACCTATGGTACTATGGCTACAAAATCTTCTATCAAAGATGTTGGTCGTGTTCAAAAAGTGCCGCTTCCAGATGTAAATAAGATAGTTTCTTATATTCCAGATAAATTTCCAGATAGTTTAGCAGATCCTAATACAAAAAAAGTACCAAAAGTTAATGTAGGGAACTGTATAAAATATGTACAAGATATAAAAACTGCTTATTACGGTACTGATGAGAATATATCTTCTATGCTAGAATATGCTTCGCAATTGGAAGGAACAGTTCGTCAAGTTGGTATTCATGCATGTGGGGTGATTATTGGTGCCGAAGACCTTACAAATTTTGCTCCTCTGAGCGTGGTGAAGGATAAAAACTCAGGAGAAGATATTGTAGTAACAGAGTATGATGGTCACTATGTGGAGTCTGTAGGTCTTATAAAAATGGACTTTTTAGGGTTGAGTACTCTGTCTATCATAAAAGAAGCATTACACAATATAAAATTAACCCATGGAATAGACTTAGATATAGATAATATTCCATTGGATGATAAAAAAACTTACCAATTATATTGTGAAGGGAAAACAGTAGGTACATTCCAGTTTGAATCTGCTGGTATGCAGAAGTATTTACGCCAATTAAAACCTTCTACATTTGAAGACTTAATAGCAATGAATGCTCTGTATCGTCCAGGACCAATGGATTATATCCCTCAATTTATTCGTCGTAAACATGGCGAAGAAAAAATAGAATACGACATAGACATAATGGAAAAGTATCTTAAAGATACTTATGGCATCACTGTCTATCAAGAACAGGTGATGCTTTTGTCTCGTCTTCTAGCAGGTTTTACACGTGGTCAGTCCGACTCTCTTCGTAAAGCCATGGGTAAAAAGATAATGGCGATTCTAGAAGAGTTGAAAGGAAAATTCTTGGAGGGAGGAAAGAAAAATGGTCATGACGAAAAGGTGTTGGAAAAAATATGGGGTGACTGGGAAAAATTTGCTTCATACGCGTTTAATAAGTCTCATGCCACATGTTATTCTTGGGTCGCATATCAAACAGCATATCTTAAGGCTCATTATCCATCTGAGTTTATGGCTGCTCTTCTTACACAAAATAAAGATGATATTACAAAAGTTACCACCTTTATGTCCGAATGTAAGAAAATGGGTATCAATGTGTTAGGACCTAACGTAAATAAGAGTGAACTTCACTTTAGTGCAGACAAAGATGGTAATATCCGTTTTGGTCTAGGTGGTATCAAAGGGGTAGGAGAAGGTGCAGTAGAATGCATAATAAACGAACGAAGAAAAAATGGTGAATACAAATCTGCCTTTGATTTCTTTGAAAGGGTGAACCAAAGTCAATGCAACCGCAAGGTTATGGAAAACTTGGTTCTTAGTGGTGCTCTAGATGAATTAAGTGGTGTCACTCGTGAACAATATATGGCACCAGCAGGGAAAGGTGATGAAAGTTTCCTAGAAGTATTAAGTAAATTTGCTACTAAATATCAAATGGATAGCATGAACCAAACCATGTCGTTGTTTGGCGATATGGAAGAGGTTCAGGTGCAACGCCCAGTGCCACCAAAAGTGGAAAATTGGTCGGTTATAGAAAAGTTAAATAAAGAAAAAGAACTAATAGGAATTTACCTGTCTGCACACCCATTAGATGATTATAAGGTGTTGATGCGAGTTTGTTGTAATGCTCGTATGCAAGAACTTATAGATTTAAAGGCTATTTCGGAACGAGTAAATCTAGGCGGAACTGTGGTTGTGGCAGGTATAGTGAAGAGTTTTCAAATAAGAACCTCTAAACAAAATAAACCGTTTGCTATATTTGAATTAGAAGACTATTCGGGAACCAATACACTATATTTATTTGGCGAAGCATTCAAAAATTACGCCAATTTACTTGTAGAAAATGCTTACATAGTGGCATATACCACTCTAGATTATTCTTTTAAAGCAAAAAAAGAAAGACAAAATAGAAAAAAAGGTATTCTTCCTAATGCAGATGTAGATATAGAAGAATTATCTTTAACAGTTAATAAACTAGACCTTTTGGAAAACCTAAAAGGAACATCTATGAGTAAACTAACTATAAAGATACCTCTTTCATTGGTTACTCCAGATATAGTAGAAGAAATTTCAGTTTTTATTAAAGAACATTCTTCGGAATCTGATAAAGATTTAGTAGATTTGTATGTTGAAATTTATGATGTAGATTTAGGAACACAAGTGCAAGCTAAGTCCACTGCTTCCATCAAAACATGTAATGAACTATTAAGTATCTTAGATGCCTATTCTGGTGCAGATGAAGATGATTCTGCCGAAGAAATAGAAGTTTCAGAAGATGAAGAAGAAGTGGAAAAGGTAAAAAGTATATCAGAAAAAATTTATTATTCAATTAACTAAATAAAAAAATTATTATGGCAAAAGAATTTACAGATGCAAACTTTGACGAACTATTGAGTTCAAACAAAGTAGTTGTAGCAGATTTCTGGGCTACATGGTGTGGTCCTTGCAAAGCAATGGGTCCTTCTATTGACGAACTTGCAACAGAATACGAAGGCAAAGCTTTGATTGGTAAAGTAGATGTTGAAGAAAACAACGATTTAGCAGAAAAATATGCTATTCGTTCAGTACCAACCATCATTTTCTTCAAAGATGGTGAAATGGTAGATAAACAAGTAGGTGCAGTACCAAAGGCTGTATTGGAAAGCAAAATTAAAAATTTATTATAAAATTATTTTAAAGGGTGATTTTGTCGCCTAGTTTGCCCTCACAATCCTCATTTACTACCAGTAAACTCCGGTTGCTCAGGCGGTACTAGTCTAAAACTCCCTCCTTTAAAACCAATTTTATTGTAATAAATTTGCGCATTATTATAAAAAAAATAACCCTGCGGGGTTATTTTTTTTGCAATAAAAAAGGAGTAACAATGTTACTCCTTTTTTATTGTCATATAATCTTAGATTATTTATTTCTTTTGTAACGAGAGTTGAATTTATCAACACGACCTGCAGTGTCCACAAGGGTAGATTTACCAGTGTAGAATGGGTGAGAACTGCTAGAAATATCTAACTTGATTAATGGATAAGTTTCGCCTTCAAACTCGATAGTTTCTTTAGAGGCAGCTGTAGAGCGAGATAAGAACATATCACCGTTAGACATGTCTTTGAATACTACAGGACGATAATTTTCAGGATGAATACCTTTTTTCATGTTCTATATAGTTTTAAAATTTTACTCAATTCGGACTGCAAAGGTAATAATTTTATTGATATAAACAAAACTTTGAATAAAAAACTTTTAAAGGTAAGGAATTTTGCGATTAAGTGAGAGGAGAATAAATTTATTTATTATCCCGAACGAGAGACACGTACTGATGACCGAAGGGAATAAAATCACGAGCGAAGCGAGTAATTAGGAGTTTTTGCATTTTTTTGCGATTTATATTGCTCTTTTTATCTCTTTTTTCTCTAAATTTGTTCTTCAAATAAGTTATTAAACAATGAAAAGAATTATTTTAACAGCAATATCAGCAATGTTGATGGTGTCAGCATTTGCAGTAACCAAAAGCACATACACATTTGCAGAAAAAGATGGGCAAGAGTTGAAACTAGACTTATACATGCCAGATGATACTCTTTCTGAGCATCCTTGTTATATTTTTGCTTTTGGAGGTGGATTTAAGCATGGTAAGAGAGATGAACCTTCTTACCAGAAGTTTCTTACAGAAATTGCAGAAAATGGTATCGTAACCATTAGCATAGATTATAGATTGGGTCTAGCTGGAGTTACAGAAAGTAATTTGATAAAATTAGCCAAAATTCTAGAAACTTCTGTTACAATGGCAGTGGAAGATATGGCTTCTGCTGTGAAATTTACATTGGATAATGCAAAAGAATTTAAGGTTAATCCAAAACAGATTATAATATCAGGTTCTAGTGCAGGGGCAATTACAGCATTAAAAACACAGTTTGAACAGTGTAATTCTGGAGAAATGGTTTCTGTTTTGCCAAAGGACTTTGAATTTGCGGGATTGGTTTCTTTTTCTGGTTCGTTGGTTTCATTTGGAGAAAAACTTCAATACAAAAATGCTCCAGCTCCAGTGCTATTTATGCATGGAACCAAAGACGAACTAGTTACCTATAATAAAATGGTGGTATTTAAACGTGGAATGTATGGTCCTAATTATTTAATAAAAAATCTTTGGGAAAAGAATAATTGGCCATATATGGCAATAAGATTTGAAAACTTTGGTCACGAAGTGGCAATGATAGGATTCAAAGAATATGTTCCTGTTGTATTGGAATTTATAGATAAATTTGTAATTAATCCTACCAAAATATATTCTGCAGATATGACCATAGCAGAAGAAGGAGTTGAATCTCCTTTGTTAGATATTGACACCGATAAATTATATGGAAATACCAAATTTAATGTTACTTCAGAAGTGTTGGAAAGAATAAGATGAGACGATTAATATTATTAAATATTTTCATTTTTGCCCTCCTCCCAATTTGGGCAGATACTCTTGTAGGCAGAGTTACAGACGGGCATGAACCCATGTCGTACGTAACGGTATATGTAAAAGACTCTCCAGAAGTAGGTACTATTAGTGATATGGAAGGGTTGTTTACACTCCCAGATTTAAAGAGAAATACCACAATAGTTTTATCTTTTATAGGGTATAAAACTATGGAACTGAAGTTCAATAAAATACCCAAAGATACACTAGATATTACCATGGTAGAGCAACCCATTTTGCTTACAGAAACTCTCATTCCTTCTAAGGAGAAGAAATTAAGTAAACGTAAGCAGATGAAGCAAATATTGGCAGATGTTAGGAATCAGATGTTAAAAGATTTTCCCACAGAAACTAGAAAATACAAAGTAGTTTCAGATTACGATATCTATGAAAATGAAAAAGTAATAGCCATGGAAGAAATAGTGGGGCAGATAGCAGAAATTCCAAATATTGGAAGAAAAGAAACAGATTCCATACAGCTTGTAATAGATGTTTGTAAGCGTTATAGGAATAAATCTGTACAGATGAGGTTGGATTCTCTAGATGGTAAACTAAAAAAAGAAAAGAATGTTGATTTAGTACATTTGACAGATTCTAGCAAGTTGATTCACAGGGTATTATGGGGCTCTGATATTAAATGGTTATTCCTAGAATTGGACGGAAAAATCTCCAAATGGAGCATGGAAGAACAGGACTCTACATTTTTATTGACCTATCGTGAGAAGAAAAATTATTTTGGAGTGGTTAAGTATGAATTGGTATTAAATTATATTTTGGATATCTATTCATACAGGGTGAAAAAATTATCTCAATCATTGGTGGTAAATGCCAATATCCCTTTTGGTTATAAGTTGAACGAAGACCAATTATCTATTTTGAATGTATTGAATTTTTCGGGTCAAGAAATGACAAAATATAGAGCAAAATACATCAATGCTGATATAAAAAGAAATATAATTTATAGAGAAGAATATGACCAGGTGATACCATCAGAAAAAAATGTTATCACCAAGGTGGAAATGTCTGAAAGAAAACACAAAAAACCGCTTTATGTTCATCAGACAGGATCGATAAAAGTGGTTTCTGCACAGACTTCGGAGGTAAAACCCTTTACAGAGGCAGAAGTTAATAAGTCGTTTCCAGTGATTGAGAAATACTTAGAATAGTTAGGAGTTAGGGGTTAGAAGTTAGGAGTTGAGAGTTAGGAGTTGGGAGATAAATTTAATTATTCAATAAAATTCCCATATATTTAGGTGTTTTTCTAAAGAAAAATGCCTAAATTTGCGTGATTATATAAACACACACATAAAAAATATAGTATGACAAACAAAAAAATTAACTTTTTGACAGACTTTCCTGCTATCTCTACACAGGAATGGATGGACAAAATTACGGCAGACCTTAAAGGAGCCGACTTTTCTAAAAAGTTGGTTTGGAGAACTCCAGAAGGTTTTAATGTAAATCCTTTCTATCGTGCAGAAGACTTGGAAGGCTTACTTACTACTAAATCAGCTCCAGGCGAATTCCCTTATGTTCGCAGTACTAAAACAGACAACAACTGGAAAATACGTCAGAATATCGACGCTAAATGTGCTAAATCGGCTAATGAAAAGGCTCTAGATATTCTAGGTAAAGGTATTAACTCTTTAGGAATTAAAGTTAATAAAGCAGAATTAAGTGAAGAATATATTGCTACTCTTTTGAATGGCATAGATGCTACCAAAGTAGAATTAAACTTCAAAGTATGTGTAAAAGAAGCTGCTAAATTGGCATCTTTATTAAAAGGATATTTTACTTCTAAAAATATAGACCTTTCTCAAGTATATGGTTCTATTTGTTGTGACCCAATCAACAGAATGCTTCTTAAAGGTAAAAAACTTTCTTCAGAAGAAATTACTAATATTTTAATTAATCTTCTTCAAGAATCAGAAGCGTTAGTAAACTTCCCAGTAATAGGTGTAAATGCTGTTAGCCTAAGCAATGCAGGTGTTTATTGTTCACAAGAATTAGGTTATGCATTAGCATGGGGTAACCAATATCTAGAACTTCTTACAGAAGCAGGTGTTGATCCAATGGTTGCAAAATCTATCAAATTTGCATTCGGTGTTGGTGGCAACTACTTTATGGAAATCGCAAAATTCCGTGCTGCTCGTTTATTATGGGCAAAAATAGTAGAAGCATACGAACCATCTTGCCTATGTGCTGCAAAAATGAAAGTTCATGCAGAAACATCTACATATAACAAAACTATCTATGATGCACACGTAAACTTATTACGTACTCAAACAGAAGCTATGAGTGCTGCATTAGGTGGTGTAGATTCATTAACTGTTCTTCCTTTTGATGTTACATATAAAACATCTGATGAATTCTCTGAACGTATAGCTCGTAACCAACAATTATTATTGAAAGAAGAATCAAACTTTGATAAAGTTATTGACCCTGCAGCAGGTTCTTATTATATAGAAAACCTAACAGCTATGATAGCTGAACAAGCATGGAAAATCTTCTTAGATATTCAAAATAATGGTGGTTTCTTAGCATCAATAGAAAATGGTTCTATCTTTGCTCAAGTAAAAGAAACCGCAGATAAACGTAAAAAAGATGTTGCTTCTCGCAAAGAAATTTTATTAGGAACCAACCAATTCCCTAACTTCAACGAATTAGCAGCTGAAAAAATAGTAAATAAAGAATGTGCATGTAAATGTGGTTGTTCAGTAGAAGTTTCAGATGAAAAACTTCCAACAGAACGTGCAGCTGCAGAATTTGAAGCTTTACGTTTGGCAACAGAGGCATCTGCAAAACGTCCTAAAGCATTTATGCTTACCATAGGAAACCTAGCAATGCGTCTTGCTCGTTCTCAATTCTCTTGTAACTTCTTTGCTTGTGCAGGATATGAAGTAATAGACAACCTAGGCTTCTCAACAGTAGAAGAAGGTGTAGCTGCTGCAAAAGCTGCAGGTGCAGATATTATAGTATTATGTTCAAGCGATGATGAATATGCCGAATTAGCTATTCCTGCTTACCAAGCAGTAGGTGGTGAACAAATCTTTGTAGTTGCAGGTGCTCCTGCTTGTATGGAAGATTTACAAAAAGCTGGTATCGAGAACTTTATCCACGTACGTGTAAACGTGCTTGAAACTCTAAAAGGCTTTAATAAAAAATTAGGCATCTAATTCAGGAGGAAATAAAATATGAAACCAAATTTTAATAATATAGATATTAAGTCTGTTCAAGCTAGTGCTTTTTCAGGCAATAATGAAACCAACTGGGTTACTGCAGAGCAAATCCCTGTTAAACCAGTTTATACAGCAGAAGATACAGAAAACTTAGATTTCTTAAACTATGCTTCTGGTCTTCCACCATTCTTACGTGGTCCATATAGTGCAATGTACCCAATGCGTCCTTGGACTATTCGTCAATATGCAGGTTTCTCTACAGCAGAAGAATCTAATGCATTTTATCGTCGTAACCTAGCTTCTGGTCAAAAAGGTCTTTCTGTAGCATTCGACCTTGCTACACACCGTGGCTATGACGCAGACCACGAACGTGTAGTAGGTGACGTTGGTAAAGCAGGTGTTTCTATCTGTTCTGTAGAAGATATGAAAGTTTTATTTGATGGTATTCCATTAAATAAAATGTCAGTTTCTATGACTATGAATGGTGCCGTTCTTCCAATCCTTGCATTCTATATCAACGCAGGTTTAGAACAAGGTGCAAAACTAGAAGAAATGGCAGGTACTATCCAAAATGATATCTTAAAAGAATTTATGGTGCGTAATACATACATTTATCCTCCTAAATTCTCTATGAAGATTATTGCTGATATTTTTGAATATACCTCAAAAAATATGCCTAAATTCAACTCAATCTCTATCTCTGGTTACCACATGCAAGAAGCAGGTGCTACAGCAGATATTGAGTTGGCATACACACTAGCAGATGGTCTTGAATATCTACGTGCTGGTATCAATGCAGGTATGGATATCGACGCATTCGCTCCACGTTTATCTTTCTTCTGGGCTATTGGTACAAACCACTTTATGGAAATAGCTAAGATGCGTGCAGCTCGTATGCTTTGGGCTAAGATTGTAAAACAATTCAATTCTAAAAACCCTAAATCTCTTGCTCTACGTACACACAGCCAAACATCTGGTTGGTCACTTACAGAACAAGACCCATTCAACAACGTTGGTCGTACTTGTATCGAAGCTATGGGTGCTGCTCTTGGTCACACTCAATCACTTCACACCAATGCGTTGGACGAAGCTATTGCACTTCCAACAGACTTCTCTGCTCGTATTGCTCGTAACACACAAATCTATATTCAAGAAGAAACAAAGATTTGTAAAGAAATAGACCCATGGGCAGGTTCATATTATGTAGAATCTTTAACCAACGAACTAGTAGAAAAAGCTTGGGCTCATATCGAAGAAATCGAAAAACTTGGTGGTATGGCTGCAGCTATTGAAACAGGTATTCCAAAAATGCGTATTGAAGAAGCAGCTGCTCGTACTCAATCTCGCATCGACTCAGGTAAACAAACCATCGTTGGTGTAAACAAATATCGCCTAGACCACGAAGATCCAATCGATATTCTAGAAGTAGATAATACAGCTGTTCGTAAACAACAAATAGAACGTCTAGAACAGCTTCGTGCAAACCGCGACAACGAAGCAGTTAAAAAAGCACTAGAAGCTATCACAGAATGCGTTAAAACTGGTAAAGGTAACTTACTAGAGTTGGCAGTAGAAGCAGCTCGCGTACGTGCATCTCTAGGTGAAATCTCTGATGCTTGTGAAGCAGTAGTAGGACGTTATAAAGCAACAATTAGAACCATTTCAGGCGTGTATAGTTCAGAAATTAAAAACAACGAAGAGTTCAAAGAAGCTAGCGAAAAATGCGCAGCCTTTGCTAAAAAAGAAGGTCGTCAACCTCGTATCATGATTGCAAAAATGGGTCAAGACGGACACGACCGTGGTGCAAAAGTAGTAGCTACAGGTTATGCAGACTGTGGTTTTGACGTGGATATGGGACCATTGTTCCAAACTCCAGCAGAAGCTGCAAAACAAGCTGTAGAAAACGACGTTCACGTATTAGGTGTATCTTCACTTGCTGCAGGTCACAAAACTCTAGTTCCTCAAGTAATAGAAGAACTTAAGAAGCTTGGCCGTGAAGACATCGTAGTTATTGCAGGTGGTGTAATCCCAGCACAAGACTATGATTTCTTATACAAAGCAGGTGTGGCAGCTATATTTGGCCCAGGTTCTTCTGTGGCTAAGTCTGCATCACAAATCCTAGATATTCTAATGGCAGAATAAAAATTGAGCTATTTTAAAGGGTGCTTTTCTCGTTGCCCTCGTCTTCGAAATCCTCGAGTACTACTTGTACACTCCGGTTTCTCAGACTTCAGGACGCCTAAAAATCACCTCTTTAAAAGTAACTCAATGAGAACTATAAAACAAAAAAAAGGATTGACCATGCGGTCAATCCTTTTTTTTTGTAATATTTTTGTAACACTAGGAAACTTTTTGGGTGAAAAAGTTTCCTAGTATTTAGTTGATAATCAGTTAAATATAAATCATTAACAAACTTTTAAATTTTATTTAACAGAAAAATTAATGTTGAACAGCATAAAATATTTACTTTTGTATGCTTTTTGGTGAGAAATGGATAATAATCTACGTAAATCTATATTAAAAACAGCCGAAGGACTTTTCACTAAGTATGGAATAAAGTCTATAAAAGTAGATGATATATGTAATGAACTACATATATCCAAAAAGACTTTTTATACTGAGTTTGAAAATAAGGAAGCATTAATAGAAATTGTCTATGATTCTATAATTGATAAAGCACCTCGTAGGTTTGATATGATGAATGAGATAGAGGTGTGTGAAAATGTAATAGACCTATGGCTAAAACGTCCATCTATGGCTGTGCGTGAACATCATAAAAAGTATGAAGTTTTTATGTATGATTTATTGAAGTATTATCCTAGTGTTCGTGAAATTCAAGCAAAAAAAGAGTACAACAAAGTTTCTTCTGTAATAAGAGCTCTGTTAAATAAAGGAATAACACAGGGATTGTTTAGAGAAGATATGGATATAGAACTGGTGGTGGAGTTTACAATGGGAATGAATAATCAAGCCATAGAGAGATTACTTCAACTTCCAAAAAGTGAACACGTAAATTATGTTCTTTTCCTTTTAGATTTGTGGCTTAGGGCATTTTGTAGTAAAAAAGGACTTGAATATTATTTAGAAAACTATACTAACGCAGTAAAGAAAACAAATATATAATAAAGTATGAAAAAAAGTTTAATCATTAGTTTAATTGCCCTTTTTTCTTGGGTAACAGTTATGGCTCAAGAATCAGTACCTGCAGATAGCACTTTAATGCTGTCTTTGAATGAAGCTAAGCAGTATGCAGTGGAACATAATAGAACCGTACAGAATGCGGGACTAAGTGTGAAACAAGCAGAAGCTGCACGTTGGCAATCTATTGCAAGTATGTTACCACAAGTTTCAGGTTCATTAGGTTATACAAATATGTGTGGTTATGAAATGAGCCTTGGCGGAATGCCTATTCCTATGAATCCAACAGGAGATTTAGGTATTCAGGCATCTATGACAATAGGAGGTCAACAAATAGTAGGCTCACTTATTTCTGATTTAGCTATAGAAATGCAAGATGTGGCTAAATCCAAAACTGTTCAAGCTATAGAGGCTAATGTGACCAATGTTTATGTAAATATCCTTGCTACACAAGAAACTGTAGAGTTACTTCGTAAAAATATGGTAAACTTAGAAACTCTATACAAAATGACAGAAAATTCTGTAAAAGTAGGTGCAGCAGAGCAAATAGATGCAGACCAACTTTCTGTGCAAGTGGCATCTATGGAAAGTGCTATTAACACAACAGATCGTTCTATAGAGGTTCTAAAAAGTACATTACAATTATTATTAGGTGTAGATGCAAAAACAGAAATCGTCTTAACAAATAAATTAGATGAAATTCTTAATGAAGAAGAAGCAATGAAATTATTGTCTTCTGAACTTGTATTGGAAGATAACTATGATTATGCATTATCTAAAAAACAAGCTGAACTTGCAAAAAAACAAGTTACACTTAAAGCAATGGAATATGTTCCTTCTGTTACAGGTTTTTATCAATATAGTGCCAAAACATATTTTGGCGAGGCAGAAGGTATGAATATGACTCCTCCAAACACTGTGGGTGTAACTTTAAATGTTCCTATCTGGTCTAGTGGTGTACGTGCTGCAGGTGTGACAGAAAAGAAATTGGCATATAAAGCAGCTCAAAATTCATTGGCAGACACAGAAGACCAATTAAGAGTATCAGATCGTCAATATCGTTATGATTTAGTTTCTGCTTATGATAATTATAAAATCCAAAAACGTAATATTGAGGTTACTCAACGTGTATTTGATAATATGGCTAAGAAGTTTGAATATGGTTATGCATCTTCACTAGATGTGACCAATACAAGTACTAACTTAATTTCAGCACAACAGAATTATATTCAAGCACTTACTTCTATGGTAAATGCTCATATAAATCTTAAAAATTTGCTAAATAAATAATACAAATAAACAATAATAATATGAACAAGATTTTAACTATTTTATCTGCTTTAGCGTTAATATTAACGTTATCTGCATGTTCAGAAGAACAAACTACCGTTCAAGAAGTAGAAAAGGTAGAAAAAGTGCAAGTTATGAAATTAGCTGCCACAGAAATAGAACGTGAAGTTGTGTTACCTTCTACCTTAGAAGGTTATGACAACATGAAAGTTTCAACATCTGTAAGTGGTATTATTGACGAAATTTTGGTTGATGTTGGTGATAAAGTTAGCAAAGGTCAACTTTTGGTAAAAATGGACCCAACTCAATACACCACTACCAAATTGCAATATGCAAATTTAGGGGTAGAAATGGGTCGTATGGATGCTTTGAAAGAAGCTGGAAGTATTTCTCAACAAATCTATGACCAAACTAAAACACAATATAACCAATTGAAAGAGCAATTGGCACTTTATGAAACAAACACATTTGTTCGTGCAGACTTCGCTGGTGTTATTTCTGCTCGTAATTTTGAACCAGGTGAATTATGTGCAGGTCAACCTATTTTACAATTAACCCAAATCAATAAACTTAAAGCATACATTAATGTGCAAGAGAACTATTTCCCATATCTTAAAAAAGGTATGAAACTGACTCTTACATCTGATATTTACCCAGGAAAAACTTTCCCTGCTAGTGTAGAAATGGTTTATCCTACTATAGACCCTTCTTCTCACACATTCTCAGTGAAAGTGGTTATACCTAATTCATCAGAGGTATTACGTCCTGGTATGTATGTAACTACTTCTATTCCAGTAGGTAAAGTGCAAGGTTTGTTGGTTCCTTACCAAGCAGTACTTAAACTTATCGGTTCAAACGAACGTTATGTTTTTGTCAATAACAATGGTGTTGCTAAGCGTGTTAAAGTAGAATTAGGTAAACGCTACGACCGTGATATTGAAATCATCTCAGAAGAACTAAAAGAAGGAGACGAACTAGTAGTTGTTGGTCAAGGTCGTCTTGTAGATGGTGTGAAATTAGAAATTGTTAAATAATAAAGAGTTATGAGTATATATAAATCGGCCATTAATAAACCCGTTACCACTATACTTATTTTTATAGCGGTGATGATCATTGGTGCGTTTTCATATATAAAACTGCCCATTGACCAATTCCCAGAGATGGACCCTCCATACGTAATGGTGATGTGTACTTATCCTGGTGCTAATGCTACAGAAATGGAAACCAATATCACTAAAGTATTGGAAAACAGTTTGAACTCTGTAGATGGACTTAAAGAAATTACTTCTCGTTCCAAAGATAATATTTCTGTCGTAACCCTAGAGTTGGAGTGGGGTACTAACATGGACGAAGCAGTAAATGACGTTCGTTCATATATTGATATTGTTAAAGATAATTTACCAGATGGAACATCTAACCCATTTATCTTTAAATTTAGTTCTAGTTCTATGCCTATTATTCAATATGCAGTTACTGCAGAAGAATCATATCCTGGTCTAGAAAAATTGTTGGACGACGAAGTAATTCCACTTCTTAACCAAGTAGATGGAGTAGGTAATATTTCTATGTCTGGTCAGCCAGAACGCTATGTATATGTTGATATAGATCAAGCAAAATTAGATGCTTATCATATTCCACTTGAATTAGTAGGTGGTGCTATTAGCTCTAACAACTTAAACATGGCATCTGGTAGTGTTAAAATGCTAGATGAGCAATATCAAGTTCAGGTTCGTAGTGAATATATAGAAAGTTCTGAAATTGAGAATGTAGTGGTAACTACCACTCCTCAAGGTAAGCAAATCTATGTTCGCGACTTGGCTACTGTGCGTGATACCATCAAAGACCTAACATTAGATGAAAAAATTAATGGTCGTGATGGTGTACGTTTAGTTGTTATGAAACAGTCTGGTGCAAATACTGTTCAAATTTGTCGTGATTTAAATAAAAAAATGGAACAAATTAAAGCAGAATTGCCTCCAGATATTAATATTGATGTCGTTTATGACTCTTCTACAGAAATTCAAAACTCTATTGACTCGCTTATAGAATCTATATTATATGCGTTGTTATTCGTGGTGCTTGTGGTATTATTCTTCTTGGGTCGTTGGAGAGCTACCTTGATTATTAGTGCTACTATTCCCATTGCCTTAATTGTGGCATTTATCTACTTATTATTTGTAGATAGTTCATTGAACATTATCTCGCTTTGTTCACTTACCATTGCTATCGGTATGGTGGTGGACGATGCTATTGTGGTACTCGAAAACATTACCACTCACATAGAACGTGGCTCCAACCCTAGAGAGGCTGCTATTTATGCTACCAATGAGGTATGGGTGTCAGTTATAGCAACCACCTTGGTAATTGTGGCAGTATTTGTGCCGCTTACTATGCTTACAGGTATGGCTGGTATTTTATTTAAAGAGTTAGGTTGGATTGTAACTATAGTGGTATGTACCTCTACAGTGGTGGCAATTACGCTTACTCCTATGTTGTCTTCTAAACTTCTTCGTTCCAAGAAAGTACACGTAGAAAATGGTAAGTTAATAGAAGAGGAAGTACAAGCAGGTTGGTACCAAAAGTATGTGGTAAAAATGCTTGACAAGGTTGATCAAATCTATGCTAAAGCGTTAGGAGCATGTCTTCGTCACAAAGGATTAACCTTGTTGTGTGTATTTGTATTCTTTATCGCATCAATGCTTCCTGCATACTTTGGTTTTGTAGGTACAGACTTTATGCAAAAGACCGACAATGGTCGTTTAACAGTAAAAGCAGAATTGCAACGTACCACTCGTGTAGAAGAAACGGCTGCATTAGCTCGTCAGTTGGAAACTCGTATCATGGAATTGGTTCCAGAAGTGCGTATGTTATCTTCTACAACTGGTTCTCCAGACGATGCTGGTTTCTCTGCATTAATTAATAGTACTTCTAATAATAAACTACAAATGACAGTAGTTTGTAGTAAGAAATACGAACGTGAACGTACTATTTTTGAAATAGCAGAAGTTATTCGTAAAGAGTTGGCCCAATATCCAGAAATTCTTGACTATAGTTGCGAACTATCTGGAGGTATGGGTGGCGGTGGTGCTTCTACCGTAGATGTGGAAGTGTATGGTTATGACTTTGATGCAACCAACCTTTTTGCAGAACAAATCAAACGTGCTGTTACAGATATAGAAGGAGCTCGTGACATTACAGTGAGCCGTGACGAAGACCGTCCAGAGCTTAAAGTTGTAGTAGATAAAGAAAAAGCTGCACGTCACGGACTTAACTCTGCTACTGTAGCAACTTACGTACGTAGCCGTATCAATGGTTATACAGCAGGATTCTTAAAAGAAGATGGTGACGAATACGATATTTTAGTTCGTTTATCAGAAAATGATCGTAACTCAATTTCGGATATTGAAAACTTAACTATTCCAACACAAACTGGTAAGTTAATCAAATTGAGCGAATTAGCTACGGTAGAAGAATACTTAGCTCCACCAGAAATAGAACGTAAAACTCGTCAGCGTATGCTAACCATCAAGGTTACTCCTCACGATGTATCTTTAGGTGAATTAGCAGCATCTATTCAGAATGAAGTAAATAAATTGGAACGTCCTGCTGGTGTTACAGTTCGTTACGGTGGTGATTATGAAGAACAACAAGAAACATTTGGTGATATAGGTTTGTTATTTGCATTGATTATCATATTAGTTTATGTTGTGATGGCTTCACAATTTGAGTCATTCTCTAAACCATTTATTATAATGATGTCTGTTCCATTCGCTATTTCTGGTGTAATTATTGCACTTTGGGTAACAGGAACTTCTTTGGATATGATTGGTGCGTTGGGTATAGTGATGTTGGTAGGTATCGTAGTTAAGAACGGTATTGTGCTTGTCGATTATATCAACTTGATGCGTGACCGTGGTTATGAACTGAATGAAGCTATCCAACTTTCTGGTGAATCTCGTCTTCGTCCTGTGTTAATGACTGCATTTACCACACTTCTTGGTATGGTTCCTATGGCAGTAAGTAATGGTGAAGGTTCAGAAATGTGGCAACCTCTTGGTATCGTGGTTATCGGTGGTCTGTTAGTATCAACCTTGGTAACGCTAATCGTGGTTCCAGTGATGTATGGTGTGATGTCTCGTCATGGTGAACGTGACAAAGAAGAACAACAACGTCGTGACTATGTATTTATGCAAATAGATGACAAAAAGTAAAATTATAAGCCATGAAATCAGTATTTATAGTATTTAATCAAGCCAATACAGAACGTGTTGAATACATGTTGGATCAGTTGAAAATTAATGGCTTTACATTCTTTGAACAAGTTCAAGGTCGTGGAACAAATGGTGGTGAACCTCGTCGTGGAACTCACACTTGGCCAGAAATGAACTCAGCTGTAATGACAGTAGTGGAAGATGAAAAAGTAGAAGAACTTTTAAGTGTTATTAAAAGGTTAGATATGCGTAATCCTGCGGTAGGTGTTAGAGCCTTCGTTTGGAATATTGAACAAACAGTTTAATAACTAGTTTAGGAAAGTGAAAGTGTTCTTGATTAGTGGCACTTTCAGATTTTGGAGACTGACTCTGTAAGCACCCCTCGGAGTCAGTCTTTTTTTTGTCCTCACTCCCAACTCCTAACTCCTCACTCCTCACTCCTAACTCCTAACTCCTAACTAATAATGTAACATCTTTGTAATAAAACTGTTAGTTTTTGTGAAATTAATTTAAGGTTATCAAGTAGGGAATTAAGTTAAAATTTTGTTTAACCTTTTTTGAGTATTTTTGTATCCTTTAGAATAATGAAATTATAAATGATGAAAAAGAACTTAAAATCTTTAGTGACATTCTTATCTCTACTAGTCTCATTCTGTACACTAGCAGCCGGACCTTATCAGATAGAAAACGCAAGTTTTGAAAACTGGGGAGGAGCTAAGTTTGATAATCAATTAACATTGAGTGCTCCTTGGACTGGAGCTAATATTTCACAAGCAGGTCTAGACTTTGCTGTGGTTTACAGAAGTGAAGATGCACATACAGGAAAATATTCTGTAAAATGTATGGACCGTGAAGTTGGTGCAATGGGAATTACAGAAATATCACCATCATGGGTTACTCTTGGTAAACCATGGTCATACATAAAAGGTTTAGCTACTAGTTCTGCCACAGCTGGTACAGATGGTGGTATCAATTTTACTGCTCGTCCTGATACTATGTCTGTGTGGATTAAACGTGGTTCTAGTAATGACGAGCATATAAATCTAGTTTATTATTCTTGGTCTGGACAGTCTAGGGGTGATAGTTATCTAGCCAAAGATGGTTCTTGTTCTTCTACTACACACTATGATGAGGAATCTGATATTCGTACACAAACAGACCCTAATAAATGTGGTACAGCAGTATCTGCGACACAGATAGCAGAAGGTCATTTCCAAACTTCTAATAAATATTCAGAATGGACACAAATAAAAGTTCCTATTAAATATTACAAAGATAATATTCCACAAAAAATGAACATCATTCTTTCTGCGTCAAATTATCCAGAAGGACGTAGAAATGATGGATTGGTACATGGAAATTATTTATTAGCAGATGATGTAAAACTTATTTATAGTTCCAAGATTCATGAACTTCGTTTAAATAACGAACCTCTTAATAAATTTAAACCAGATGTATATGTTTATTCTGTTTCACTAGGAGAAAAAGCAACATTTAGAGATATTCCTAGTATAACATGTAAACGTAGTGGTAGAACTCTTTCTGGTGACGAAATTACCATCAACTATGCAGAACAATTAGGTGACACAACCACCATTACAGTGCGTGCAGAAGATGGTTCAAGCACTTCTACTTACAAAGTGGTATTCAAACAAACAGAATCTATCAACTCTCATGCGGCTTCTATTAGTGTAAATGGTAAGTCAATACCTTCATTTAGTGGATATGTAACAGATTATAATGTGGAACTTCCTTATGGAACAACAGAAGCTCCAGAAATTACTGTTACCAAATCTGAATAAAGCCAAGAAGTAGAGGTTGTTTCATGTTCAGATTTCCCATGTGTAGCCAAGGTTATAGTAAGGGCAGAAAACAGATCTTATGAAACTGTTTATAATATCAACCTATCTATAGGTCAATTATCAGATAATACCTTACAAGATATAAAAATCAATGGCAATTCAATACCAGGTTTCAAACCAGAAACCAATACATATTTGGTAGAATTACCTTTGGGAACTACAGCAGACCCAACCATTGAGGCTGTTTCTAAATATAAAGAAGGCGATCAAAAAATCACTATAACAAATGCTGGATTAAATGGTCGTTCCACTATTGTGGTTACTCCTCCTGTAGGTACTTCTCGTACCTATCGTATCTCTTATGTTATTACAGAGTCTAGTTACTCATATCTAAAAGATATTCAAGTTGGTGGGGTTTCGCTTGCAGATTTCAACCCAGAAACTACACAATATGAAATGCAGTTGCCTCTAGGTACCACTAAATTACCTGCCATTACATGGACATTGGGTGACCCATATCAGACAGTAAGTGTTAGTGAAGATGGTGTAGATGGAACTGCTCGTATTACAGTGAAGGCTCAAAATGGTAATATAACTATTTATCGTATAGCTTTCTCTGTAGAAAAATCTACTGTTACTAAATTAAATAATATCTTTATTAATGGAAAACCTTTAAATGGCTTTGCATCAGATGTTTATGAGTACAGCTATAATGTAACAGGTGCAGTAAGCACTCGTCCTGTAGTAACTTGGGAAACTGCAGATTCATATCAAGTGGTAACCAAAAACCCTGCTTCTGAAAGTACTGTTTCTCTAGAAGGTATTACAAAGTTGACTGTTCGTGCTCAAAATGGAAATTCTTCTGTATATAGCATTGCGTTCACTCAAAAATTGTCTGACAATGTAAATCTAGCAGATTTGCAAGTGACAGGATATAATTTAACTCCTGCATTTAATTCAGAAATTACAGAATATACTTGCAAGTTGAATCGTGGTACAAGTACAGTCCCAGCCATTACCTTTACAAAAGGTGATGAAACTCAAGTGGTTCGTGTAGATGAAAATGGAGTAAATGGAGTGACTAAAATAACAGTAAAAGCACAAACAGGTGCTACTAAGGTATATAGCATTACATTCTCAGTAGAAACATCTTCTGATGCTACATTAAAAGATATTTTGGTAGGTGGTACTTCTGTAGATGGCTTCAGCCCTGCTACATTGGAATATGATGTAACACTTCCTTCTGGAACCACAGTTTTACCTACCATAGAGGTTGTTAAGAATGATGCAGCCCAACGTATCGCTATGATTAAAGGTGGTGTTAATGGCACTACAGAAATAAAAGTTGTGGCAGAAGATGGTACAGAACAGACATATAAATTAAACTTTAGTGTAGAGAAATCACTAAATGCTAATCTAAAAAATATCTTTATTGGTGGTCAGCCTCTAGCAGATTTCAATCCAGATGTAATGATGTATCGTTACGTATTGGCAGAAAATATGTCTTCATGTCCTATAGTGAAAGCAGAGGGTTATCCTGGTCAGACTATTACTACAACAATGCCAAAATTGGTGGGTATATCTCGCATAGAAGTACAACCAGAAATAGGATCTGCCAATGTTTATACAATAGAGTTTGTACGTGAAATGTCTGATAATAACAGACTTAAAAACATGATGGTAAATGGTAAAGACTTTGGTTTCACTCCAGAACAAAATGATTATACCATTACAATGCCAGAAGGTACAACACAAGTCCCTACTGTTACTTATTCCAAGGGTGAAGATAAACAAACTGTTCAAATAATTAGTGGTGGTCTATATGGAACTACACAAGTGGTGGTAGTGGCAGAAGATGGTAGTAAAAATATTTATTCTATTAGCTTTACTGTACAACAATCTGCAAATGTTCAGTTAAAAGGAATTTATGTAGGTGGAACTTTATTGTCAGACTTTGACCCTAACAAATTGACATATTCATACAAATTGAATAATGGAACTACTGTTTTACCAGAAGTTACATATAAGTCTCAAGAAGGTCAGCATGTTAGTTTATTACTTCCACGTCTAGAAGGTGATGCTAAATTTGAAGTAACATCAGAAGATGGGGCAGAAAAAGCAACATATGTAGTAACATTTGAAACTGAAAAATTGTCAGATGCCACTTTAAAAGGAATCTTCATAGATGGCAAAACTATAGCAGGTTTTGATGCACAAACTTTTGACTATACATTGGATATAACCAAAGGTGCAAAACTTCCAGTTATTACATACAAAAAACAAGATGCTACTCAACAAGTAGTAGTAAATAATCAAGGTTTAAATGGTTGCACATTTACTGTAAAAGCACAAAGTGGTGAAGAAAGTACATATACTATTCAATTTAATGAGTTAGTAAGTTCTTCTGCGTTACTTTCTGATATTCAGTTCTATAATAGTGCAACACAAACATTTGCTTCTATTGACAATTTCAACGAAAATACATTTGAATATAATATTCAGTTGTCTTGGGGAACAAAAGTTTTACCTATAATCAATCCTGTACCTAGTACATACGGACAAGAAATCCAAATGACAGAGGGTGGGGTGAATGGTGCAACTACTATTTTGGTGAAATCTGCAGATGAAACTACTATTGAAACTTATAAACTTAATTTCTCTGTAGAAAAATCTAGTGTTGCTACCTTAGATAATATCTTGGTAAATGGGAATGATGTTCCAGGATTTGATCCTATGACATTTGAATATACAGTTTCATTACCATACGGAACAGAAATGGTACCTGCTATAGACTTTGAACATGCCAAAAAGAATGGTAATCCTATTGTAGGTCAAAAAGTTGAAATAATAGATGCTGGTTTGATTAATGGTGTGAGAATTAATGTGACATCAGAAGATGAAACTGACAAACGTACTTATATTTTACGTTTCAAAGTAGCTCAGTCTGGCAAACCTAATGTATTAAAATCTATGGTGGCAGGACAAACTTCTGTTCCATTAAAAGACGATGTATTTGATTACAATATTACTTTCCCAGAAGGTGTTACAGAGTTGCCACAATTAACTGCAGAAAAAACATATTCTGAACAAGAAGTTAGAGTAGCTAAGGTGGCAAATCGTTATGTTGTTACAGTAATTTCAAATCAAGATAATGTAGATGATGTAGTTTACACTATTACTTGTAACTATACTAAACCATCTATGGTTATAACAGGTGTAGAACTAAAAAATAATGCTAAATTGTATCCAGCATTCTCTCCAGAGGTTACTCAATATATGGCACAGGTGACCAACAAAGATGATATTGGTTTCATCTATGATGACAATGCTTATAAAGTAACAGTAAACAGAACAGATAAGAAAGTAACTGCTAAGATAAGCAAAATAGATGATGCTTCTGTAAGTAAAACTTATACTTTCTATTTGTATGCAGGAGCATTCTCTACCACTTTAAGTGATGTTTATCTTTATAATTTAGACGGAACAAAAGAGCAAGAATTACCATTAACATCTCCTATTTCAAAAATTCATTTTGAAGCAAAAGAAGGTTTAGCTAGTATAGGAGATTTAGTTCTACAACAAAAAGTAAATGGAGAATGGTCTGAAATATGGCGAAAAAATATAGGAACAGGTTGGGACGGATATAGTGTTTCTGTTGATCCTAAAGCATCTTCTTTAAAATTTAATATCACTACAGCAACGACTGGTATTGTACGTTGTCGTAATGTAAAAACAGATTTAGTTGTTCCTGCAATTCACTCCCTAAAAGTTAATGGCACTACTGCTACCAGAAATGGAGATAACTTTACTGCAACTGTAGATCAAGATTTCTATGGTATTCCAACATTGGATATAATCAGTGATGTTAAGAACAATACCTATGGTGCTCATTGGCAAAGTGTATTAGAAGGTGAGTCTTATGATATTAAATGGGGTGAAGAAGTTGATGGAGAACGCAAAGCTACTATTGTTTATTACAACAACCAACTAAATAGCTTTACCTATACATTAACAGTGAAACGTCCTGTTTCTACCACAAATACATTAAAAGAATTAGTAGTTGAGGGAGCAAAAAATCAAGGTGCTAAATTAACACCTGCATTTGATCCAGAAAGATTGGAATATAGCATAAATATTCCATATACTCAACGTGAGTTGCCAAATATTTCTGTAGCTCCAACATCTGCTTATGCAAGTGTTTCATTTAGTCATATTAATAATTTGGCTAATCCAGAAGCCGTTTCTTCTATCAATGTAACAGTAACTTCACAGTCTGGAACCAATAGAATGTACACTGTACGTGTGTTGCCATCTCCTACAGATGAATCTCAGTTAATTGATTTGTCAGTAGAGGGTTATGATATAGACTTTAGCTCGGGTAAAGATCATTTCTATGTAACATTACCTGCTGGTACAGATGTTTTACCTGCTATTAGTTATACCAAAGCGACAGATGGTCAAAAGGTAACTATAAACAAAGGTAAAACTACTACAATACACGTAAAATCTGAACATTTAACAGAGACTACTTATTATATTCACTTTGTTAATGAGGAAGTTAATACTCATGCTCAGTTAGATTTATTGGCTGTGCTAAATGTAGATAATATGGCTCCTCAATTTGAATCTGGAGTATATGAATACAATGCCATTAAAACAGATAAACACCCAGTGGTAATATATAATAAGGTGGGCAATGAAGATGGATTGACTGTAACTTACAAAAAAGATTTGGTTAAGTTGGATTTATATTGTTCATTGCCAAGATCAGGAGTTTATGAAGAGGCTTCTTATGTAGTTAATTTGTCAGAAAAAGTAACAGACAATGCTTCTTTAGAAACAATAAAAGTTAATGGAGTAGGACTGGCAAACTTTGATGCTCAAACTACAGATTATGAAATCCCAACAGAAAGTCTTGACGGAATAGAAATAGAACCAGTATTGTCAGAAGTAGGTCAAACCATGGTGATGACATACGACGAAACCACCAAAACTTACACTATTGTGGTAACAGCTTCTAATAAACAAACAGTTAAAACTTATACAGTTAAGTTTGTTCAACCTATTAGTGATAATGCCAATCTGTCTGCAATTTGGATTGATAATCAAATGATTAGTGAATTTGATGCTAATGTAACTGAGTATTCATATACAGTACGTTATACAGATAGCGAAACTCCACAACCAAAATGGCAAGAACCAGTGATGCCAGACATCAAAGCGGTTGGTGCAGATAAAGGTCAGGTTATTAGCATAGAAACCAATGGTATCAATGGTAAATCATACATTAATGTTAAGGCAGAAAATGGTGCAGAAAAGACATACGAAATAGCCTTTGAATCTCAAAAATCTGATTATGTTTATCTAAAGAACATCTTTAAAGATAGCGAGGCTATAACAGAATTCTATCCTACATTAAATGTTTATGAATTTGAGGTTCCAGTAACAGTGCAACGTCCAGTTATTTCATATGAGGCTGGTGATGCATTCCAAGTTATAAATGAGGTGGAAGAAGCAGATAAACACATAATAGTGGTAACTGCACAATCTGGTGATACCTTTACTTATACCATAAACTTTAATAGAACATATGCCAAAAATGCACTATTAAATGGTATAACATTGGACGGAGAGTTGTTGGCAGGATTCACATCTAATGATTATGAATATGATGTAGAATTACCTGTTGGAACCACAGTGTTACCTATTATTGGTGTAATTAATGGTGCAGATGGTCAAACCACCGAAGTGGTTACAAATGGTGTAAATGGTGATGCTGTAATTACAGTTACTGCAGATGATAATGAAACCACTCAAACATACACCATTCACTTTACTGTGGATAAATCACAAGTTAATACCTTACTTGATATTCAACTTGACGGAGTAAGTCTAGAAGGATTTGAACCTAATATTTACGAATATACTCATAATATGCCAGTAGGTTCACGAGTATGGCCTTTAGTTTCATGGACTGCAGGAGACGCTTATCAGACTGTAGAAATGTCAGAAACAGAAATAGATACTTGGAACAAAGTGGTGACATTATTGGTTAAACCAGAAGATGAAACTATAGAAAGTAAAACTTATACTGTAAATATCATAGTAGAAAAATCTGATGTTACTACATTAAAAGACATTCAGTTGGATAATGTTTCGTTAGAAAACTATGATGCAGAAACCACCGAATACTTAATAGAATTACCTGTTGGTACAAAACAATATCCATTAGTAACATATACCAAAGGTGACGAATTCCAAGTGGTAAATCAAGAAGTAGAAGACAATAAGGTATATATCAGTGTAACAGCAGAAAATGGTGCACAACGTACTTATACCATAGAGTTTGTAATCCTACATTCTAGTAATGCAACACTCAATTCTATTTCTGTAGATTATGAAATATTACCAGACTTTAGCCCAGAAAAACTAGAGTACAACTATGTTTTACCATACGGAACAACAGAAATGCCTATTGTTACATACGAAGCAGGTGATAAATGGCAAAATATTTCTATCGTAGATGGTGGAATAAATGGTGATTATGTTATAAATGTAAAAGCAGAAGATGATGTAACCACATTATCATATATAATTCATTTCTCTGTGGCATTATCAAATAATGCTTTATTAAGTGATATTTTGGTAGATGAACAATCTATGCCAAACTTCGATTCAGAAGTATTTAATTATACCTATAATCTACCATACAATGTAATAGAAATTCCTACTGTTATAGCAGTGACAACAGAAGGTCAAACAGTAGATATTGTTAATGCTACTTCTATTGATGAGGTAACCACTATTACAGTTACCGCAGAAGATGGTGTTACCAAAAATGTATATACTATTGCATGGGAAAATGAAAAATCTTCTAATGCTCTTCTAGAAATGATTTATTTAGATGGGGTAGAAGTGGAAGGTTATGACCCAGAAGTAAGCGATTATGACATTACATTACCATATGGTACAACACAGATGCCAGAAATTACTTGGTTGGCAGGCGATGCAGACCAAACAGTTACATTGGATTGGAATGAACAAGTAGCAATTATTTCAGTTGTGGCACAAGATGGTACACCAGGAGAATATATATTGGCATTTACTATAGAGAAATCTTCTGAAAATCGCTTAAAAGATTTAGCTATTAATGGTGTTACAATTGAGGGATTTGACCCAGAAAAGGTAGAGTACAATATTTCTTATCCTGCAGGAACTTCTATAGATGAAGTTGCAACATTAGATGATATTACTTACCAATTATTTAACGAAAGCGAACAAGTAACATTGTTGAGCAATGATTTGGTATTGATGATACAAGTATTGGCAGAAAATGGTGATATGCGTACATACGTTATTGCTCAAAAGATTGAGTTATCTAGCAATACAGATTTAGAAGATATTCAAGTAAATGGTAAATCATTAGACAATTTTAGTCCTAATACATTAGAATATACCTATATTTTACCATTCGGTACTGCAATTGCTCCTACTGATATTACATACGTTAAGTCAGAAGAAAGTCAGACTGTAACTCTATCATTAAATCCATTGGGGCTTCCAACAGAGATTTTCGTTACAGCAGAAGATGGAAGTAAAGCTGTGTATAGAATTCACTTTATAGTAGATGACTATGACCCTGCTTCTATTCCTACAGAAGAAAATGTTTGTGTAACTCGTCTTCCTAATGGAGATTGGAAATTTACCACAAACTGTAATAATGTTACTCTATATCTTGTTACAATAGATGGTAAGTTCATTTTATCTACCAAATTACCATTGGTAGATGTGAATATTCCAAATATTTGTGATTTACAAGCAGAAGGTTATACATACAGCGGAAATTCTGCTCAAGTGATAGCTTATTATTTCTTACACAACCAAAAGAATGTAATATCTAGTGGCAAATTTAGAGTATCAAATGACTAGATTATTTTAAGATTATTACCAATAAGAAGAGGCGGCTATATAGTTGCCTCTTTTTTTATTATGAAAATTTAACATTTTAACATTTAGGGACGAAAATCCCGTATATGGGGCGAATTTTTGAAAAATGGGGTGGAATTTGGTAGGATAATATGTCCTTTAACATAGATAGTATAAAAATTAGGCATATTTTTCGTATCTTTGCAATCGAAAATTTTTCCTAAACTAAAAAACAATGGTAAAAAATTTAAAACTAATCGCGTTATTTTTAACATTAGTTATCTCTATTTTCTCTGTTAATGCCCAAACCGTACTAGGAACGGCAAAAACAGAAGGTTTTCAAGTTGCTGACCCTAGTTTTGAAAATTGGACACAGCAATTTGATGGAAAACCTGCTTTAGGCGGTGGTTCTACAGGTGCCAATACAGGCAAAGGCTTGTGGTATGGTGCCAATGTGTATAAGGATTTGGTGGGTGGTGTCTATGGACAGGTTGTGTATCAGACTACAGAAGCAAAAAGTGGTAAATATGCGGCTAAGTTGATGGATACGAAGGTAGGTGTTGTTATTGTGGGTATTGAAATTAAGGAAATATCGCCCTCTTGGGTTACATTAGGTAGACCATGGTCTTATTTAAAAGGTACAGATACAGGTACTGCCACTGCAGGTACCGATGGCGGTATAAATTTTACCCATCGTCCCGATACCATGTCGGTATGGATTAAACGTTATGCCCCAACGCCAGAAAACTTCAACCTGGTTTATTATGCTTGGAAAGGAACTGCGAAAGGACATAAATATAAAGCCAAAAGTGGAGGCTGTCAAGATGCAGGCGAGCACATTGACGAAGAATCGGATATTCGTAGGGTAGTAAAAGAGAATATAAACTCATGCGGTACCGATGTAGAGGCAGAGCAAGTAGCAGAAGGCTATTATGGCGATTGTGGCAACAAGGGGACAAAAATAACCTATGGAAAGCAGTATGCTAACTGGACCGAAATAAAGGTTCCCATTGTCTATACAAAGGATGTTGCTCCCGAAAAAATGAACATCATTCTTTCGGCATCTACCTATCCCGAAGGTCGTCGAACCGATGGCTTGAACGAAGGTAACTACATGATTGTAGATGATTTGAGTCTTATATACAGCTCAAAAATTCACGAACTTCGTCTTGGAGGCGAAAAATACAGTGAATTTACTGCAAATAAATATGAATATACATACATATTACCTGTTTCTAGTGATGTTGCTACAATAAAAGATATTCCTGCTATTACAGCTTTTAGAAGTGGACGTCAGTTAAATTCTAACGAATTAACTATTACACCAGCAGCAAAACTAGGTGATCCTACCATTATTACAGTAAAAGCAGAAGATGGTTCTAGCACTACAAAATATACCATATATTTTAAACTTGCTCTATCAGAAAATTCTCGTCTTTCTAATATCTATGTAAATGGAACTCCTATTCAGGGCTTTACAGGTTATAAATCAGATTATGATGTAACTCTACCATACGCATCAAAAGAAGCTGTCATTACTGTTGACAAAGGTCATGAGGCACAAACTGTGGAAATTACTTCTTGTGAAAATTTCCCTTGCAAAGCAGTGGTAAAAGTAACAGCCGAAAATAAAGATTATACCACTACCTATAATCTTAACTTAGTAGAAGGTTCATTAACAGATAATACTTTACAAAACATTTTGGTGGGTGGAAATCCTATACCTGGTTTCAAACCAACTACCAATAGCTATGTAGTGGAACTTCCACTTGGTACAACAGAAGAACCTACCATAGAAGCAGTTTCTAAATATGCTGATGGTGAACAAAATATCGTAATTACAAGAAATGGTTTGGAGGGAACTTCTACTATTGTGGTAACTCCTCCATCTGGCACTCCACGTACATATAAGATTACATATAGAATCACAGAATCTAGTTATTCATTATTAAATGATATTAAATTGGATGGTAAGTCTATAGCAGGTTTTGATCCTTCCAAAACTGAATATAATGAGACTCTACCTGTAGGAACTGTAAATCTTCCAGAAATCACATGGGTTAAGGGAGATAATTATCAAACAGTGGAACTAGTAAACGAGGGTGTTAATGGCACTTCTCGTATCACTGTAACCGCACAAAACGGCACTAAAACAATTTATCGTATCAAGTTTAGTGTGGTTAAATCTACCGTTAATACTTTAAAGAATATTTTCATAGATGGTGTTGCGTTAGCAGGTTTCTCACCAGAAATAAAAGACTATGAATACAATGTAAATGCTTCTGCCACTTCTCGTCCTGTTGTTACATGGGAAGCTGCAGACTCATATCAAGTGGTATCCAAAAACCCAACATCAGAACTTACAGCACCTATCCAAGGTGTAACCAAACTAACAGTGCGTGCTCAAGATGGAAGTGCGTCTGTTTATACTATTACATTTACACAAAAATTATCATCAAACTCCAAGTTGGCAGGTTTATCTGTTGCTGGTTATGAACTTTCTCCTGTATTCAACCCAGAAGTAATGTCATATACTTGTGCATTAAATCGTGGCACTACCACAGTACCAGAAATTTTGGTAGTGAAAGGTGACGAAACTCAGGTGGTTCGTATAGATGAAAATGGTGTAAATGGTGTAGCTAAAATTACAGTTAAAGCTCAATCTGGTGCGACAACAGTTTATACTATTAGTTTCTCTGTAGCTGTGTCTTCTGATGCTACATTAAAAGATATTAAAGTCTCAGGTGAATCAATAGAAGGTTTCAATTCTTCTGTTTTGGAATATTCCATTTCTTTACCTGCAGGTACAACTTCACTTCCTGCTATAGAAGCTGTCAAAAATGATGATGCACAACGTGTTGTTATCAATCGTGGAGGTGTAAATGGCTCAACTACCATTCAAGTGATTGCAGAAGATGGAACAACCTTAACATATAAATTAAATTTCTCTGTAGAAAAATCTGCAAATGCCACATTACAAAATATTTATGTAGATGGTGTAGCTATCACAGGATTTGACCCAGAAGTTTTAGAATATAAATACATTTTGGCAGAAGATGTTGCTAAGTGTCCAAAAGTAACTGCAGAAGGTTATCCTGGTCAAGTTATTACTATTACCACTCCATTATTATTTGGAAAAGCATGTATAGAAGTAACTCCAGAAGAAGGTGCTAAAAACATTTATACTATATTATTTACTACCGAAAAATCATCAGAAAAATTGCTTTCTGATATTCAGTTAGATGGGGTAACAATAGATGGTTTTGATTCACAAGTAAATGATTACTCAGTAATATTACCTGCAGGAACTACCCAAATGCCAGTAATTACTTATACCAAGGCTGTAGAATCTCAAATAGTTCAAGTGGTAAGTGAAGGTGTTAATGGTGTTACAAAACTAAATGTAATGGCAGAAGATGGTGGTGTAAATACTTATACCATAAACTTCTCTGTAGAGAAATCATCAGATTCATCATTAAATGCTATTCTACTTGATGGTGTTTTATTAGACGGATTTTCAAAAGATAAATTAGAATATAATGTAGAATTACCATTGGGTACTACATCACTTCCTGTGGTAACCTATACAAAATCTAATGATGCTCAACAAGTTGCATCTACTATACCTTCAAATATTGGTGTAGTTACATTTGTAGTGGTATCTGCAGATGCTTCTAGTACTTCTACTTATAAATTAAACTTCTCTGTAGCGAAACAAGATAATGCAAACCTAAATAATATCTTTGTAAATAATGTTGCAATAGATGGTTTTTCTTCAGATAAATTAGATTATGAAATAGATTTGGTGGCAGGTTCTGTTCTTCCTGTGTTTACATACGAAAAAGCAGATGCTACACAACAAGTTATTGTTAAAAACAGTAATTGGGCAGGTTGCACATTTGTTGTAACAGCACAAAACGGTATTTCTCAAACTTATGCAGTAAAATACAATGTTCTAAATAGCAATTATGCACTTTTAAGTGATATAATGTTCTATAACGAAACTACCATGTCATACGAATCTATGAGTGGTTTTGATGCTGAAACATTGGAATATAATATAGAATTACCTTGGCGTACAGCAGTTTTACCTGCTATTCAACCAGTTCCTGGAAGTAAAGGACAACGCATCACCATAAATGAGGGCGAGGTTGATGGCCCTACTACCATAGATGTGCTAGCACAAGATGGTGTTACCACTATAACATATAAACTAAACTTCTCAACAGAAAAATCTTCTGATGCCACTCTTTCTATGATTACTATAGACGGAAATGAATTAGATGGATTTGATGCAGGAGAATTTAATTATGTAGTAACACTGCCATACGCAACCAAAAATGCACCAGTATTGGGATATACAAATGCATATAAAGATGGTAAACTTATTACAGAACAAGATGTAATTGTAAGTGATGCAGGTCTTTATGGTACTTCTAGAATACTAGTTGTGGCACAAGATGGTGTTTCTTCTTCTACTTATACCATAACATATAAGGTAGCAGATTCTGGTTTAGAAAACAAACCGGCTCTATTATTACTTGACGGAAAACCATTAGAATTAAAAGCAGGTGTTTATGATTATGAGATAGAATTGCCATTTGGTACTACAGAAATTCCTGTTATTAGTGTTCAAAAACTATATGAGGAACAAGAAATTAGAATAATTAAAAATTCAGATTCTTATGTAGTTACCCTTATTTCTAATCAAACAGGGGTAGCAGATGTTACTTATAATATTGCGTTTAAAACAAAGTCTAAAGCATATTTAACTGCTATTAATGCAGTGAAATTGTATCCTGCATTTGATCCAGAGGTAACACAATATGTGGCAATAATTGATAATGAAGCAGATATTACATTTGCTACAGACGAAAATGTGAATGAGATTTCTACAGAAGGTTCTCTTACCAACAAAAAAGTAATCAAAGTTACCAATAAATCTAATGCTATTGACACTAGAACTTATACTGTATATCTTCACTACAGTGGTGATGTGATTCCTAATGGTGAGTTTACACAGTGGGGTAATGCAAACAAAGTAGGTGTAAAACCAGTTGGATGGAATGTTCCTGGTGATTATGTTACTAACGAAGATGACAAAGCATTAGGCCTTTCTGTTGCTAGTAATTTTAAACCAGAAGAAACTGTTAAAAACGAATCAGATAATATAGCTGTTTTAAATACAGGTCGTGTTTATTTAAATCTAGGAGGATGGTTCCCAGGAATGATGTCGCTGTCAGGAATGTCTATCGCTTTGGCAATTGAAGGCAAAACATCAACATCTATATCTGGTGATGGTATTCCATTTAAAAATACTCCAGATAACTATGAAGTTCGTTATAATGCAGTATCATCAAGCAATATTGATAATAATAGTGTGCAATATGGTATTCAGTTTAATACAATGGACCCAGTTGTAAAGCCCAAAACTACTTTTGATAATAAATATGTAGAAGAAAAGGGCTCTTTCAATTGGAAAGGTGTTAAAAGTCCAAGCTATTTAAATATCTGGTTTTGCGCTGGTAAGTCTTTGAATGCCTCTGATTATGGTTATTACAATAATGTTTGGGCTGTATTTAATGATAAATGGACAACTTGTTCTACTATGAAAGTAGATTATATCCGTTTCTCATATAGTTCTGCAATATCTGCAATTAACGTAAACGGAGTATCTGCAACTAAGAGTGGAAATGCATTTACTGCAAATATTGATGTAAACTATGTAGGTCGTCCAGAATTGGATATCGTAGGAGAGGTCATTGACCAAGCATACGATATAGTTTGGACAGAAGAGGCCGTTAATTTGTATAAAGCAAATATCCGTTCATACGCAGAAGACGGAACATATACAGATTATACTTTAACTATAAATGTAAATTATATAGTTTCTACAGATAATAATTTAACAGAATTGAGTGTAAATGGAACATCTCTAGATTTAACTTCTGGAGAAGAATTTACAGTAAAAGTTCCTTCTACATATTATCAGTTCCCAGATGTTACTGCCAAAGTTTCTTCTGCTCTTGCTACAACAGTAATAGAAGAAAATGAAGCAGAAAATACATTGTCTGTTAAAGTTACTGCAGAAAATGGTGATGAAAAAGTTTACACTATTATAGTAGAAAAAGAATACTCAAATGATGTTACTTTAAAAGACATTACTGTAGAAGGTTATGAAATAGCATTCGACCCTGCTACTTTAACATACGAAGTTAATTTAGGAACATCAGAAATTCCTGCTATTTCTTATGAAAAAGCACTAGAAACTCAAACTGTAGATTTATCAGTATCAGAAAATGCCACTATCAAAGTGACAGCAGAAAATGGTGTTGATACACAAACCTATGCTATTACATTTGTTCGTGAAAAAGAAGCAACCACTGCATTGCTTAATAATCTAGCAGTATTAAATGCAAATCCTTTCACATTTGATGCAAATACATTTGACTATACTGCAGAGTTGCCAAATAATGAATTTGCTCAGATAAATTATGAAAAAGCATTTGCTTGTGACGCTCTAAACAGTGTGCAAACAGATGATGAAGCTGTATTTAATGTGTCTAATGAAAATCAGCTAAGTAATACATATACTATTAAGTATGACAAGATTCTATCTACTAATGCTTTATTAGAAAATATTTTGATAAACGGGGTAGGAATAGACACATTTGATCCACTAACCACAGATTATGATATAACTATAGAAAAAGATGAAGTTATAGATATAGAACCTGTCCTTTCAGAAGAAGGTCAAACAGTGGAAGTAACATTTAACAAAGAAACACAAATCTATACTATCACAGTTACAGCAGAAAATACAGAATTTAGTAAAGAATACACTGTAACTCTAGTAGAAATTATAGATAAAAATGCAGATCTTAAAGCCATTTTAATTAATGGTGAAGATAAATTAGGTGAGTTTGACGCAGATTTAAAATACACCTATTTGGTGAAAGCCGAAACCCCAAAATGGAATAGACCAAATGTTCCTACAGTAGAAGTTGTTGCTGGAAGTGAAGGTCAAACCATTGATGTAGAAATAAATGGTTTAGATAAGATTTCTTATATCACAGTTACTGCAGAAGACGGTATAACAGAAAAAGTGTATGAATTAACTCTAGAAGAAGAAAAATCTTCATACGCATACCTAAATAGCATCGCTTCCAACTATGTAGAACTAGGTGAATTTATACCAAACAACGCAGATTATACAGTAGAAGTTCCTGTAGGTGAAGAAATTCCAGTTATTACCTACCAAAAAGGTGATGCATTCCAAAAAGTAGAAGAAATAGAAGAAGGTAATGTTTATAAACTAGTGGTAACAGCAGAAAATGGCGATACATTTACTTATAGTATTACATTCTCTACAAATTACACTTCAAATTCTTCTCTAGCAGGAATCACACTAGATGGTGAATTGATAGAAAAATTCTCTTCTGATAAATTTGATTATAATGTAACACTACCAGTAGGTACCAGAAATCTACCAGAAATAGGTGTGATTAGTGGTGCAGACGGTCAGGATGTTCAAATTAGAACCAACGGTGTAAATGGTGTGGCTGAGATTGTAGTAACAGCAGACGACGGTGTTACAGAATCTACCTACACAATTGCTTTCTCTGTAAAACTTTCAGAAGTTGCCACTCTATTAGACATCTTATTAGATGGTGTTTCTCTAGAAGGTTTCCAAGCAGATAAGACTGAATACACAGTTAATTTACCTGTAGGTACTCGCACATGGCCTATAGTTTCTTGGGTTGCGGGAGACGAATACCAAACAATCACTCCTAGCGAAGAAGAAATCAATATGTACAATAAGGTAGTTAAGATTACCACTCTTGCAGAAGACGGAATAAATTCTAAAACATATACAGTTAATCTAGTTATAGAAAAATCTGATAATGATAAATTAAAAGATATTCAGTTGGATAATGTATCATTAGAAGAATTTAAACCAGAAAACAATTCTTATAAAGTAGAATTACCTGTTGGTACAACAGATTATCCTACAGTTACCTACACTGCAGGTGATGAATACCAAACTATAAACACAGAAGTAAGTGAAACTGGTGATAAAGTTACTATTAAAGTGCAGGCAGAAAATGGTAATGAACGCACATATACAGTAGAATTTGTAATATTACATTCTAGTAATGCCGACCTATCAGCTATTTATGTAAATTATGAATTAATAGAAGGATTTACTCCTAATGATACTGAATACAACTATGTATTGCCATACGGAAGCACAGAACTACCAGAAGTTACATATGATATGGCAGAAACTTGGCAAGTAGTTACTGTAGAAGAAAACGGAGTAAATGGTGATTATAAGATAAATGTATTGGCAGAAGATGGTAAATCTTCTAAAACATACATTATTCACTTCTCTGTGGCAAAATCTAATAACGCATTACTTTCTTCTATTTTGGTAAATGAAGAAGAAATTCCAAACTTCGATGCTGAGGTATTTGAATATACATATTCTCTTCCATACGGAGAAACACAAACTCCTGTGGTAGATTATGTAAAAGCAGTGGAAACACAAGTAGTGACTATCAAAGAATCCACATCTATAGCAGATGCAACTACCATAACAGTGGTGGCAGAAGATGGTGAAACAACAAATGTTTATACTATAAAATGGGAAAACAAAGAATCTGATAATGCTACTTTAACTAATATTTATGTAGATGGTAAGCCATTAGATGGATTTGAACCTGCAGACAATGAATATGAAGTGGTATTGCCTTACGGAACTACAGAACTTCCTGTAGTTACAGTGGAACCAGGTGATGCAGATCAAACCACAGAAGTAGAAATGATAGATAATAGTGCAGTTATTTCTGTCACAGCAGAGGACGGTACACCAAATGAATATATCGTAACATTCATTATAGAAAAATCTTCTGAAAATAGACTTAAAAACATTTGGGTCAAAGGTGTGAAACTAGAAGGTTTCAATCCAGAAGTTACAGAATATAGCATAGTATATCCAAATGGTACACCAGAAGAAGAGGTAGCTAGAATAGAAGATTTAACTTATGAACTATTTGATCCTGTTGAAGAAGTTACTTTGTTAAATGAAGGAATGCTTCTAATGCTTCAAGTAACAGCACAAAATGGTGATATTAGAATTTATGTGATAGAACAATCTATTGCACTTTCAAACAATACACAACTAGATGATATTCTAGTAAATGGAAAATCATTAGATGGGTTCTCACCTGATATTCTAGAATACACATATATCTTGCCTTATGGTTCAGTGAGTGTGCCAGAAGATATTACATACGTAACATCAGACTCAACACAAACAGTTTCTGTATCAATCAACGCATTGGGTACTCCTACAGAAATATTCGTTACAGCAGAAGATGGAACTAAGGCAGTTTATCGTATTCACTTTGTACCAGATGATTTTAATCCAGGAACAGAACCAACAGAAGATAATGTTTGTGTAACAAGTCTTCCTGATGGAAAATGGAAATTTACAACAAACTGTTCTAATGTTTCAATCATGCTTTCAACATTAGACGGAAAGATTATGCTATTAAAAAATTTAGAATTAGTAGATGTAAATGTTCCTAATATTTGTAGTCCAGAAGCAGAAGGGTATGTTTATGATATTCCAGATGGGTTAATTATAGCATATTACTTTATTCACAACAATAAAAAGGTTGTGGAATCTGGAAAAATTCGTTCGTTAATGTATAAATAATCAATAGATTACATAAAAAATAAAAACCGAAAAATTTGATTTTTTCGGTTTTTTTTATTATAATTGCAAAGTTGTTATTCCTTAAAATCTGAATTTAATATGAAAAAAATACTACTTTTCATTGTAGCGATGTTTACTATGTTAAACAGTTTCGCTATAACTATTCCCAAGGGCAAAATCTACTATAATAACTCATTAACAAAGTTTGATGAGGTTAAATTTGCTTATGGTGATAATGTTAGTAAAGAGACCTTTTTAGTCACCATGACCAATGAAGGTGATGATATTTGGTCATATACATTTAATAATTCAATCTCTAATGTATATCGTTATATCTTCTGTGAAACAGAATTGTCTGCAGGGGTGCATAAATATACTTTCACTGAATTTAAAGATTTGATTGCACTAGATAGAGGTGAAATACGTACTGCTACTACAGATAAAACTATTATAACAGATTATATTTTTGTACCTATTGCTAATGAAAATAATAATTGGTATCAAGGTAATTGGGAAAAACGCAATGTAAATACCAATGGTTGCAAACCTCATTCTTCTACACTTCCTGTAATTTATCTAGATACAGAAAATAAAGTGGAAATCACATCAAAAGAAGAATATGTGAATGCTACATTTTATATTACAGTTCCAGAGGGAAGTGAATATGAAGCTGTAGGTTCTGCAGACGAACCAATTGTTACAGAAATAAAGGGCCGTGGAAACTATTCATGGAACGGGTTTGATAAAAAACCATATCGTTTAAAAATGGAAAAGAAAGCATCTCTTCTTGGTATGACAAAAGATAAAAGTTATACTCTATTGGCTCACGCCGATGATACTAATGCTTTCCTTAGAAATACCATAGGTTTTGAGATGAGCCGAATAGTAGGATTAAAATATACACCAGACCAAGTGCCAGTAGAATTAGTATTAAATGGTTCATATCATGGTTTATATTTCTTGACCGATCACCTAAAAGTTTCTTCAGAAAGAGTAAAAATTACAGAACAAGATGATTTAGAAACCGATCCTTCTTCAATTACGGGCGGTTGGTTTTTGGAAATAGATAATTATAATGAACCAGAAACTCAAATTCATATTCCAGAAAAAACATATACAGATATATTTGGTAGAGAAAGAACAGATATGATTTGGTTTACCTACAAATCTCCAGAAGAATTATCTGATGAACAAACAGAATATATTACAGACTTCTTAATTAAAACCAATGCTGCTATATATTCAGAAAATTTAAATAGTAAAGAGTGGGAAAAATACATAGATATGGATACATTAGTCAATTTCTACATTGTTCAAGAAGTTATGGCTAATGGAGAATCTTTTCACGGAAGTTGTTATATGCACAAGGATAGAGGTGCAGATACTAAATTAATTTTTGGTCCAGTTTGGGACTTTGGAAATTCATATAGATTGGGAGGAGAATTTATTCATGCAAATCCACCATACGGAGATATATGGATAGACCAAATTTATAAATATCCTCGTTTCCAAGCTGCAGTCAAAGAGCGTTGGCACTCTGTGAGAATAGGTTTGTTGGAAAAACTAGAAAAAACTGCAAATGAATTTATATCTACCATAGAGGCTGCTTCTGAATGTAATTATTCACGTTGGCCAGAGTATGGAAATAGTGATGTTCAATCAGGTAAGATTAATACATTAAACTACTTAAAATCTAGAATAGAGTGGTTGGATACTCAATGGGGTACAGATCCTCCTACTGCCAATGTAGAAGATGTTGCAGAAAATATAGTAATGAAAGTTTATCCAAATCCTACTACCGATAAATTATTTGTAGATACATCAGCAAAGATTATAAAAGCGAATATGTTTAATCTTTCTGGCGAATTAGTATTGAAGTTGGACGAGAAAGAAACTGAGTGGGACATTAGTCTAGATTCTGGTACATATCTGTTAGTAATAGAGACGGAAAATAGTGTAAATGTTAATAAGATAATAGTTAAATAATAGGTAAACTCCATATAAGTAAGTGTTTAAATGAAAAAAATATGTAAATTTTATAACTAATTATTTTTTACAAAGAAAAAAAACACTATATTTGCACTCCGTTATAAATGAAATAAAAAATTAAAATATAAATAATCATGACAAAAGCAGAAATAGTTAATAAAATCTCTGATAACACTGGCGTAGATAAAACAGTAGTTTTAGCCATTGTAGAAGAATTTATGACACAAGTAAAAGACTCTTTAATAGAAAGAGAAAATGTGTATCTACGTGGTTTCGGTAGTTTTATAGTTAAAGAAAGAAAACAAAAAGTAGCTCGTAATATTTCTAAACAAATCACTATTACTATTCCAGCACATAGTGTTCCTTCTTTCAAACCAGCTAAGACATTTGTTGATTCAGTAAAAGAAAAATAATAATTATATAACTAAAAAATAAATAGCTATGCCAAGCGGAAAGAAAAGAAAAAGACATAAAATGTCTACACACAAGCGTAAAAAAAGATTGAGAAAAGATCGTCACAAAAAGAAAAAATAAGATTTTTCACAATCATATCAAGAACAGGCTTTCCGTTAGTGAAAGTTTGTTCTTTTTCATTTAAATAAATCTCATGGAAAACAAGTTAATACTAGATGTTCAAGATTCTCAAATTTCTATAGCACTTGCAGAAGATGGCAAGTTGGTAGAATTTAGCAGAGAAAGTAGGGAAGCTACATTTTCTGTGGGCAATATTTATTTGGCTAGAGTAAAGAAAATAATGCCAGGGCTAAATTCTGCGTTTATAGAAGTGGGATACGAAAAGGAAGGTTTCTTGCATTATTTAGATTTAGGACTAAATTTCTCTACTATAAAGGAATTCTTCTCAAAACAGAAAAATTCACATTCACTTAATATGAAGGATGTGAAGTTTTTGGAAGAACTCCCCAAAGATGATGTGGTTTCTTCATACCTAAAAGTAGGTGATAATATATTGGTTCAAGTGGTGAAGGAACCTATTTCTACAAAAGGACCACGTCTTACAACAGAAATATCTATTGCAGGGAGGAATCTAGTCTTCATTCCATTTTCCAACAAAGTTTCTGTCTCTACCAAAATTAAAGCACAATCAGAAAGAAATAGATTAAGAAAGATAATCATGGGGGCTAAAGTTCCCAGTTGTGGTGCTATAATTAGAACAGTGGCAGAGGGGAAATCAGACAAAGAATTATTGTCTGAGTTAAAATCCTTAGAACAAGTTTGGAAAACTATTCTAGATAAAGTTCAAGGAAAAAAAGAAACTCCATATTTGGTATATGAAGAAATGAGTAGGGCAGAAGCCATACTTAGAGATAGATTTAATTCAAATTTTGACCAGATAGTAGTAAATGATAGGGCTGTATATGAAGATTTACATTCGTATATATCTCAGATTGAACCAGAAAAGGCATCTATTGTAAAATTCTATGATGATACTCTGCCCATTTTTGATGTTTATAATTTAACTAAACAGATAAAATCATCTTTTGGAAAGATAGTTCCATTCAAAAAAGGTGCATATTTGGTTATAGAACACACAGAGGCACTTCATGTGATAGATGTAAATAGTGGGGTAAGAAATAGAGATCAAAATGACCAAGAAGATAATGCCTTTGAGGTGAATATGGCTGCGGTAGAAGAGGTAGCTCGTCAAGTAAGATTGAGAGATCTGGGTGGTATTATTATTATAGACCTTATAGATATGCGTACAGCAGAGCATAAACAAGCAGTTTATGAGCGAATGTGTGAGGTTATGAGTAATGATACAACCAAGCATAATGTGTTGCCACTTTCCAAATTTGGTCTAATGCAAATTACTCGTCAGAGAGTTCGCCCTGCTACAGTAATAGATACAAAAGAAAAATGCCCTACATGTGGTGGTCATGGGTCTATTAGGTATTCTCTTCTATTTATAGATTTACTTAAAAATAAGATAGATTGGGTGGGTAAACAGTTAAAATATCGTAAGTTTACTTTATTTGTTCATCCATTCGTATATGCGTATATGAAACAAGGTTTTCCAAGTCTTGTTTTTAGGTTAAGGCTAAAATATGGATTCTTATTAAGAATATTGCCAAACCAATCATTTTCACTTCTAGAGTATAAATTTATAAACAGAAGAGGAGAGGAAATAGATGTTTGTGATGGTAGAGAAATGGCATAATATTCATAAAATATGCGTTTAAAGGAGAAATATGACAAAATATTAGAATGGTTTTCAGAGAATATGCCATCTGCAAAATCAGAACTAAATTATTCAACTCCTTTTGAACTATTAGTAGCAGTAGTTTTATCTGCTCAATGCACAGACAAAAGAGTAAATATAGTCACTCCTGCTCTTTTCAAGGCGTTCCCTACTGCCAAACAAATGTCTAAATCCAGTGTAGATGAAATTTTACACTACATTTCTTCTATATCGTATCCCAATAATAAGGCCAAACATCTTTTAGGTTTATCTCAAGTTTTAGTAGAAAAATTTTCTGGTGAAGTGCCAAATGATATAGAAAAACTACAAATGCTTCCTGGAGTGGGTCGTAAAACAGCAAATGTGGTAATGGCAGTGGCATTTAATAAACCTGCCATGCCTGTAGATACTCATGTTTTTAGAGTATCCCATAGGTTAGGTCTTGTTCCTAGTACAGCAACGACACCTTTGGCAGTAGAAAAGAAATTAGTGAAAAATATTCCGACAGAATTACTAGCAGATGCTCATCATTGGTTGCTATTGCATGGTAGATATGTTTGTAAAGCGATAAAACCAGACTGTAATAATTGTGGAATAAATTTATATTGCTCGTTGGAGCAGAAAAAAATAAAAAAATAAAATAGAATTTATTTTTAAATTAGTAAATTTGCAGATTGTAAAGTAAATAGAAAATAATTAAAATTTATAGATATGATAAAAATAACTTTTCCTGATGGCTCTATTCGTGAGTATGAAAGTGGAGTAAACGGATTTCAGATAGCAGAGAGCATTAGTTCTAGACTTGCTCAAGATGTGATAGCAGTTCAAGTTAATGACGAGGTCACAGAAATAAATCGTCCTATAACAGAAGATGCTACCATTAAATTATATAAGTGGGACGATGCAGAAGGTAAACATGCTTTTTGGCATACATCTGCACACCTTATGGCAGAAGCTCTTCAAGAACTTTATCCAGGAATTCAATTTGGTATTGGTCCTGCAATAGAAAGTGGCTTCTATTATGATGTAGATCCAGGTACAGCTGTTATTAAAGAAGGCGACTTTGCTGCAATAGAAGCAAAAGTTATGGAAATTGTTGCACGTAAAGAACAAGTGATTCGTGAAGATATTTCCAAAGCAGATGCTTTAAAGATGTTCTCAGACAAGAACGAAAGTTATAAATTGGAACTTATCAACGACCTAGAAGATGGTAAAATTACTATTTACCGTCAAGGTAATTTTGTTGACCTGTGTAAAGGTCCACACATTACTAATGTTGGTATGATCAAAGCCTTTAAAATTACTGCAGTAGCAGGTGCTTATTGGCGTGGAGACCAAACACGTAAACAATTAACTCGTCTTTATGGTATTTCTTTCCCAAAAAAGAAAATGCTTGATGAATATCTAGAGTTGATGGAAGAAGCAAAAAAACGTGACCACCGTAAAATAGGTAAAGAGCTTGAATTATTTACTTTCAGTGAATCTGTGGGCAAAGGTCTTCCATTGTGGTTGCCAAAAGGAACAGCATTGCGTTTACGTCTAGAAGATTTCTTAAAGCAAATCCAAAAACGCTTTGGTTACCAACAAGTTATGACCCCACATATTGGTCAAAAAGAACTTTGGGTAACTTCTGGACACTATGCTAAATATGGTCAAGATTCATTCCAACCAATCCATACTCCAGAAGAAGGCGAAGAATATCTATTAAAACCAATGAACTGTCCTCACCACTGTGAGATTTATAAGTTCAAACCACGTTCATACAAAGATCTTCCACTTCGTTTTGCAGAGTTTGGTACTGTATATCGTTATGAACAAAGTGGTGAACTTCACGGTTTAACACGTGTACGTAGCTTTACACAAGACGATGCTCATATTTTCTGTCGTCCAGATCAATTAAAAGAAGAATTCCTTAAAGTAATGGATATTATCTTCATTATCTTCAATGCTCTAGACTTCAAAAACTTTGAAGCACAAATTTCTCTTCGTGATCCAGAAAACAAAACAAAGTATATTGGTAGTGATGATGTTTGGGAAAAAGCAGAAAGTGCTATTATAGAAGCATGTCAGGCAAAAGGTCTTAATGCTCGTGTAGAACTAGGTGAAGCTGCGTTCTATGGTCCAAAACTAGACTTTATGGTAAAAGATGCTATTGGTCGCCGTTGGCAACTTGGTACTATTCAAGTGGATTACAATCTACCAGAACGTTTTGAACTAGAATATGTAGGTGATGACAATCAAAAACATCGTCCTGTTATGATTCACCGTGCTCCATTTGGTTCTATGGAACGTTTCGTAGCAGTATTAATAGAACACACAGGTGGTAAATTCCCATTGTGGTTAACTCCAGATCAAGTAGTGGTTCTTCCTATTAGTGAAAAATATACAGATTATGCAAATGAAGTGGCTCGTGCATTAGAATTGGCAGATGTGCGTGTAACTATAGATGATAGAAATGAGAAAATAGGTCGTAAGATTCGTGACAACGAGTTGAAACGTATTCCTTATATGCTAATTGTAGGCGAAAAAGAACAAGAAACAAAAACTCTATCTGTTCGTCGCCAAGGTGCAGGTGACCTAGGTGCAATGTCTGTGGAAGAATTTGCCAAATTAGTTAATGATGAAGTTTATGAACAAACTTCTAAATATTTAAATAAATAAGAATATGAAGAAAGTATTTTTATTGGCTTTAGCCTCTATATTTTCTGTATTATGCTTCGCAAAAGAAGATGGAATAAAGATTCCTGCAGAACAGCTTCCAGAAAAAGCAAGTCTTTTTATCAAAGATTATTTCCCAACTGCCAAAATTAAAGCAGTTTATAAAAAATGGGACGAAGGTGTAGAAGAATATAAAGTCATTTTTAAAACTAAAACTACTATAGAATTTGATATGGTAGGGGCATGGTCAGAAATAGATGTAAATGCCAAAAAGGATAAAATGCCTCGTTTCATATATAGCAATCCTGTTAATGAAACCTTGGATAGAGAATTTTTTGATAAGACTATAGACAAGGTGGAAAATGATGGTGTGTATTATGACTTTGATTTTACAGACAAATCTGAGGCAAAAATAAAAACAACAGGGCAAGTTATAGAATTTGAACAAAAATAATTAACTATTTTTTGCTCAGTTAATTAAAAAGTAGTATATTTGCACCCGATTTTTTATAACTTAATTAATAAACGTTTGGAGGACGTATCGTATCGCAAAGACTTTTGTACCGAGAAATAACAACGTTAAGCCTCGTCAAAAAGAAGACCAACATCGTATCAATGATAATATCTATGGTGTAGAAGAGGTGAGACTAGTTGGAGATAATGTAGAGCCCGGTATCTACAAATTTAAAGAAGCAATGCAGATTGCAGATGAATTAGAACTAGATTTAGTTGAGATTTCACCTTCTGCCAACCCTCCTGTTTGTAAGGTTATAGATTATTCTAAGTTCCTTTATCAATTAAAGAAAAAGGAAAAAGAACAAAAAGCTAAGAACGTTAAAGTGGTGGTTAAAGAAATTCGTTTCGGTCCACAAACAGACGAACACGATTATAACTTTAAACTAAAGCACGCTATTAGTTTCTTAGAAGAAGGTGCTAAATTAAAAGCATACGTATTCTTCAAAGGACGTTCCATTTTATTTAAAGAACAAGGTGAAGTTTTACTTCTTCGTTTTGCAAATGACTTGGAAGAATATGGAAAAGTGGATCAAATGCCACTATTAGAAGGAAAAAGAATGATTATCATGCTTTCTCCTAAGAAAAAGAAATAATGATTTTATTTACCTAATAATTTATTTACAATGCCAAAAATGAAAACTAATTCCGGTGCCAAAAAAAGGTTTACCCTTACCGGATCAGGAAAAATTAAGAGAAAGCACGCATTTAAGCGTCACATTTTGACTAAAAAGACTACAAAAGCAAAACGTAATTTGACTTATTCTGGTCTAGTTTCTCCAGCAGACGAGTCAAGTGTAAAATCATTGTTGGGTCTTAAATAAGAGTTATTAACCGAATGTTTAGCTTTAAGTTCGCCTAAGGCGACGCTAACAATCAAAAAAATTAAAGAAAATGCCAAGATCAGTAAATCATGTTGCTTCTAGAGCAAGAAGAAAGAAAATTTTGAAATTAACCCGTGGTTATTTCGGCGCTCGTAAAAACGTTTGGACAGTTGCTAAAAATACATGGGAAAAAGGTCTGCAATATGCTTATCGTGACCGTAAAAACAAAAAACGTAACTTCCGCGCATTGTGGATTCAACGTATCAACGCTGCTGCACGCTTAGAAGGTATGTCATACTCTAAACTTATGGGTGCTATCCATAAAGCAGGTATCAACATCAACCGTAAAGCATTAGCTGATTTAGCTATGAACGAACCTGCAGCTTTCAAAGCAATCGTAGATCAAGTAAAAGCTTAAATATAATTGCTAAGAATATAAACCTCGATTCTTTAATGAGTCGAGGTTTTTTATTGACCTTTACCTATAATTATTTATCTTTGTAAAGCAAAAATAAATAAGACTTATGTTATCCAAAGCAAAAATAAAATTAATTAATCAGTTATCTCAAAAAAAATATCGTCAACAAACGGGACTTTTTATTGCAGAAGGTCACAAAACTGTAGAGGATATGATGGGATATTTCACCACAGAATATCTTTATTATACCTCAGATTATTCAGGAAATAAGAAAGCTAATGAATCTTGTGAGGTGACTTATGATGAGTTAAAGAAGATTTCGCGTTTAGAAACTCCACAAAATGTACTTGCTGTATTTAAGATGCCTGTTTATGAGGGTGTGGCTATTGATCCCGAAGAACTAACTTTGGCTTTGGATGGTATTCAAGATGCAGGAAATATGGGAACAATAATTAGGATAGCAGATTGGTTTGGAATAAATAATATTTTTGCATCAAAAAACACTGTAGATATTTATAATCCAAAAGTGGTGCAAGCCACAATGGGGGCTCTTTCTAGAGTGCGTGTGCATTATGTAGATTTAGTTCAAGAACTTAATAGGGTAGATGCTCCTATTTATGTTACAGCACTAGATGGAGATAATATTAATAAGTGTTCACTTACAAAAAATGGTGTTATAGTAATGGGTAATGAGGGGAATGGTGTGTCTCAAGAGGTAATGGCATTGGCAAATAAGAAATTATTAATTCCAAGTTATCCTCCAGAAAGGCCTACATCAGAATCTCTAAATGTGTCTGTTGCTACTGCAATAGTGGTTTCTATGTTTAGGAGTCAGATTTAATAGCTTCGAGTCTCTTTATTTCATCTCTAAGCTGAGCTGCGGTGATAAAGTCCATACTTTTGGCAGCTGTGGCCATCTCTTTTTTAAGATTTTCTATCACTTTGTCTATATCAGTTTCTGATAGTTTCTTCTTATTAGAGTATTGAACTTTGGGTTCAGAAACCACATTGATTTCTGGTAACTCAGTTTCTTTGCTTAAAACGAATTGTTCTTTGGGTTTAAGTGGTTGAGGAGTGATATTATTCTTTATATTATATTCATTCTGTATTTTACGTCTTCTGTTTGTCTCATCTATGGTAAGTTTCATACTTTCTGTAATGGTGTCTGCGTACATAATAACTTTACCATTTATGTGACGAGCTGCACGACCAGCAGTTTGTGTTAATGCTCTGTGTGAGCGTAAAAAGCCTTCTTTGTCAGCATCAAGAATTGCTACCAAAGAAACTTGTGGAAGGTCTATGCCCTCACGAAGTAGGTTTACACCTATCAATACATCATATAGTCCTTTTCTTAAATCTTCTAATATCTGAACTCTTTCTAGTGTGTCTATATCTGAGTGGATATAAGTACTTCTCACTCCGTTTCTCTTCAAATAAACATCTAGTTCTTCTGCCATTCTCTTGGTCAAAGTAGTCACTATGGTACGTTCATCTATTTCTGCTCTAGTGGCTATTTCTTCCAGTAGGTCATCTATTTGGTTTTTTGAAGGGCGTACATCTATTTCTGGGTCTAGAAGACCTGTCGGACGAATTAATTGTTCCACAATAATGCCTTCTGAGCGTTCTAATTCATATTCGGCAGGAGTGGCACTTACATATATGGTTTGATTTTGCTTAGATTCAAATTCTTCAAATTTAAGTGGACGATTGTCCATTGCCGCAGGAAGTCTAAAACCATATTCCACTAGATTCTTTTTTCTAGCAGCATCACCACCATACATTGCTTTTATCTGAGGAATGCTCACGTGGGATTCGTCAATTACTAATAGAAAATCTTTTGGGAAAAAATCGAATAAGCAGAATGGGGGAGTACCTGCTTTTCTGCCGTCAAAATATCTAGAATAATTTTCTATTCCTGAGCAATAACCTATTTCACGCATCATTTCCACATCGTATGTGGTGCGTTCATAAAGTCGTTTTGCTTCGTATGGTTTTCCTATTGAGTTTAAATATTCCACTTGTTTGCCTAGGTCTATTTCAATTTCACCTATGGCACGATTTACGTTTTCTTGTGTTGTAACAAAAATATTGGCAGGAGATATGGAATATTCGTCCATACTTTCCATCAAAGTGAAACTTATTGCGTCTAGCAGTTCAATGCTTTCTATCTCATCGTCCCAAAAAACTATTCTTACAACTATATCTGTGTGAGATAGCCAGACATCTACAGTTTCTCCTTTTACTCTAAATGTGGCACGCTGTAGTTCTATGTCGTTTCTGCTGTATTGAGCGCTAACCAGGTTTCTAAGTAATACATCACGCACTATTTTTTGTCCCACCTTTACATGAATCATATTTTTGGTAAAATCTTCTGGGTTACCTATACCATAGAGGCATGATACAGAAGAAACCACTATAATATCCTTTCTGCCAGAAAGTAAAGCGGCTGTAGCAGATAAACGAAGTCTGTCTATTTCTTCATTTATTGCCAAATCTTTTTCTATATAAGTGTCGGTGGAAGGAATATAAGCCTCTGGCTGATAATAATCATAATATGAAACGAAGTATTCTACTGCGTTATTAGGGAAAAAGTGCTTAAATTCACTATAAAGTTGTGCGGCTAATGTTTTATTATGACTAAGAACTAATGTGGGTTTATTTATTTGTTCTATTACATTGGCGATTGTAAAAGTTTTACCCGAACCGGTAACCCCAAGAAGAGTTTGGTCAGAAACTCCGTTTTCTAGTCCTTGGACTAATTGTTTTATGGCTTCTGGCTGATCTCCTGTAGGGCTATATTCCGATTTGAGTTTAAAGTTCATTATTTACTTAATATGTACATTACTAATGCAATGATTAAGTAACCCATAACACCGATACCACCACAAAGTGCTAGTACTACAGTTGCTAATCTCATGATTTTAGTGTCAATGCCGAAGTATTCAGCTAAACCAGCACATACGCCTAAAATCATTTTGTTGTCTGAAAGTTTTAATTGTTTAGACATAGTTTTATGTTTTTAAAAATTTACGCTACAAAGATAGTTATTATAATTAATATATTAAAAATATCATATAAAATTTGTATCTTTGCACTTTGTGAGATAGAGTTTTATATCACAAGTGAAATATAATTGAAAAATTTATCTTTAATTTTATTTATATGACAAAAAGTGCATTACAAAAAGCAAGAGCTGCTTACCAACCAAAGCTTCCTAAAGCTTTAAAAGGTGCTATCGCTCTTAAAGAAGGTGAAGCTACTCAATCTGTAGCAGACCAAGAAGCTATCAAAAACTTATTCCCTAACACTTATGGAATGCCAGTAGTAACATTTGAAGTTGCAGAAGAAGCAAAAGAACTTCCTGCTATCAACGTAGGTGTTATCTTGTCTGGTGGTCAGGCTCCTGGTGGTCATAATGTGATTTCTGGTATTTTCGACGGTCTTAAATCTTTAAACAAAGACTGCAAACTTTATGGTTTCTTAGGTGGTCCTAGCGGTTTAATCGACCACAAATACATGGAATTAACTGCAGAAATCGTTGATGAGTATCGTAACACAGGTGGTTTTGATATCATCGGTTCTGGTCGTACAAAACTAGAAGAAACTGCACAATTCGACAAAGGCATTGAAATTTGCAACGAACTAGGTATCAAAGCGTTAATCATCATTGGTGGTGACGACTCAAATACTAATGCTTGTGTTCTTGCAGAATATTACCTACAAAAAAATACAGGTATCCAAGTAATCGGTTGTCCTAAAACTATCGACGGTGACCTTAAAAACAATATGATTGAAACTTCTTTTGGTTTCGATACAGCATGTAAAGTATATTCAGAAGTTATCGGTAACATTATGCGTGACGCTAACTCTGCAAAAAAATACTGGCACTTCATTAAATTGATGGGACGTTCTGCATCTCACATCGCTCTAGAATGTGCTCTTCAAACTCAACCAAATATCTGCATTGTTTCAGAAGAAGTTGAAGCTAAAAAAATGACTCTTGGTCAAATCGTTGATGATATTGCAAATGCAGTTGCTGCACGTGCTGCAGAAGGCAATAACTTCGGTGTTATCCTTATCCCAGAAGGTTTAATAGAGTTCATTCCAGAAATGAAAGTTCTTATTGCAGAACTAAATGACCTACTTGCTCACGAATCAGATGTACAAAAAGCACTTCAAGGTTTAACTCCTACATCTGCTGCTGTTTATGCATCTCTTCCAGAAGCTATCGCTAAACAATTAACTCTAGACCGTGACCCTCATGGTAACGTACAAGTTTCTCTAATCGAAACAGAAAAACTTCTTATCGAGATGGTTAAAACTCGCTTAGCTGCTATGAAAGCAGAAGGTAAGTTTGTTGGTAAATTCTCTGGTCTAGGTCACTTCTTCGGTTATGAAGGTCGTTGTGCAGCTCCATCAAACTTTGATGCAGACTATTGCTATTCTTTAGGTTTCAATGCTGCTCAACTTATTGCTGCTGGTAAAACAGGTTATATGTCATTAATCCGCAATACTACTGCTCCTGCAGAAGAATGGATTGCTGGTGGTGTTCCTGTAACAATGATGATGAATATGGAACGTCGTCACGGCGAAATGAAACCAGTTATTCGCAAAGCTCTAGTAGAACTAGAAGGTGCTCCTTTCAAAGAACTAGCTAAGAACCGTGCTACATGGGCAAAAGAAACAGCATACGTTTATCCAGGTCCTATCCAATACTTCGGTCCATCTGAAGTTTGTGATCAACCTACAAAAACTCTTATGTTGGAGCAAGCTTAATAAAAACTCTTATTTAAGTGCATAAAAAAATCTGGCGTTTGTAAAAACGTCAGATTTTTTGTTTTATGTTTGTGTTGCTTAAAAATTCGATATTGCGATGAGCGGAAAAAGATTTTATGTAATTATTTACGTTAAGCAAAAGCGTTGTCTGAACGAAGTGAGTTTAGCTTTTGTAGTAAATAATAAATAAAATCCCGTGAAGAGCTCTACTCGATATTTTTAAGTAACACAATAATATAATAAATGAATTATTTCACTGGATTCAGTTGTATTCCTCTTGCTCTTGGGTGAGAGTTGAATACCTTCATAAGTTTGTCGGCATGCACTTTAGGGAAGTCGAAGAATGTAAATTTAGATGTTATATCTATATTTCCTATTTCGATACTTCTATCGTTAAGAATTTCATTAATCATACCTAAAAAGCGTCGTGGGTCCATTTTATCTTTTTTACCACGATTTATTTTGAGTCTAATCATTCCTTTTCTATTACCTTTGCGCATCTCTCTGCGAGAAAGTTTCTCTTCTTCTAGTTTTTTTGCCTCACGTCTGTTTTCTTTTATTTCTTTACGAACCAAGACATTAAGGTCTGGAGCATTCTGATAATATTCTAGGATAGGATTAAATGCAAGTGATATGAAACGTGAAATGACTTCTTCTTTGTCCATTTCCTTTAATTGCTCATACACATCAGGTAAGAATTTATGTAATTTTTCATTCTTCTCTACTGTTTGCATTTTTTCTACCATATACATCAATTGCCTTTGGCAAACAGCCATGCCAGATGGAATTTCCATTTGAGAGAAAGTTCTTTTAATCTCTTTTTCTATAGATTTAATAGACATTTTTTCCCTAGGGGTAACTATCGCAATAGAGACTCCAGATTTATTGATGCGTCCAGTTCTGCCACTGCGGTGAGTATAAGTTTCTTTATCATCTGGTAAAACAAAGTGTACCACATGGCTAAGGTCATTTACATCGAGTCCACGTGCTGCCACATCTGTAGCAACCAATATTTGTAGGTGCTTGATTCTGAATTTATTCATTACAGCATCACGTTGGGCCTGAGATAAGTCTCCGTGAAGTGCATCTGCATTATAACCATCTATCATAAGTTTTTCTGCCACATCTTTGGTTTCTTGACGAGTTCTACAGAATACAATACCATAAATGTCTGGGTTATAGTCTAATATGCGTTTTAGTACTTCGTATCTATGAGTATTTTTGGTCAAAACATAATAATGCTCTACATTTTTGGCAGCTTCACCTCTTTGACCAACTGAAATTTCTATTGGGCTTTTCATATAGCGTTTTGCTATATTCGCTATCTCTTTTGGCATGGTAGCAGAGAAGAGTAGGGTGCGTCTGTCTTCTGGTGTAGATGAAAGAATGTTGGTGATATCATCTAAGAATCCCATATTAAGCATTTCATCTGCCTCGTCTAAGACCAAATGTTTGATTTGTGATAGATTTACTTTGCCTCTTTCTTTTAAGTCTATTAATCTACCTGGGGTTGCGACTAGAATATGTGGGGTATGGTCTAATTCTTTAAGTTGTTTTCTTATATCTTCTCCACCATAAACCGCTACTATGCGTATGTCTTTGAGCATACTACTGTAACGTTTAAGTTCTGTTGCTATCTGAACGCAAAGTTCACGAGTTGGAGCAAGAACTAAACTCTGAATATATTTTTCAGTTGGTTCTGCTAGGTGTATTAAAGGAAGACCAAATGCAGCAGTTTTACCTGTACCAGTTTGGGCAAGCCCAACAATATCAGATTCGTTATTTAATAAATAAGGTATAACTTGTTCTTGAATAGGAGAGGGTGTCTCAAATCCCAATTTACTTATGCTCTCTAGAATACTATCTTTAAGTCCTAAATCTTTAAATGTCATAAATTATTCTTTTGTTTTTTCTTTTCTTCTTTTAATCGTTTCTTTTCTGCTTTTACTCGTGCTTTCTCTTCCTTTTGTTTTGCTACGTATTCTTTGTGCCTACGTTTTCTGTCTTCTTTAAGGATTCTTTTATTTTCACGTTCTTTAGCTCTTCTAATCTTTTCTTCTTCTTTTTCTTTCTTTTCTAATGCTTTTTCTTCAGGAGTCTTTTTACGGAATACTTCTTTGTAGTATTTGCCTAGATTTTCCCATGTATCGAAGTCTTCACGATACATAATACCCAATCCTTGAGTATAAAGAGCAGTGGAATAAAGTCTGTCATTAGTTTTGTTATATGCTTTAAGACGCAAACGACCAGACTTTATTAATTTATATTCTAGCTCAAAGTCCCCTATAAAGTCTTCGTTGCCATATTGGGTTCTATATCCCACATTACCATTTAAGATAAGCCTATTGTCCAAGAAGTTTGTAGAAATATTAACAGCAAACTGCCTATTATCCAAATCTGTATCAGAATTGTCTATATAGTTAAGTCCCAAATTCACATTGTTACTAATTTGGCTCAACCAATAGTTCAATTGGCTAGAAATGGTAGCAGTGGCAAATGATGTAGCCAACTGTGTAGAATAACTACTAGTACTGGTTTGTGTAACCGATGGATTATAAAATCTTCCTAGAAGTAGAAGTGAGACCATCTGTTGGCTCATCATATCATCTGTATTAATAGCAGCCTTGACAAGTCGTTGAACTTCTTCTTCTGCAGTAGGTAATTTAATATCAAATTTGATAATAGGTTGTAATAGAGGACCTGTTATATTGGCTATACAATCCACTTTTACTATATTACTATTTAAATATGAAGTAACGCTACTTTCCAAAAGGTCTGACAATGAAGCTGTTGTCTGGTATTTGGCATTGATGTTCATATTACAGTTGGTCATAGGGTCCCCGTCAAAGGATATACTACTTTCATTATCTACTTCAAATTTTTTACGTAGTGCTCCTTGGAATGAGAAATTATATTCTCCTTCTGTAATTTCATAATTACCATAAATTTTTACATTTATGTTATTGTCTATCTCTATTTGTAGGTTACCATTACCTCTAGCTTTAATCACATCATCACTAGTGTGACTATCCATAATGATTTGAGCCTCCAAATCTGGTGTTGCCTCTACATTTAGTTTTACATTAAGTTTAGATGTCACACTTTCTGATACTCTCTTTCTTCTTTGTTTCTTTCTCTCTTCACGAGCCGAAATGCTTTCTTTAGGAGAAACATAGGTAATGAACTGATTATCAGTAGCAGAGGAATAACTGTCAATAGGTATAGCGAAATAACTATTTTTCTCAGGTTTTGCTATAACATCAATATTTACGGAGTTCATATCTCCTACAATACTAGCACTACCAGTGGCAAATAATCTTCCATAAAAGTCTGGACTATCCACTTCTGTGGTGTTAAATGCTAGGATATTGTTAACATCAATATTAATCTTATATTCAAAATCTCTAAATAAGTGATGCGAAACTGTACCATTAACTAATCCAGTATTTCCATACCTATCTTTTAACTCTATATCTTTTAGAATAAAAGCGTTTTTCAAAATTTTTACAGAATCCTCAAAATAGAATTCAGACTTTAAGAAGTCAATGGACAACATAGCATCTTTGGCATAGGCATCGCCCCAAATTTCTATAGCATCAAATGGTCCTCCAACATATAGTTTTCCACTCACAGTGGCTCTTAAATCATTTGCAAACGAACTCAAATATGGCTTAATAAATCCAAGTTGTAGTTTATTGATGTCTATATCAAGTAACATTTCATTTTTTACAATAGAGACATAACCATTTACCTCTGATGTATCTTTTGTGGCATTTTCGACCAAACCGTGCAAATCTATTTGTTCCTTTTCATGATTGTACTTGGCTGTAGCCTCTATGACATCACCCAAAGGAAAATCATTCAATCCAAATTGCCTACAAGAAACATTTGCTCTAAGTATAGGTTTATTTAATACGTCTCCTGCTAGTACATCACCACTTACTATACCTAATAATTTAATATCAGGCATATATAGAACTTCGCTTAAATATTTCAAGTCAATTTCCTTGAGTGAAACATGAATGAGGTCTGTATGTTTTTGTTTGCTAGAAACACCATGTACTCTTAAGTGTTGATTAGGTCCATTAAATCCAACACTATCTACCCTAAGAACTTCTTCGTTGTAGTGTATTCTACCTTCTTCTACATTCCATGTGGAATCTGCTAAAATCAAATTACTAGGTAAGAAATAACAACTAAGGTCTATGTCTTTGTTGTTTTTTATCTCATTAAATTCAAATCTAGTTTTTATTTCACCAGCAAATAGTTTTTCTACACTATTTTCAAACCATAAATTAAGGTTTACTTTATTGTCAAGTAAGTTGGTGTTTATCTTTATCTCTGTAGTATCTATACGACTTTGGTAGTATGCACCTACATTTAAATCTAATTTTTCGGTAAAATTGTGTAAGTGAATATTTAAACTATCAATATTCACTTTCCCTAAGTCGATATGATTAGAGAAGGCATTTAACTCTATTAAATCTAAACTATCATTAAAAAATGCACTAACATGTGTTGTGTCATCAATACTCATTTTTTTTGCGAAGAAATAACTATAGTCACTCAGTGGAGCAATATCTGCTTCTAGTCTAAAGTTATTATTCCCTTCTTTCTTAACAGTGGCTAATTTAGGAATGTTAGTTAATTCCTTACATACTAGATATTTAATGTTATTAGCCAATGTATAAAAATCTATTTGCCCATTTAGGTCTAGTTTTGCCAAGTCTGATTCTAGCCAAATATGTTTTCCGTCTTCTGTATTTTCTGCCACTAAAATTATACCATTAGGTGACATTTGGATATTGTCATTATATAGATTGATAGAATCTATAGCTACATACCCTTCTATGTCGTTTAATGTGGTTAATTTGAGTTTACTTTGTATAATAGTGGAGAATTTAAATGTAGGGAATACATCTATTATTTTCATTGCTGCTAGGCAGACAGTATCTATTTTTCCATCTAATGAAATGTTATATGCATTATTTTCATCTATGTCTAAATTGGCTATAATGTCAATGTAACCATTTTCTGGGTCCTTATATTTTACTTCTGCATTAACATTTTTCTCGCTGAATTTACCATTGATTATAATATTGTCAAATTCATATTGTTTATAATCAAAAGATGAAATTATACCATTGACGTGTCCAGATAGAGGCTTGTTTGCTTTTTTCTCCCCATTAAATGCTACATCTAAGTGAATGTCATTAAAATCTGAGTATTTATTAAGAATCTTACCTAAATGTACGTCTTCGGTACCTATTTTTCCGTCAAATTTCCAATCGGTGGTTTTAGTGTTATAGTTTATTTTTAAGTCTGTGTGAATCTTACCAGCATCGGTGTTAAGAGTACCGAATGCCACAATATCAGAAAAGAAACCAACTATATTTCCTGTAAACTTAAATTGGCCTAGTTTTTTTACTTCTTGTGGAAGTACGTATGGTTGTTTTTTAATATCAGAAATTAAATCTTCTAGATCTTGGACTTTGGTGCTTATCTGTTGAATATTAGCAAATATGTAAGTATCCTCTATTTTGTCTATTCCCCTCACTGTGGTGCTAAGTTTCATTAACATATTATCACCATATGTTGCTTGAAATCCATGTAAGTCCAAATTGTTGTTATAATAACTAACTCTGCCGTTGGCAATAAATGGTTTGTTTAGATTTTCTAATTCAGGAACAAGACTTTTGAGGTCTTTGCCATAAACTTTAGCATTTTTTAGGCTAAATGTTATTCTAACATTTTTTTTAAGTGTTTCTGCACCAAAGACTTGAGATAAACTATCGTATTTCAATGATAATTCATCAACCAAAACAGTGGAACTAGGTAATTTTATCTTTAATGGATTAATATACATTTGTTTTTTACCTACACCGAATGTAAAACTAAGATTGTCTAGTTTTAAACCATTTCTTTCTGTAACAGAAAGTTCATTGAGGTGAGCATACAAACTATCTTTGGAAGCGTAGTCTATACTTATGTCGGTATTTAATTCCTTAAGTCTAAAATGTGCAGGGTCAAAACCAGATTTTTTGGAGTAGGGTCTGTCTGTATTATCAAACTGGAAATCTCCGTTTATAATTTGTAACGTGCCTAATTCCAATAGAATATCAGGAATTTCTATTTTTTTTTCTGGTTTAGGGAAAATATCAATAAAGAATTGAAGGTTAGTTTCGCCTTTGTCGTTAGTAATTAAATGAAATGTGGGATTATCTAAAATTATATTATTGATAATGAGTTTTTTACGGAATAGTTTTCTCCATTTTACATCTAAATGAAATTTGTTTATATCTGCAACTAAATTTCCGTATGGGTCCTTTAAAGTAACATCTTCTAGTATAAGACCAGAGAAAAATGAAAAATCAATCCCACCCACAGTGATTTCACCTTCTGATTTTTTAGAAATCTCTGTGGTTATTTCCTCTATAAGTACTTCTTGAACCTTCTTGTTTGTAATGATTAATGGAATGCTCAATATCAAACAAGAAATAAATACTATGATGAAAAATAATATTTTAAGGAATATTTTAATGGCTGTTATGGATTTTTTAATAACTTTGTACAAAAATACAAAATTACAAAAAAAATAGCACTTATGAAAGAGCAGGTAGTAAAAAATAAAGAGATTATTATTTTGGGGGTAGAATCTTCTTGTGATGATACTTCTGCTGCTATAATTCGTGATGGATACCTGCTTTCTAATGTAATATCTTCGCAAGCAGTTCATAGTGCGTATGGTGGTGTAGTTCCAGAATTGGCTTCTAGAGCACATCAACAAAATATTATACCTACCATTCATGAGGCAATACGTCGTGCAGGTATCGCAAAAGAGGATATTTCTGCTATAGCATACACTCGTGGACCTGGTCTTATAGGCTCGTTGTTGGTGGGGACTTCTTTCGCAAAAGGTTTCTCACTGGCATTAGATGTGCCAATGATAGAAGTAAATCACTTGCAAGGTCATGTTTTGGCACATTTTATTAAGGAAGAAGGAGAGGAAAGTCATATTCCTGAATTTCCATTTTTATGTTTGTTGGTTTCTGGTGGTAATTCTCAGATTATCCTAGTGGAAGCATATAATAAAATGACCATTTTGGGTCAAACTATAGATGATGCGGCAGGGGAGGCGTTTGATAAATGTGCCAAATTGTTAGGAGGTCCATATCCTGGAGGACCTTTTGTTGATAAACTAGCAAAAGAAGGTAATCCAGATGCGTTTACTTTCTCCAAACCACAAATTCCTGGCTATGATTATAGTTTTAGTGGCTTGAAAACATCATTTATGTATTTTCTTCGTGATGAATTAAAAAATAATCCTAATTTTGTAGAGGAAAGAAAAGCAGATTTATGTGCTTCTATTCAAAAGACTGTGATAGAAGTATTAATGAAGAAACTGAAAAAAGCTGCTGATGATTATAAAATTAATAGGGTGGCAGTGGCAGGAGGTGTTTCTGCTAATAGTGGACTAAGAGGTGCATTTCAAGATTATTCTAAGCGTTATGGTTGGGAAATTTTCTTGCCAAAATTTTCTTATACCACAGACAACGCTGCTATGATAGCAATAACCGCATTGTTTAAATATAAAGATGGTATTTTTGATACAATAGATTCAGTGCCATTTTCTAAAGTTGTGATCTAATACATGGAAAAAATTAAAAACTTACTAAAGAAATATTCAGACCTTAAAGGGGTTGTATATTTTATTGTTATTCTATTAACAACTCATTTTCTGTGGAAATTTAGTTTTATAGAAGGAAAAGATTTACATGGCTTGCCACAAATATTTTTATGGAGAAGTTATGACTTGTCATTTATTTTTAATAATGTAGTAGATTTACTATCATCACAAGTTTATTGGTTGGTTCATAATGTATTTAATATGGATGTTGTGATGCTAAAAAATGCTGTATATCTAAATGAAATATCTTCTTTGGTAAAAATAGTATGGAGTTGTTCTGGACTTAAACAAATGTTTGTATTCTTCTGTATTATAGCATTTTATCCAGGCTGTGAAAAGCATAAATTATGGTTCATTCCATTAGGTCTTTTATTAATTTGGGTTCTTAATGTTATAAGAATTTCTTCTATTATAGGACTATTTGAAATATATCCAAATAATTTTGAATTATTTCATGAATTATCTAAATATGTGTTTTATTTCATCATATTTATGTTTTGGGTATTTTGGGAAGAAAAAATTAGAAAATAATGAATTTAGTATTAGACTTCGGAAATACTAAGATTAAGGCAGCTGTTTTTTCTGAAAGTAATGAAATCTTAGAGATTTTTACTTGGGAAGAATACAATGAAGAGACAATTAATGAGGTTAAGTGTAAGTACTTAATAGATAGTGCGTTGTTGTGCTCTGTAGTTGATATTTCTGAAAGAATAGAAAATCACTTAAAGTCTAATTTCTCGTTTTATATAAGGTTAAATTCATCTACTAGTTTACCTATAAAAAATAATTATTCCACTCCAGAAACTCTTGGGGTAGATAGAATTGCGGCTGCCGTGGGGGCAAATAAGTTGTGCCCAAATACTCCACTTTTGGTGATAGATTTAGGAACTGCTATAACTTATGACTTCGTTAATTCTGATAATGAATATGAAGGAGGAAATATTGCACCAGGTGTTAATATGAGACTTCGTGCAATGAATAAGTTTACAAATAAACTGCCACTTTTAGAAGCTAGAGAGGAAAATAAATTATTAGGTGATGATACTTCTTCTGCTATGATGGCAGGGGTTTTACGAGGTATAGAATTTGAGATAGAGGGGTATATTTCTGAAATTTCTAAAAAAAATCCTAATCTTTCAGTTTTTTTAACGGGCGGAGACGTTTTTTTCTTTGAAAAAACAGTAAAAAGTAGCATCTTTGTAGTTTCAAATCTATTGCTTATGGGTTTGAATGAAATTTTAAGATATAATAAATGTTTATAAAGAGACTAGTATATATAGTTTTAAGTATAGTTTTTTCAGTTTCGGTTGCGTATGCTGCGGGAACTGCATCTCCTTTTTCTAGATATGGTTATGGAGAATTTCAGAATCCAGTTTCTGGTTCTCTTCTTTCTATGGGTGGAGTAGGTTATGGTATGAGAACTAATAGGAGTATAAACCCTTCAAATCCAGCATCATATACCTCTATAGATAGTCTAACTTTTATGATGGATTTAGGCGTTTCTGGGGTTATTGATGGTTGCAAAACTCAAGTAGGAAGAAATACCCAATTTGCAGGAAATTTAGATTATGTATCATTTCAAATGCCACTTGCAGAATGGGCTGCACTCAGTTTTGGATTAAATCCACTGACCATAGTAGGTTATAAATATTCATTTACAGATACACAACCTTCTTATGACTATGGAGATTCATTAAAAGTATCACAATATTTTTATGGCAAAGGTGGCATAACGCAGGTTTATTTGGGACTTTCATTTGATATATGTGATAGAGTGGCAATCGGTGTTAATGGTAAATATCTTTTTGGAAATATTTTTCATTATAGAGAGGTGGAGTTCCCTGATTCATACTTATTAAAAAAGACAATGTATGAAGATGCTATTTTCGTAAATGCTTGGCAGTGTGATTTTGGTATTCAATATCATCAACCTATAGGAAAAGATGATGAATTGGTAATAGGTGGTACTTATACCATGAAATTACCTATGCAAAACACGACAGAAATAAAATCTACTACCAATATCACAGATTTTGATGGAACAGCATACGAGTTTGATTATCCACAAACTGTAGGTGCAGGTATCTCATATTCATGGAATAAAAGATTACTTATAGGTGCAGATGTGACTTGGATGGAACTATCCAAAACCAAATATTATTCAAAAGAGAATGTATTTTCTGATAGATTTGTGTATGCGTTAGGTGCTGAGTATATACATAATCCAGATTCTAAAAATTACGTTGAGTTAATGCGTTTTAGGTTAGGTGCTAATTACGCTAATTCTTATGCACAAGTAAATGGTTCAGATTATAATAGGTGGGCTATTACATTGGGTATAGGTTTCCCATTTTATGCTACTAAAACGACCTTAAATTTACATTTAGAATACGGACAACAAGGTAGTTTGAAAGGTTTAGGATTAGTGGAACAATATGGCAAAATAGGTATAGGAGTTTCACTTAATGAACGTTGGTTCGTTAAACGTAAGTTTAAATAATCAGTCTAAGCAATAGAAAATTAATAACTTAATTATAAATATTATGAAAATTAAAACTTTATTATTAGCAGTTGCTACAATGGTAGCGCTACCTTCTTTTGCAGTTAAGGGTGTAGAAGATGGAAGTAAGTTTGGTACTGGCGAAGACTCTATCCGTTGTTTAGAGAATCTAAGTCTATATACTAATTACTATAAGGTAAAAGACTACAATTTGGCTTATGACAGTTGGAAAGTGGTATTTGAAGAATGCCCAAAAGCAGCTGGTACTACTCTGTATAGCCAAGGTGCATTCTTAATTTCTTATAAAATATCAGGAGAAACCGATCCTGCAAAAAAACAAGCTTTATTTGAAGAATTAATGAAGTGCTATGACCAACGTGTTCAATACTTTGGAAATAATAAAAAATATCCAGAAGCATATATCCGTGGTCGTCAAGCTATGGATTATATAAAATTTACTAATGAAACTAATTATTTAGATAAAGTATTACCATGGTTAGAAATGTCTGTTACAAAACGTGGTGCAGATGCAGATAATGATGTTATCCAAAAATACTTTGAATTATTAGAACATCGTTATCAATCAGATAAAGCTAAATATAGCGAAAGTTTCATTAATGACTATTTGGCATTAGGCACTATAGTTGATCAACGTATTGCTAGAGCTGATAAATATAAGGAAGCTTATATGATTACAAGAAATAACTTAAATGCTATTTTTGTTAATTCTGGTGCTGCTGATTGTTCTACATTGGAAGGTGTATTTGCAGCCAAAGTAGAAGAAAACAAACTTAATGACGCTGAATTGGAAAAAATCATAAGCATTTTTGATTATGCCGATTGTAAAGAATCTGAAGTTTATTTCACAGCATCTAGTTATGCACATGCACTTAACCCAGTAGCTAAAACTGCAGTTGGTTGTGCTCGTCAAGCTATGAAAAAAGAAGAATATAGCACAGCTATTAAATATTATAATGAAGCTCTAGCACTAGAACAAGTAGATACTTTGAAATATACATACGCTATAGAAAAAGCTAATGCTCTATATATTAGCAAACGTTATTCAGAAGCTAAATCTGCTGCTGTACAAGCTATATCATTTGACTCTCGTCAAGGAGAACCACATTTGTTGTTAGCAACTATTTATGCAACTGTAGATCCATATCCAGAAGATCCTATTTTAAATAAAACAAAATATTGGGCAGCAGTGGATAGATTGCAAACTGCTAAATCTATAGAACCAGAATTAGCAGAAAAAGCTAATACATTAATTAACTCTTATCGTAAATTCTATCCTTCAAAAGAAGAAGTGTTCTTTAAACCAGAATTAGCACCAGGAGCAGAATTTACTGTGGGTGGTATAATTAACGAGACCGTGCGTTGTCGCGACTAATAAATTGAGAACATTATATAAAAATATAAGATTTGGTATAACGGTTGCCTTGCAGGCAATCGTTATACTTGTTTTACATTCTTGTTCTCCTTCTGTGGAAAATACTGCTACATTGGGAATGGAGAGAGATTCTGCTGCGGTTATGAAAACATATAATGTAACCACTTTAGTTTCAGACTCTGGGATAACTCGTTTTAGGGTAGCAACACAAGAATGGTTAGTTTTTGATAAAAAAGCTAAACCTACTTGGGAGTTTCCACAAGGATTACATTTAGAACAATTTGATGAGAATCTAGAAATTCATTCAGAGGTTGATGCCAAAAAGGCTATTTATTACACAGAATTGGAACAGTGGATTCTTTCAGATTCTGTATATGCAGTAAATGTTGAAGGAGAGAAGTTTGAGTCTGAGGTTTTATATGTTCATCAGAAAGAAGACAGGATATTTACAGATAAATTTGTAAAAATAACTCAAGAAGATAAGATAATCACTGGAATAGGAATGGAATCCAATCAGCGATTAACAAAGTATAGAGTACTAAAACCACAAGGTATAATTCCTCTAGACGAAGACGAAGAAACAGAATAAAAAGGAATATTATCTAGTAGTGGTAAAAGAATTAAAAAAAAGTAGTTTATTATATAAAAAATTCTTATCTTCGCAATCTAAATTTTAAAACAGTACATAGCAAATGGCTACATTAGAAAACATTAGAAAAAGGGGCGTACTTTTAAGTATTGTGATAGGCGGCTCTTTATTAGCATTTATTTTAGGGGGAATCGATTTCCAAACAGTATTTGGCGATAGCCGTACTACAGTAGCAACTGTAGATGGAGAAGATGTTAGTATTCAAGAATATGAAGCACGACTAGATGAAATGACTACATTTTATAAAATGGAAATGGGTCAAAGTAGTTTAGATGAAAATACTACACGTCAAGTGCAAAATTCAGTATGGAATACCTATTTGCATGAGCAAATTATAGGTGCTCAATGTGCAGAATTGGGTATCGTAGTAACAGATGAAGAAATTACAAGACAATTGACAGGTGATGTTCCTCACCCTATGATGTCTCAACTTCGTATGTTCTACAATGCAGAGAAAAATGGTTATGACAAAGATATTCTTTATGACTTATTATCTGCAATAGACCAAGAACCTAATGGTGATTTGGCAAAATATTGGTCATTTATTAAACGTAATGTAAAACTTCAAATGCTAGAAGATAAATACAATACTTTAGTTTCTTCTTCATTTAATTATAGCAATGTAGATGCAACTGCCGTATTTGAGGCTAAAAAAGTGGCTAATATCAGTTACGTTTCTATTCCATATTATACAATGGCAGATTCTTTAATTTCTGTTTCTGACAGCGAAATTAAAGCATACTATCAAGAAAATATTAACATATATAACAACGCAGAAGAAACTCGTAAACTAAACTATATTACTTTCCCTATAGTTCCATCTGCAGATGATTATAGTAATATCAAAACATGGATAGAAGGTCTTGAAGAAGAATTCTCTACTTCAAAAGATTATGTTGCTATTTGCAACCAAAATTCTGACCAACCATATAATGACATCGCATTAAGCCGTAATAAAGTAGATGCTAGTTTACGTGATTTTGCTTTCTCTGGCAAAGCAGGTGACTTCTATGCACCTAGATTGGTTGGTGATACATATCAAATGGCTCGTATTGTAGAAACAGGTATTGTCTCTCCAGACTCTATTAAAGTTCGTCATATATTGGTAGCAGATCAAGCTAAAGCTGATAGCATTATGGCTGCCTTGAAATCTGGTGCAAACTTTGCAGAACTTGCTAAAAATAATTCTTTGGCAGGAACTTCACAAAATGGTGGTGAACTAGGTTGGATGTCAGAAGGTGATTTTGATGTAGAATTTAGCAAAGCTTGCTTCAAAGGTAAAGTAAATAAAGTATTCTCTTTCCCATTCTCAGGAATGGTTCAAATAGTAGAGATTACAGAAGCAACAAAACCTGTGGCTAAAGTAAAAATCTGTGTAATCTCTCGTAAGGTAGAAGCTAGCTCACAAACATACGGAATTATCTATAATAATGCTAGTCAATATATTGCTAAAAATTCTGATTCAAAAGCATTTGTTGATAGTGCAAAAGCAGAAGAAGGTTTATTCTTACGTACTATAGATATTAAAAATACAGATAATGTAGTATCAGATCTTAAAGATTCTCGTCAGATAGTTCGTTGGGCATTCCAAAATGAGGAAGGTGATGTTGCAAATCAAGTTTTTGAATGTGGTGATAGATTTGTTGTAGCAATGTTATCAGAAATTACTCCTAAAGGTGATAAATCTTTAGAGTCTGTTAAATCTTATGTAAAAACAGCAGTTATGAATGCTAAAAAAGCAGATAAGATAATAGCTGATGCTAAATCTAAATTGGCAGATTCTAAATATATTTCAGATTTAGGAGAAGTTAAAAATGCTGATAATGCTTCTATGAATAGTGCATTTATACCAGGAATAGGTAGAGAACCAAAAGTTGCAGGTGCTATTCCTAGTTTAATAACTGATAATGATATTAAGTTTGTTGCTGGTAATGCAGGTGTTTATGTTCTTAAACTAAACGATGCTCCTGCAGCAGGTGAAATAGATATAGAACATGAAATTAAAAACTTATCTTCTCGTATTCCTTATCAAATGATGATTTTTGAATCTTTAAAAAATCAATCAGAAGTAGAAGATAATCGTATCAATTTCTATTAATTCAGAAACTTATAGAAATATAGAGGGGCTGACTAGAAATGAAGTCAGCTCCTTTTTTGTCAAAAAATAAAAGATGAATACCTTAAACGAAAGTCAGTATAATGCAGTAATGTATAATTCTGGACCTTCCTTAGTTATAGCAGGGGCGGGTTCTGGAAAAACACGTGTTCTAACATATAAAGTGGCACAACTGATTCGTGAAGGTTATGCCCCAAATTCTATTCTTGTTCTTACATTTACTAATAAAGCTGCTAAGGAAATGAAGTCACGTATCACAGAAATGGTAGATCCTCGTATGGCTAGATATGTGGCGATGGGAACATTTCACTCTCAGTTTTCTCGTATCCTAAGAGATGAACATGAATATATAGGCTTAACTCGCGATTTCACCGTTTATGATACCACAGACTCCAAGAGTTTGATAAAAAGTATCGTCAAACAAATGGGTCTTGACGAGAAATTATATACTACCAATGTTGTCTCTGGTAGAATTTCTGCTGCAAAAAACAGATTAATTACCCCCGATAATTATGGAGATAAAGAGGGTGTAACGTACGATGTTTTACACAGAATTCCCAAAGTAAAAGATATTTTCAGAGAATATGTGGAAAGATGCAAAATAGCCAATGCTATAGACTTTGATGATATGCTTTTGCTTATTTATAAGCTCTTTGTGCAGCACCCAGAGGTGTTGGAAAAATATCAAGAAAGATTCCAATTTATTCTTATAGATGAGTATCAAGATACTAATTTAGCACAGTATAAGATAATTAAACTTTTAGCCGATAAACATCACAGGGTTTGTGTGGTAGGTGATGACTCTCAAAGTATTTATTCCTTTAGAGGTGCAGATATAAATAATATCTTGCAGTTTCAGAGTAATTATCCTGAGGCTAAGTTATTTAAACTAGAAAAAAATTATCGTTCTACAGAAAATATTGTTAAAGCAGCAAACTCTTTAATAAAAAGGAATAGTCATAGAATACCTAAAACCCTTTATTCTGACAATGGAGATGGTCATCTAATAAAAGTATATAATCCTGAAAATGAATCAGAAGAAGCAGATGTTGTGGTAAGGCAGATTAATAGAATCAATAGAGATGAAAATGTGTCTTATAACAACTTTGCTGTGCTCTATAGAACAAACTCTCAGTCTAGAGTCTTTGAAAAAAAATTAAGAGAGTCCAGAATTCCGTATGCCATTTATGGTTCGCTTTCTTTTTATCAACGTAAATCTGTAAAAGATATGTTGGCATATTTACGTTTGGTGGTAAATCCAAAAGATGATGAATCTTATCTACGTGCCATAAAAACTCCAAGCAAAGGAATTGGTGATACAACATTAGAAAGATTGCGTAATGCAGCACTAGAAAGAGGAGTGTCATTGTTGGAGGCTACTGATGATTTGGAGGGAACAGAAATAAAAGCAGCGGCTGGGAAACGTTTAATAGCATTTACAGAGGGCATAAGAAAGTTAAGGGCAGGAATGTCTGAGCTCAGTCTTATTGATTTGACTAAGCGGATATTGGATTTTAGTGGTTTAATGCAATATTATTCAGCTGATAACCAAGACAATGATGATGCATTGGATAATATTGATGGATTAATAAAAAATATTACTGATTATGTAGAGGAAAAGGGAAAAAATGATGAGATACCAACTCTTTCTAGTTTCCTTTCTGATGCAGCATTACAAACAGATGCAGACAAAGAAGAAGACGTAAATACAGAAAAAGTTTCAATTATGACAGTTCATGCTTCAAAAGGTTTGGAATTTGATTATGTATTTATAGTTGGTGCAGAAGAAGAACTTTTTCCTTCTCCTAGATGTGTGGCAGATGATGAGATAGAGGAAGAAAGAAGACTTATGTATGTGGCTATAACTCGTGCTGCTAAACGTTGTTTTATTTTATATACCAATAAACGAACAAGGTTTGGTAAAGATATATATCCACAAAGAAGTAGATTTATTTCAGAAATAGATGATAATTATCTAGAAATGGGTAATTCATTTATAGAAAGAAATAGACCTACACATATTAGTACCTCTTCTTATAATAAACCTACTTATTCAAATCCTAACCCTAGTTTACATAAATTGGTAAAACCTAGTATTGGATTGGGAGCAATGGCTTCGTCAGATGCAACTAAGGTAAAAGTGGGTGATATGATAGAACATAGTCATTTTGGTGTTGGAGAGGTTTTAGAATTAATTGATGCTCCTTCTGGACGTCAAATGAAAGTGAACTTTAAGAACCAAGGAATAAAACTGATGATATTAAAGTTTGTGAAATTTAAAATATTAAGTTAGTTTTTCCGTTTTTAAATATATTGAAGAAGTTACTTATTATATTATTAATTTTTAGTTATTTTCCTATTATTTCTGCTAATAATAAGGATAAAACTATTACGGGATATGTTCGCACAGAATTAGGGGAACTTATGCCGTATGTGGATATATATACTGCAGACAATAAGACTTTTACTGTTTCAGACTCTATAGGAAAGTTTTATTTGACCACAAAACAAGATACTATAACATTGTTTTTTAGTCACATAGGCTATTTAAAAGAAAAACTTTTTATTAAATTTTATAATACTCCTCAGAGATTTGTGAATGTGGTTCTTAAAGAAGAAACACAGGGGCTGAGTGACATATTGGTTCATGGTGAAAAACTTCAATATACCACTGCTCAAACTGTAGATTTAACCAATTTATCTGTATTGCCACAGGCTTCTGGTGGTGGAATAGAGTCTTTGTTAAAAACTTTTCAGGGTGTAAGTTCCAATAATGAACTTTCTTCTCAATATTCTGTTCGTGGTGGTAGTTATGACGAGAATAGTGTTTATGTTAATGGGATTGAAGTTTATAGACCATATTTAATAAGGAGTGGAGAGCAGGAAGGATTAAGTTTTGTCAATCCTGATATGACTGGCATGGTAGATTTTTCTGCGGGTGGTTTTGATGCTCTTTATGGTGATAAATTATCTTCTGTACTAAATATAGAGTATAGAAAGCCATATAGATTTGAAGCAGGTGTGTCTGCAAGTTTTACTGGAGCAACTGCGTATGTGGGTAGTTCTAATGAGAAATATTCCCAATTACATGGTTTCAGATATAAAAACTCATCTTTTATATTGGGAACCCTTCAAACTCAAGCAGAGTATAATCCAAATTTCTTCGATTATCAAACCTATATTACCTATAAACCACATGAAAAGGTGGAACTTTCTTTTTTAGGCAATATATCTCAGAATACTTATAATTTTATACCAGAGACTCGTTCCACAACTTTTGGCTCTTTAAATGATATACAGAATTTTACCGTCTATTTTGATGGTCAAGAGAAAGATGTGTTTAGGACTTTTTTTGGAGCTTTATCTGCCAAATATCAGGTTAATGATAAGTTGAACCTAGGTCTTACAGTGTCTTCTTTTTATACAGATGAGAGGGTAAATTATGACATAGAAGGTGAGTATTGGTTAAATAAGGTGTCTTCTATGGACGGAACTGACTCTCAACAAACTGGGGTGGGAAACTATTATGAACATGCCAGAAATACAATGTCTAGTGTGGTGGCTAAGGTCTCTCATGATGGGGTTTATTCATTTAATAAAAATAATGATTTGCGTTGGGGTTTAGAATATGTTTATGAAAAAGTAAACGAGAGTGTGAATGAATGGGAGATGCGTGATTCTTCTGGATATTCAATTCCATATACTTCTAACGTAAATTTATATTACAAATTGGTATCAGAAAATCATCTTTCTGAATCTAAGATTAGAGCTTATGTTCAAGATACTTATCGCTGGCATTTGAATAAAGGTGGCATGCTTTCTTTTACGGGCGGTGTAAGATTAAATTATTGGACATTTAATAATGAATTAACAGTAAGTCCACGTGTTGTAGTGGCATATTTTCCTGATATTAAGCCAGATATAAGATTTCGTTTTGCAGCAGGTTTATATTATCAGTCGCCTACTTATAAGGAAATCAAGGATACTGTAACCATAGGAAATTATCATACCAACTATTTAAACAAAGAAATTAGTTCGCAGAGTTCGCTTCAGTTTATAGCGGGTATGGATTATTATTATAGGGTTTGGAATAGACCATTTAAGTTGACAGCAGAGGTCTTTTATAAGTACTTAGATAATATAATTCCATATACTCTGGATAATGTGAGTATAAATTATATGGGTAAAAACTGTGCCTCTGGTTATGCAGCAGGTTTTGATGTTAAGTTGTTTGGAGAAGTGGTTCCTGGGGTGGATTCATGGGTAAGTTTTTCACTCATTAGAACAATGGAAGATATAGAAGGTGATGGACATGGATTTATACCTAGACCAACAGACCAATTGTATAATGTATCACTTTTCTTCCAAGATTATATTCCAGGAATTCCTCAATATAGAATTCATGTATTGTTTAATTGGGCTCAAGGTTTGCCTACAGGGCCTCCTCATAGTTCTAAATATATAGCTTCTAGTGCCAGAATGCCAGATTATAGAAGGGTAGATATTGGTTTGTCTAGAAAATTTGAGAAGGGTAAAGATGCTTGGATGGGACGTGGTTTCTTTAAACCTTTTAAGGAAATATTAATTTCTTTTGAAGTGTTAAACTTGTTTGGATTTAAAAATGTGAACTCATATTATTGGGTTACAGATATTTATAATATTCAGTATGCTGTGCCAAATTATTTATCTGGACGCCAATTTAATCTTAAATTACAATTAAAATTTTAGATATGTATAATTTCGTTTTTTGGATAATAATAACTATTATCTTATTAGAATTTGTTCTCAATAGAGTGGTGTCATACCTAAACTCTACGTGGTTTGGAAAGCCTATACCAAAAGAGTTGGATGGTATCTATGATGCACAGAAGTATGATAAACAGCAAAAATATAGTATGACAAGCTATAAATTTTCCACTGTGATGTCTTCTATTAACATAGTGATCTCATTAGTGGCATTATTTATAGGTTTTTATGGGTGGTACGATGATGTTTTGAGAGAGGTTATAGACAATAATATCTTGTTGTCTATCACATTCTTAGTAACATTAGGCATAATTTCTTCTATCATAGATATTCCTTTTTCTTATTATTCTACTTTCAAGATAGAAGAAGAATTTGGTTTTAATAAATCTACTAAGAAGACTTTCTGGTTTGACCAACTAAAAGAAATATTAGTTACTATGGTTTTAACTGGAGTGTTATACGGAGCAATAGTGGCTCTTTATGAGTTAATTCCAGATTATTTCTGGATATTGGCTTGGGCTGTAGTAATGTTATTCTCATTATTTATGTCAATGTTCTATTCTCAACTGATAGTCCCTCTATTTAACAAACAAACTCCACTCGAAGATGGCGAACTAAGAACTGCAATAGAAAATTTTGCAAAAAGTGTAGATTTTAAGGTTACAGATATTTATGTAATGGATAGTTCAAAACGTAGCACCAAGGCTAATGCTTATTTTACTGGTTTTGGTCCTAAAAAAAGAATTGTCTTATTTGATACTTTGATTGAGAAATTAACTACTGAGGAAATTGTGGCAGTGCTTTCACATGAAATAGGTCATAATAAGCATAAACATATAGTTAAGTCTATTTGCTTGTCTGCATTAACTTCTCTATTTATGTTTGCAATTTTTGGTTATTTGGTCTCAAGTCCTGAACTTTCTGAGGCGATGGGTGGAAGTGTGCCTTCTTTCCATCTTGGAATGTTTGCATTTATGATGTTGTATAGTCCTATTTCTTTGATTTTAGGCATTCTTACAAGTGTACTTTCTCGTAAAAATGAATTTGAGGCTGATGCTTTTGCTGCAAATCATGGATTAGGTGATGCGTTGTGTTCTGCTCTTAAGAAGATTTCTTCTGAGGCACTTTCAAACCTTCAACCTCACCCAGCATACGTATTCTTTAAGTATTCACACCCAACATTGTTGCAACGCATTAGAAAGATTAAAACTATGTAATAATTGCAGTTAAGAGTTAAATTCTTCACTTCGCGCTCTTCGCGGGATTTTATTTATTATTGACTACAAAAACTAAACTCGTTCCACTCAAACAGTAGTTTTTGCTTAACGTCAATAATTACATAAAATCTATTTCCGCTCATCACGAGGCGTTCAAATTTAACTCCTAACTCCTAATTCCTAACTCCTAATTCCTAACTCCTAACTCCTAACTATATGAAAAATTTTACTGTTTGTACTGCGGAGAGTTGCACCGGTGGGAATATAGCTCATCAGATTACACTTGTGCCTGGTAGTTCTGCGTATTATGTAGGCGGGGTAGTGTCATACGCCAATGAAGTTAAGATAAATACATTGGGTGTGCCTGCAGAATGTATAAAAGAATATGGTGCTGTGAGCAAACAAACAGTGGAAGCTATGGCTATGGGTGTTCGCCGCATTATGAATGCAGACTATTCCATTGCAACCTCTGGCATTGCAGGCCCTGGAGGGGGAAGTGCAGAAAAACCAGTTGGAACTGTGTGGATGGCAGTTGCTGATAAGGAAAATGTTTATAGTCAGCTATGTAAGTTTAGTGGCACTCGTACAGAAGTGATAGAACAAGCAACTGAAGCTGCATTTGAGTTATTCAGAGAGAAATTTGGATTCCCACTCATTCATGGTGAACAATAGGTTTTCAATGGTATAAAATTCGTGGTGGTGTGTGTTAAGGTATAAATTCCATTTCCCATCACCACTTATATTTATTCTAAGGGGAGAATTTTCTACTATTTTATATCCATTTCTTTGTAATGCTCTCTCTGTCCAATAATAGTAAATACTCTTATCTCCATGAATGCTAACCTCTTTATAGACAGGGTAATTCATTCTGAAACCACCAGTGCTCTCATCAAAACGGAAACGTTCTGTACCAAATGTTTTTTGTAAATCTCCATTTAGAATGAGGTCTTCTGGAAGTCCTGTCTTTAATTTTCCAGATGTCATCATCCATATTTTGTCTGCCACTTGTAGCGTAAGTTCTAGCTCGTGAGTAGAAAGAAGAATGGCTTTTTTAGTTTTTTTAGCCAAACTCTGTAGAAGTTGCATAATATCTATAGTATTGGGCAAATCTAGATGTGATGTAGGTTCGTCCAAAAATATGATAGGAGTGTCTTGTGCTAGTGCTTTGGCTATCATGGTGCGTTGCTTCTCGCCGTCTGATAGTGAACTATATCTATAATCTTTTTTATGAGTAAGGTGAACTGCCTCTATGGCATTGTCTATTATAGATTTGTCTTTTTTAGATAATTTTCCAAACCAGTTGGTATATGGAAATCTTCCCATTTCTACTATTTCACACACTCGCAGTGAACTAGTAGGCATATTGTCCGTTAAGACCCAAGAAATAAGTTTAGATTTATCAGAAAGTGATATTTTATTAAGTTTCTTATTTTTTATCTCTATTTTTCCACCTAATGGGTCTTGAAGTCCTACCAAAGTGCGTATAAGTGTAGATTTTCCAGAACCATTTGGTCCTATAAGGCACACCATTTCACCTGCATAAAGGCTGAGTGCAAGGTTTTTGGCTATGTATGTTTTATCATAACCAATATCTAATTTTCTGGTATTTAAAATAACTTCGGCTTCCATTACCCATGAAGATGTTTATTTTTAAAAATTACCCAAAGAATAATAGGTGCACCAATAAGTGAACTTACAGAGTTGATAGGTAGCACCGAATCTGTCCATGGCATTTGTGAAATTATATCACATAAGCTAAGTAGGCTAGCACCAACAATAATACAAGCAGGAAGGACTATTCTGTGATCTGATGTGCGAAACATTCCTCTCACTATATGTGGCACAGCCATACCTATAAAGGCAATAGGTCCTGTAAATGCAGTGGCAGTGCCTGCCAATAAGCAACATAAAATGATTACAATAATCTTTATTCCGCTTATGGAAACGCCTAAACCAGTTGCATATCTCTCTCCCAAAAGTAGTGCGTTTAGTTTTTTAGGTAGGAATAAAGATAAAATGAGGCAGATTATAATGATGGGTGCCATAACATTTAAAAATTGCCATGTTACAGAACTTAAACTTCCCATACTCCACATTACAAATAGTTTAAGTGAATCTGCATTGCTAACACTTTGTAATACATTAACCACAGACCCTGCAATGCTACCAAACATCATACCCACAATAAGCAATGAAACAGTATCGTTTACTCTGCTAGAAACTCCTAAAACTAGAATTAGAACTAATAATGAGCCCAAAATGGCAGCTCCCACTTGTGCCCACGCGTTAGACACTAGTACTACAGGTAGAAACGCACTTCCCATCAAAAGTAATGCCACTCCTAGACTAGCACCAGAACTAATACCCAAAACGTATGGTCCAGCCAATGGATTTTGGAATAGTGTTTGCATATAAAGACCAGAAACTGCAAGTGCCGAACCAGTGAGTAGTGCAGTGATGGCTTTAGGAAGTCGGAAGTTGTATATTATATGCCATAGTCCAGTATCTTCTGCCGCTCCAGAGAATATCTCTCTAATCTCAGAAAGTGAAATGTGGACACTTCCGAGTATTAGGTCTAACGAAAAGAATGCCAAGCATAGGAAAGACCACAAAATAAATAATATAATATTTGATGTGTTTTTCAAACAGTTAGGAGTTAGGAGTTAGGGGTTAGGAGTTTGGAGTTGAAAATAGTTCTCTAGTTTTAGAGTTTAATTCGCTCCAGCTATATTTTTGTTTTTCGGTGCGAATGTGGGGTAAGAATTCTGCTGTTCTGTCATTTTCGTAGAAATCCTTAATTGCATTAGCCACAGCTTCTGGATTAACCTCTGTTACATAACCAACCTTGCCATGAGGCACAATCTCTGCCAAACCACCCACATTGGTCACAAGCATAGGTTTTTCCAATTGGTATGCCACTTGTGTAACACCGCTCTGTGTGGCAGTTTTATATGGTTGAGCCACAATTTCTGCTGCAGAAAAATATGTAGCGACCTCATTGGTTGGTATAAATTCTGTAAACCAATGAATTCTTCCGAATAGATTCAATTCTTTTTCTAGGCGTTTATATCTTTCTGAATTGTTATAAAATTCACCTGCAACTATGAGTCTAATATCATTAGGTAAATATTTAAACGACTCCATTAAAATATCTAGACCTTTGTATTCACGAATAAATCCGAAGAAAAGCACATACTTAAAACTAGGGTCAATCATTAATTTTTCGCATGCCAATTCTTTTTTACAAGTCTCACCATAAATATTATACACAGGGTGTGGAGTGCAAATTTTGGGCTTATTGTGCTTATCAAACTTATTCACGTCATCTAGTACAGACTGAGAAAGTGTGATAAAACCATCTACAGAATTAACAAAGTATTTTCCTAAAGTAATATCACCAATACGTTTTTCATGTGGAATCATATTATCCACTATAGCAAAAACTTTAGTTTTTTTATTTTTACGAATAAGTCGGCTGATAGTGCCAAGGCAAGGAGCCATAAATGGCAACCAAAATCTAACCAATACCATATCGTAGTTTTCTTTTGCTATTCTTTTGCCTACACTGAACCAATTAAATGGATTTATAGAATTAACTGTGCGTGAGATATTTAAGTCTTCTGGTGCAGGGTCTGTGCTGTATTGTGTGGTGCCAGGAAAAAGAAAAGAAGGGTATTGGAGAGTAAATGTTTCTAACTTTACATCTTCTCCTTCTTTGACAAATTGGCGTGCCATACATTCATTGAATGTAGCAAGACCGCCTCTATATGGATATGCTGGACCGATAAATAATATTTTCATAACACCAAAGGTAGTGATTTTTAATTGAAAATCGTATAAAATATTGTACTTTTGTAGGAGAGTTAGGAGTGTGGAGTTAGGACGTGTTGATGACCGAAGGGAATAGTGTGGAGTTAAAAGCTTATAATAGAGATATTTATTAAATATGAAAAACTTATTTATATACATTTTATTATCACTAATATTTCTTGGTTGTACTACAAAAAGTGAGGAATTAGGAGTTAGGAGTGAGGAATTAGGAGTTAGGAGTGAGGAGTTTGCTGAGAATTTTAGGATAGAAAAAGACTCTGTATATACCAAACTTACAATTATCAGTCCTTGGGAAGAGAATAGGGTGCTTTATACATATTACTTAGTGAAGAATGATTCTATAAAAGTTCCTTCTGATGGTATAAGAATAAAAGTGCCACTACAAAGTATTGCTATAAACTCTTGTTCTCATGTGGCTTATATTGATGCGTTGGGAGAAATAGAAAAAATAGTGGCAAGTTCAGACCCTGCATTTGTTTATAATGAGAATTTTAGAAAGAAACTTGCAGAAGGTGGTATTAAAAATTTAGGTGGTTCGTATGATATGAATTTTGAGCAAATTTTGAGGGAGAAACCAGAGGTTTTAATGGTAACAGGGTTCAACGGAGTTGATAAAACAGCGCTTAGAGTTCAAGAAACTGGTATCCCAGTGGTTTACAATTATGAATGGGTAGAAAAATCAGTCTTAGGCAGGGCAGAATGGGTTAAATTGTTTGGAGAAATATTTGATTGTCGAGAAAAAGCAGATAGCATATTTAATGAAATAAAGACAGAGTATATTAAATGTGCAGAAATGGCAAGTAAGGTGACCAATAAACCTACAGTTTTGAGCGGAACTCCATATAAAGGTACTTGGTATATACCTGGAGGACAGACTTTTATGGCAGAATTTTTTAGAAATTCTGGAATGGATTATTTTTATAGTGATAATAAAGACAATTTTAGTTTGTCACTTAGCCTAGAGACTGTGATGGCTAATTTCTTAGATGCTGATATTTGGGTTGGGGTTGATGTGAAAACTTATGATAGACTTGCAGCACAGGATGAAAGATTAATGCTATTTAAACAAATAAAAAATAAAAAAGTTTATCATCATTTAAATAGGACTACAGACACTGGAGGGAATGATTTTTGGGAGTCTGCAATGCTACGACCTGATATTCTTCTTAAAGATTTTATCAAAATAGCACATCCAGAACTTTTGCCAGAGTGGGAGTTGTATTATTTAGGAATACTAAATTAAACACATATTTAAATATTAATTGTTAGTTTATTTCTGAGGCGTGACCGCCCGTGGTCTCGTGAACGGGAGGGGCCCGCGACGTATGTCGTGGGAGGGATAGGTCGGTGTGCCGACCGTACCTTAAAGAAATAAAGCTAACAATTAAATAAAGTCTAACCAAATCACTAAATATTTAATAATATTACAATTGTTGAAAACTTTTTTGATTTTTATTGCCTAAAAATTTGTGTATTAATAAAAAAATTACTTCCTTTGCACCTCGAAATAGAGAATAACAAAAAACAAATATAGCAATGTCAAAAGTTTGTCAAATTACAGGTAAAAAAGCAGGTATCGGAAACAACGTTTCTCACTCAAAAAGACGTACTAAACGTAAATTCGATGTCAATCTTTTCACCAAGAAATTTTACTGGGTGGAACAAGACTGTTGGGTTAGTTTAAATGTTTCAGCTAATGGTCTTCGTATAATTAACAAAATGGGATTAGATGCAGCTATCCGCCGCGCATCTGAAAAAGGTTATCTATAATCGTTAAATTAGAGGAGATCTAAAAAATGGCTAAAAAAGCAAAAGGAAATAGAGTACAAGTAATTCTTGAGTGTACAGAACACAAAGAAAGCGGAATGCCAGGCACTTCACGCTATATTACTACTAAAAACAGAAAAAATACTACAGAACGTTTAGAGTTGAAAAAATACAACCCTATCCTTAAACGTGTAACTGTTCATAAAGAAATTAAATAATAAAGATATACCATGGCAAAGAAAACAGTCGCAACCTTACAAAAAGGAGAAGGTCGTTCTTTCTCTAAGGTAATTAAAATGGTACGTTCTCCAAAAACTGGTGCTTACGTATTCCAAGAAGAAATCGTTCACAATGACAAAGTAAAAGAACTTTTAGCTAAATAATAAAAGTCTTTACTACACTATATAATCGGGAGAAAGTAATTTCTCCCGATTTTTTTGTATTTTTTTAACAAACACAGATATGATAATAGAAAAAATTATTATATTTGTAAGTTAAGTATAATAAACATTGGGCGTTGCCCTAATAAACAAATTTCAATGGGATTTTTTTCGTTTTTTAAAAAAGATAACTCAAAAGAGAAAGAAGAAGTTTTAGACAAAGGACTTGCTAAAACAAAAGAAAGTGTGTTTGGTAAAATATCTCGTGCCATAGTGGGTAAGAGTAAGGTTGATGATGAGGTGTTGGACAACCTAGAAGAGATATTGATTACTTCTGATGTGGGTGTTGATACTACATTAAGAATTATAGAAAGAATACAAGATCGTGTAGCACGTGACAAATATGTAGGAACAGATGAACTACACAAGATATTAAGAGAAGAAATAGTGGCACTACTAGCAGAAAATAATCTTGATGATTTGGCAGATATAGATTATGATTCTTCAGAAAATCCATACGTGATTTTAGTGGTAGGTGTAAATGGAGTAGGTAAAACCACTACTATTGGTAAACTTGCAGCACAGTTTACTCGTGCTGGTAAAAAAGTTTATTTAGGTGCGGCAGATACATTCCGTGCTGCAGCTGTGGAACAACTTGATATTTGGGGAGAAAGAGTGGGTTGCCCTGTGGTAAAACAAAAAATGGGTGCAGACCCAGCTTCTGTGGCATACGACACACTTGCTTCTGCAAAAGCCAATAAGGCAGATGTGGTTATTATAGATACTGCAGGTCGTCTTCACAACAAGGTGGGACTTATGAACGAATTAACAAAGATTCGTAATGTAATGCAAAAATTAGTCCCAGATGCTCCACATGAAGTATTGCTTGTATTAGATGGTTCTACAGGTCAAAATGCATTTGAGCAAGCTAAACAATTTACCAAAGCAACTCAAATCACAGCATTGGCAGTAACCAAACTAGACGGAACTGCAAAAGGTGGTGTGGTTATAGGAATATCAGACCAATTTAAGATACCAGTTAAATACATAGGGTTGGGTGAAAAGATAGACGATTTACAACTTTTTGATAAAAACGCATACGTTAATACTTTATTAGGTAAACTATAATGAAGAAACCGTCTGTACATTTTATTAGTTTAGGTTGTTCTAAAAATCTAGTTGATTCAGAAAAACTTATGAAGCAGTTTTCTGCTTGTGGGTTTAAAGTGTATCATGACACCGACTCTAGTGTTGCACCTATAGTGGTAATAAATACCTGCGGTTTTATAGGTGATGCTAAGCAGGAGAGTATAGATATGATACTTTCATATTGTGACTTGAAAGAGCAAGGAAAGGTAAAAGAAATCTATGTAATGGGTTGTTTGTCAGAAAGATATAGAAAAGAATTGACAGAAGAAATTCCAGAAGTAGATGGCTTTTATGGTAAATTTGACCATGATAAATTATTAGAAAAACTAAATAAAAAGTATGATTCATCTCTTTCAAATGAAAGAGTTCTTACTACTCCCAAACATTATGCTTATCTTAAAATAGCAGAAGGTTGTAACAGAGCATGCTCTTATTGTGCAATACCTATTATTACAGGACCATACAAGAGTAGAACTATTGAGGATATAGAAGATGAGGTGAAATACCTTGTTAAAAATGGAGTGAAAGAGTTTCAAGTAATAGCTCAGGACTTAAGTTATTACGGACTGGATAATTATAAAAGATTGGCTCTGCCAGAATTAATTAGAAGACTTTCTGATATTCAAGGGGTAGAATGGCTCAGACTTCATTATGCATATCCAACTCAGTTTCCATACGAGATATTGGATGTGATAAACGAAAGAGAAAATGTATGTAATTATCTAGATTTGGCTCTACAGCATAGTTCAGACCACATGTTAAAGCATATGCGTAGGGGTATTACTTATAATCAAACAGTGGAACTTCTTGCCGAAATTCGTAATAAAGTTCCTGATATTTGTTTGAGAACAACCCTTATGGTGGGGCACCCAGATGAAACAGAAGAAGATTTTCAACACTTATTAAACTTTGTACGTGAACAGAAGTTTGAGAGAATGGGTGCATTTATGTATTCAAATGAAGAAGGTACTTATGCAGACAAAAATTATGAAGATAATGTGCCAGAGGAGGTGAAAAGAGAAAGATTGGACGCACTTATGCTTCTTCAACAAGGGATTTCATTTGAATGTAATCAAAAATTAGTAGGCAGAAAAGAAAAGATTATTATAGATAGAGTAGAGGGTGATTATTATGTGGGTAGAAGCCAGTATGATTCTCCAGATGTGGATACAGAATGTTTGATTAAGAGAGAAGATGGAGAATTATCAATTGGAAATTTCTATAATGCAGAGATTATTAAGGCAGAAGAGTTTGATTTTTATGCAAAGATTTTAAAATAATCTCCACTAGAAAAGACGAAACCTATATCAATTACTGTGAATAATAAAGAATTACTTTTAGAATTGTCCAAGAGATTAGGAAAATCTCAGAAAGAAATTTCTAAAATGTTGGAATATACTTCTGAGGCAATTATCTCTAATTTAAAGAGTGGTAATACTATCTCTTTTCAAGGATTTGGAAATTTTGAACCTCGTGAGAAGCAGGAGAGAATTATAATAAATCCTGCTACTAAGGAAGTTATAAAAGTGCCTGCCAAGATGTCTGTCAATTTCAAGGTAGGAACTATTTTTAAGGAAAAAATTAAAAATATAGCACAACGTGGAAAATAAAAAAGTTACATTACAAGAACTTGCTGACGTAATTTCTGCTCAGGCAGGAACTACCAAACGTTTCACTGATAGTTTTTTACGTGAATTAGTTGTTGTAATACAAGAATATTTAGAAAAAGATGGTGTGGTTAAGGTGAAAGGCTTAGGCACATTTAAACTTTTGTGGATAGAAGCACGTAAAAGTGTGAACGTGGCTACCAAAGAAAGCATAGTTTTACCTGCTCACTACAAATTGACCTTTACTCCAGAAGATTCTGTGAAGCAAGAGTTAAATGCAGAAGAAAATATGTCTATAGGTGGAGCTGTAATGATTCAAGATTCAGAAAATGAAGCAGAACCAATAGAAACAGATGTGGTTGTGGAAACTATTGAAAAACCTATAGAAGACACTATAGAAGAAAACGTGGAAGAACCAGAAAACACAGAAATTATTCCAGAAGTAAAATCAGAAGAACCACTTGTAGAAAATACAACAGATTCCAAGGAAAAAGAAATAGAAGTAGTAGAGGTGTCTTCTAAAAAGACTAATAAAACATTGATTGGAATTATTGTTATTCTAATATTGGTTATAATAGGTCTTATAGTTTATATCAAGGCTCCAGATATACAAAAACAATTAATGAGCATGGTAAAACCTACAATTCATGACACTAACTTTGAGGTTATAACCAATCCAGACTCATCTTCTGTAGCTCCTATTGATTCTGTTGTGGTAGCACCTGCAGATTCTCTTCAGACAGATAGTATAAAGGAAGAACCTGTAGATGAACCAAAAGAAGATATAATAGAGGAATCTAAACCAGAAATTACAATAGAAAACTATACTTATAAGGCAGCTATGACTGCTCCTACCAGAGAAGTGGTAACCGTGATAGATGGTAGCCGTCTAACTATGGTAGCATATCGAGCTTATGGACATAAAGCTTTTTGGGTATATGTTTATGATGCCAATAGAGATAGACTAAAACGTCCTTCTGATGTAGAAAAAGGAATGGAACTCCGCATAGCAGATTTACCTAAGGCTTTGGTTAATCCTAAGAGTCAGATTTGCTTGGATAAGGCGTATGAGTTAGCAAGGAAATACGACAAATAGAAATTATATTGTATAACCTAATAAATTAGGCTGACTAAATGGAGAATTAGTCAGCCTAGTTTGTATATGATTATCTCTGGTGGTTAATGTTTACCTTATCTTTTAAGGGTGAAGTGTCCAGAGATTTGTTCTTCTGTTTCTGGAATGGAAATTACGTACCAGTAATCGTCTTGTACCATTCCGTGACCATTATAGTTTCCGTCCCAACCTTTGAAGTCTGCACCTTTACATTGGTAAAGTAGTTTAGAATAACGGTCATATATTCTAATATATGCGTTAGGAGCAGTTTCAATACCTTCAACTAACCAAAGATCGTTTACTCCGTCATTGTTAGGAGAGAAGAAAATATCAGGTGTTAATTTAGGAATACTAATGGTGAATTCATTAGAATTAACACACTTGTTCTTGTCTGTAATTGTTACTATATAAGTGTTTTCTGCAAGTTCTTCAAATGTATATTCAGATGTATTAGATGTGGCTTCTGTACCATCGCTAAGTGAAATATTGTATGGTGCAGTGCCTGCAGAGATATTAATAGTGGCGTCTGCTACTTTTACTTCAATATTAAATGCAGGTAATGGATTAAGTTTTACATGATATGTTTCTGTTATCTTAGTAATTCCATCTGCTCCTATAATTTTACAAATATATGAGGTGTTTTGTTTTAGTTCTTTTATTTCTAATTCTTTTGTAGGAGATAATACCTCTGTTTCGTTAAGAGTATTGTACCATTTATATTCAGATGCATTTTGAGTATTAGCTGTTCTATTAAAGTCATCGCCATAGCAGATATATACATCTTCTTCTGTATCATTAAATACCTCTACTTTGCGAGTTTCTGTATAGGTATAGCCATTAGGAAGGGTAGTTATACATTCATATGTAACAGATTCATTGGCTGTAAATGTAATTGTACCTGGTGAATTAATATCTCCTGAAACTGGGGTTTTAACTCCGTTTTCTATCTTATACCAATTAAAATCTGCCCCAGGAGTATCCCAATAATCACTTTTAATAGTGATAGTACTACCAATTGTTATCTTTTCTTCTTCCTCATTATTGCCTACGCAATCATCTTTTGTGGTAACATTAAATGTTTCTGTGTAGATAAATGTTTCGCCTTTATCATTTACCTTTGTAATGGTACAAGTGTAAGTGTCAGGTGTATTTGGAGTAGCAGGGGTGTCTTTTGTTTTTACTGTTGTAGTTGTACTTCGTAGGCTTGGGTCATGCGACCATACAATTTTATCTTTGGTAGCATCTGCGGTATTAGTACAGGTAAGTGTAACTTCTTGCTTAGGACAATCACTTAAATTGTGTGTTTCTGTTTTTTCTGTAGTACAATCTTTTGTTTTAACAGTAAATGTTTCTATGTATGTTACTGTAGTGCCATTATCTATTTTTACTATAGTACATTTAAAATCTTTTTTATCTCCAACATTTGGTCCTGCATTCACTTTGACAGATTGACCACTAGAAGAATCATGGTCCCATTTTACAGATTGTGCGCCAGTTATAGATGTTTTACATTTAAGTTCTACTTCTACTCCTGGACATGCCTCTTGCAATGGGTGTGATATAGGTTCTTCAACTCCACAGTCTTTTGTTTTGATAGTAATGTCTGCTGTTGAAGTACATTTACCATTTTCAACTTTTAGAGAACATTTCTTTAGGCCATTTACATTTGATGCAGATGTAATTGTTGTGTTTATTAGATTTCCCGTTGCATCTCCAGACCATGTGTATTTAGGACTGCTACCAACCTTTAATACTGTTGGTTTAATTTCAATAGAAGTATTAGGACATTGGTCGGCTATGGTAGGCATTGTAATAGTAGGCTTTGAATCTATTTTTAGTTCAAAGAATTCGTTGTCTTTAGTTCCTGCAGTTTTTTTAGTAGCTCCGAAATATACAGCGTCAATAACAAAGTCATTACCATCACCACTTGCTACATTAGTAGTATTTTCAATTATGATGTCAGCCCAGGTGTCATTGGTTGGTTTGTATTTTGATTTAAATTCTGTCCATTCACTTCTTTTTTCCGGAACTTGAAGATAATTGTGACCATCTCCATTTTCTGCTTCCAATGGAATAAATGTATGATTAGTTTCTCCTGTTTTAATTAGAAATCTTATTTTAGCTAATGAACCTGTTCCGTGATTCTTTGTTTCATATTCTTCATCTATATTGGCAGCCCAACAACTAAATTCATATTCTTGTCCCCCTTTTAGTTTTAAACCATACACAGAGAATATTTTAAATTCATTAGAATTTACTCGTCCGTCTACAACTAACATATGGCTACCTTCCTTAGGTTCTATTTTAGAAAAATATTGTGATTTTATAGAGTTAGGATTAGTAGATGTGGTATATTCTCCTGGATCAGCATTCCCATTTGTCATAAAGTCATCCAGTTGATATTCTACTTGATAGTTTGTGTTTAAAATTTTATCAATGACATTTTCTTTGAATCTAATTCCTTTTCCGCTTCCTTTTGAACTTGGAGCGAAATTAAATCCACCACTAGATAGTAAATTTCCTGAATTTGTAGTACCGCCATTAGTAATGACCTCACACTTGTATTCACCAGCATCGGTTGGAGTATATTTGTTTGAACCAGAACTTACTTGTGTCCAGGAACCATTAGTTTGTTTCTTATACCAAGTATATGTATCACCCGTATTTGTGGTACTAAATTGTGGCTTTGCGTCAGTTTCGCAGATGGTCTGAGCAGGATGATTTACATCTGCTGCATTTATTAGATTTAACGAAAGTATTAAACCAAGTAATAAGAATGTATATTTTTTCATAGTTATGAGATTTTGCAAATTTTTACATTTCACAAAGGTAACTAATTCTGATATAATGCACAAAAAAAACGGCATCATAAATGCCGTTTTTTTACTTGTTTTATTCGTCTTGGGAGTGAAAAACTCCTATTTAAACAAATTAAAATCTATTTTTTGTTTAGTATCATGTTGGGTTAGGGTATAAATACTATAATTTCCATTAGCCTCAACCATAGTCATACTAGTTAAAAGGTATGTCTTTGGGTCATAAACCAAAACTATTTTGGAATATCCTTTTTCTCCTTTTTTAAGGTCTTTGGTAAGAGTAAATTCATGACCACCATTGTTAGCGTATGTAAGTTTTGCTTCATTTTCATTTGCAACTCCTTGCACATCACCAGCCATACACATAACTAATGTGTTTTTAAGAGTTAGCATTGGACTACCTTCTTTTATATTATGATTACGAACTTTGCCTCTGGTTTTCATAACGAAAGAATCTGGCGTAATTTGTAAGTAATCACCTTCTGGTTGGTTGTAAAACATACCAAAATTTTGAGGTTGGTATAGTAAAGTACCCTTGGAAATAACAGGTTTTGCCATACCTTTAAGAAACTTTTGTTGCTCAAATTGGCAAGTTACTTGTTCTGGAGCATTGGCTTTTAGTTCTGCTATAACTTTGTCATTTGCTAGGGCTGCACTAGTTGCAACAACAAAAAAAGCAACCCATAAAATAAATTTCTTCATCATAAAATATTAGGTATAAAGTGCACCGTTAATAGAAATTACCTCACCGTTGATGTAGGCTGCATTTTCAGAAGCAAGGAAACCTACTAGTTCTGCCACTTCTCTAGCTTCACCAAATCTGCCTGCAGGAATTTGAGCTGTAAGTCCATCTACATCTAGTCCATCTACCATATCAGTTTTGATAAAACCTGGAGCAACAGCATTTACTGTAACTTTCTTTTTGGCAACTTCTTGTGCCAATGCTTTGGTAGCAGCAATTAATCCACCCTTGGCAGCAGAGTAGTTGGTTTGTCCAGGAAGACCATTTAGACCAGAAAGTGATGCCATATTAATGATACGACCATTTTTCTTTCTTAACATTTTGGTAAGAAGTGGACGTGTTACATTGTAGAATGAACTTAGGTTTGTATTTAATACTCCAAACCAATCTTCTGGTTCTACAAAAACCATTAAGTTGTCCCTGCGAATGCCAGCATTATTCACTAATACTTCAATGTATTCGTTAGGGTGTTCTTCTTGCCATTTTGCTAAAACTTCTGCACATTCTTCTGTATTAGATACGTCAAATTTTAGTAGTTCACCGTCGCCTCCGTTTTCACGAATTGTTGCCAATGTGTTATTTGCTTGTTCCTCGTTAGAAGCATAGTTAATCACTACTTTATATCCCATTTCTGCTAATTTAATACTAACAGCTTTTCCGATTCCGCGGCTTCCGCCTGTTACTAATGCGTATTTCATATTTTTAGTTTTTATGTGTTTTTTTATTTGTGCAATTTTTATTTACGGACAATGCACGCATTGTCCCTACAGATTTAACTCTTCTAACATTTTCTCCATGCCAATGATTTCTGCACAAGTCATACAAGATGTCATAGAGACACCCAAAATGCCATGAAGGTTTAAGTTCTCACCTGTAAGAAGTAGATTTTTTACTGGAGTTCTAGCAGAAAGAATAGTCATCATGGTGTTTGTGTAATCTTTTCTAATTCCGTAGGCTGTGCCATTAATGGTATTAGTGTAGGTCATATATGAGATAGGAGTACTAGTGTAATAAGTTTCTACAGAGTCTGCTAAATCACCTATGACGCTAGATGCTAGGTCTATACATTGCTGAGTTTTAATATTTTTCATAGCAACGTAATCTTCGCCGCGTTTACCAATAGGTTTATTTGCCCATTCTTCTACTTCTTCCCACAACATAGGGGTTAATAAATCCAATTGTTCTGCATAACCATCGTGATTGGCATTGTTATAATAACTAACCAATACTCTATCCGTTTTTCCAGGGGTGTAATTCCATTGGTCTGCATTTTTATAAATATATTGATTCCTATTTAGGTGAGGAATGGTATTTGGTTTGAGTTTTATGTTTGCAGTGAACATACCAAAAGAATTTTTCATATTATCCATTCTTCTTCTGAAAACCTTTCTGATAACATCACTGTTTTTTACTAGTGCAATGGTTACAGTAGGGTGAGCATTGGAAATTACCCAATCTGTCTCTATAATTTCCTCTCCATTTACTACCACTTTAGTAATCTTTCCGTCCTCTTCTATAAGTTCTGTAACTTCTGCTTTTGTTCTTACTTCACCTCCATTATTTCTAATAGACTCCGCTAATGTATCAGCCACAGAACTACCTCCACTATCCAATCTCCATGCACTCTGAATAAATGAGTTATTGATTTGTGCGAATGTGTAGAGTGGTAAATTTTCATGAAGTTCCATTTTGAGAGAACACCCTGTTAATACTTGTCTTAATAGGGGGTCTGATATGGTTTCTTCAATAAAATTTTTTGCTGATAGGCTAAATAATGAACTTCCGTAGAAATCTGTAGCTTCTTTGGGTTTAAAACTATCAAATATATGTATGCCAACCTGTTTAAGGAATTCTGTATAACGTTTTAGTTCTTCCCTTTGGTGCGGAAATTCATCTGCTAGACATTTAATAAATTCATCATGCCCTTGTGCAAAAAAGAATGATTTATCATTTATTCTAACTTCGTCGAATAGTGGATCCATTTTCTTCCATGGTAGATTCATCAGTCCCATGTATGAAAATAATCTGTTAAGTGGTTGACCTTCGTCTAGACCTCCAACGTAGTGGAAACCAGTGTCGAATAATTGTCCTTTACGTTTAAATGATTGGATACAACCACCCAAAACAGCACTACGTTCTAGAACACATACGTTCATGCCATTTTTTGACAAAATGTGTCCGCATTGTAGTCCGCCTAAACCACTTCCTATTATTACAACATCATATTTCATCCTGTTCTGGTTTGAATGTTTTATTATGTTTAATAATTATTTTTTGGAATAAACTATACTTCTTTAATAAGTTGAATATAAATGGTTGCAAACAATATGAAAGAAGTAGTGTTGCACTCATACCTATTAAGGTGGTTAAACCAATAGATGCGATGGCAGGGTGAGTGGCAAACATCAATGATGAAATGCTCACTATCAAGACTACGGCAGATAGGAAAATGGCTGTTTTGTGTTGCATAAGCAGACGACCCTTTTCTCGGGTTCCGCCTAATAAACCGTCCATAATAAAGATACTATAATCTACACCAACACCGAATATAAATGATGAAACGATAATATTAATAAGGTTGAATTGGATACCAAATATTGCCATTATACCCTGAACAATATACCAACTTAATCCCATAGGGATAAATGATATAATGGATAGTGTAATACTCTTTAATGAAATTAAAAGTACTAATAATACAAAGGCAGATGAAATACCTAATATAATATTAAAGTTTTCATTCAGTGTTTTAACCATATCTTGTGTGTAATAAAATGGTTCTATTACCACTGCCTTGTCGTATGTTAAGATACTATCACAAGTTTTATAAATATTGTCTGGACTAATCTGTACTGGTGTGAATACTAGATAGTTGCCATCTGTATGTTCTACCCAGTTTGATTTAAGACCTTCTGGAATAAAGTCTGCATCTAATAAACTTTTTGGTTCTATTTCAGACTCTATAAGAGTGAAGAATGGTTCAAATAATTCTTCTGTGAAACCATATTTGCTTCCACTGTTTATTATATTTTGCTTAACTACTTTTATTTTTGACTCAGTCCAATAGTTTTTCCATAATTGAACTTTTTCATTTATTTCTGCAGAATTGTTCAGGATTATAGAAGTATTGCCGCAGTTTTTAACTATGCCTTGTGCTTGAAGTTCTGATAAATGCTTACTAAATTCTTTGTTATACACTAGTGCAGAGTCTAGGTTTGTACTGCCAACTGCAAAATATAAAGAAGCATTGCCCTGTGTAGTTTTCTCGCTCAATAGGGCAGAAGAACGTGATACATCTGGGTCGGTATAGCCTATATTTTTTAGATTGGTATCAAATTCTACAAAGTCTGATGTATAGAAGCAAACGCATGAGATGACTATTAATAACACCACCAACCATTTTTGATTTTCAAATGGAAATGTATTAATCTTTTCAAGGATTCTAAATGCTTTTTCTGAATGTCTATTATTTTCAGAAGTAAAGAACTGTGGAAGGAATATTAAACAGAAAAATGTGGTGCCAATAAGTGCAAATGTGGCAAATAATCCAAAGTCTCTTAGCAGATCTGAATCTGTAAATAATAGTCCCATAAACGCACCTATGGTGGTAATACTTCCCAAAATTACAGGTTTGGTCTGTTCTCTTAATACTTTTATAGGGTCATTAACATACTTGTAATGAGTGAGAACGTGTAAACAATAACTTAATGCCACTCCTAATACGATAGCACCAATACCCATAGCCATGAGTGAAATTATGCCTTGCATAAAGTATAGGCAGAATAATGCGAAAAGCATTCCATAACCTACAGGTAGGAGTAGGAATAGTAGGGTAGATTTGTTCTTGAAACATAGCCAGATTAAACCACATGCCAATAAAAGAGAAATACCCATGGTCAATAATAGGTCTTCTTTAATTTGGCGTGAATTGAATACTCCTTGAACAGGTGCTCCATGGAATAAAACCTCCACATCGGAGAAATTTTCTGATAAAATCTCTCTTTCTTTTTCTATATTTTCTACTAGATAAGTACCTGTTTTAGAATCAAATCCTGTAAAATTTGGAGAAAGGAATGTAACTACCATAGTGGAATCTGGTGTAAAGAAGTGCCCATCTATGATTTTATAATTACTTCCTAAAGCCTTGCTAAAATCTGCTGCTTTGTTTTTGAGGATAAAACGAAGTCTGGCAGGGTCTTGCTGGATAAGTTCGTAAGTATAATTGCCAGCCGCAGATTCCAAATCTGCATAGTTTTCTGCCATTTGTTCATCTAAACTTTCTGCAGTGAAAATGCTATCAAAAGCCCTATAGTCATTCTCATCAAGGAATAGTGCTAGGTTTTCATATAGATATTCTATACCACTAAAGAGTAATTCCTCATCTAGTTTGTATAAAACATTATCTATTAAGGAATCTTTGTCGTGTGCTAGAAGTGAATCTGTAAAAGCATCACATGCCAATATAAGGCTATCTGTATTTACCTTACCATTTTTACTAGAGAATGTAATAAATACCTTATCTTTTACTTTTAAGTTGTTGAAAACTAATTGTTGGCTAGAACCAATATTGCCAGAAGGCAATAATTTAGAAATATCTTCTTCGTATTTAATTTGAAGTCCGAAGAAAGCAAAAACCAAAGTACTCAATATCATAGTTAGATATAAAAGTATTGGTTTTTTCTTAAAGAATCTATAAATAGCTATAGTTATTTTAGACATTGCATTTCAGCTTTTAATTCCATAAAGGTTATGTCATCTTTATATAACTTAGCTTCTACTTTAAAATTATCTTCGTCAATAGGTTTAGTAGAAATGCTAAGTTCTAGAATAGGGTGCTCCAATGGGGTAACTAAGGCAGTTAATCTGCATTGTTTCAAGTTGTTTTGGAAAAGATTTTTTTCTACAACCTTTTCTGTACATGATTTAATCATGTTTATATTACATACCCCTGGAGAGATAGGCTTTTCGGGGAAGTGACCTTTGTAAACTTCGCAATCAGGATTTAATTCTAGAGTGAATGAACCATTCCCTTCTGAAATCTCTGATTTTAATATGTTGAAATAATTATTGATTCCCATTTTTATATATTATTTGCTTCACGCCATTCTCTTAAGAAATTTGGGACAGTTACTTCAAAACGTCCATCTTTGGTGACGAAAAGTTGTGTGGAAGATGCCTTTAATATGGTGGCACCATCACTTTCTCTTGTGATTGTATAATCAAACATCAATTTCGCAGATTTAGTAGGTACGTATGTGGTTTCTACTAATAAAACATCGCCCATTGATGCAGTTTTCTTATATTTTAGATGTAAATCCACTATAGGAGCAAAATAACCATTATTAAAAATACTCATATAAGATAGGCCAAATTCCTCTCCGAAGGCTTCTCGTCCATCTTCTAGGTATTTAACATAGTTACCATGCCAAAGCATGTGAATTGCATCTACTTCATAAAAAGAAATCTTCTTTTTTATGGTGTTTGTAAATTTAGGGGTGTCCATAAAAATTAATTTATTCTTGTATAAAGTTTATTCTTGTATAAAGATTTTCATTTGGCATGACACGATAAGTGTGTCAGAAACAAATGTCTCTGCAGATACTAGTGTAATTCCTGCAGCTTCACCTAAAACTTTGAGGTTGGTAGTTAAACGTTCACCCGCTTTAGGTAAAGTATTAATTTTGCATTTTTTGATTTCACCTATAAAACCCAATTTAGGAGGAAGTCCGTCTTTGAATGTTTTATAACCAGCAAAAGCTGCGGCTGACTGAGCAATATGCTCTATCAGCCCTGGCTCTTGCATGTGATTATCTCTGCAAAAAATATTGTCTTCGGAAATAGTTAAACCTGTTTTTCCACTTACGTCATCTGCTTCGTATAGGGTATCTACCATAACGATAGGAGCACGTTGTGGAATAAGTTCAAATATTTCTTCGCCTTTGAACAGAGGTTGTTTTTCCATTATTTTTCAATGTTATCCCAAATATAGTCATAAAGAAGACCAAAGGTTTTTAGTTGAGCGATTTCTGAACCTTTGATTTTTACTTTAAATTCGCTTTCGATAAGAGCAACCATATCTACTAAGCTAAGAGAGTCTAACTCTAATGTAGATTTAATATCTGCTTCAGGAGTGATTACATCTGCTTCTACTTCAAATTCTTCGATAAGAACTTCGTTGATCTTTTCTATTAATTCTGCTTTTTCCATAATTATTAAATATTAAATGTTAAAAGTATATTATTAATTGTTTGTTTTTTATATGTATAGAGTTTTGAACTTCTAACTCCTAACTCCTAACTCCTAACTCCTTACAGGTTTCTTACGATAAGGGTAGAGTTTGTTCCACCAAATCCGAATGAGTTTGACAAGAATGTATCAAATTTTTTCTCGATGCGTTTTGCAGGGATATTTAATTTTGCAGAATCCTCATCTGGATTTTCAAAGTTGATATTAGGAGCAATAAATCCATTCTTCATCATAAGCATAGAATAGATTACTTCAGAAGCACCAGCCATCCACATTTCGTGACCTGTCATTGCTTTTGTAGAAGTAACTTCTGGGCAAGCATCGCCAAATACATTATAGATAGCTTTTGCTTCATTGCGGTCACCTACAGGGGTAGATGTTGCGTGAGCATTAATATAACCTATTTCGTTAATGTTGATACCTGCTAGTTTGATAGCCATTTGAAGAGAACGACTAGGACCATCTACATTAGGAACTGAGATGTGATCTCCATTTGAAGAGAAACCATAACTTAAGATTTCTGCTAAAATAGGAGCACCACGTTTAACTGCAGATTCATAACTTTCTATGATAACAGTTGCAGCACCACCACCAGGAACTAGACCATCACGGTCACGGTCAAATGGACGGGATGCTTTTGTTGGGTCACTTTCACGTGTAGAGAATGCACTGATACCGTCGAAACTGCCCACTGCATATGGGTTTACTTCTTGAGCACCACCACAAACTACCATTTCTTGAAGTCCATTGCGGATTAACATAGCACCTAGACCTATGGCGTGAGAACCAGAAGCACAAGCACCAGAAACGGTAAGGTTCATACCTTTTAGTCTGAAAATACAAGAAAGACTCATTGTTACTGTAGAGTTCATAGATTGGAAAATAGCTCCAGAACCTACTAGAGTGGTGTCTTTCTTATCAAGCATGGTTTGAATGCTTTTATATACTGGTTCTGCACTACTGTCATTACCATACATTAAACCTACTTCATGAGAGTCAAGATAATCTTGGTCAATACCAGCATTTTTTAAGGCTTCTGCAGTGGCTACGTATGCATATTTAGCTTGTTCTGGCATATAAACACGTTGGTTTCTGCTAAGAACACCTTTTAGTTCTGGCACTTCCAATTTAGCTGTAAGTGCAGAACGGAATCCCATGTCTTTACGAACTTGGTCAAAAACAATACCAGATACACCATTGTAAAGTGAATCTCTAACTGCATCTAGGCCATTGCCAAGGCATGAGTAAATACCCATACCAGTAATAACTACTCTTTTCATAATTTGTTATTTATAAAGTCTTTAATTTCTGAATAATTTGATTTCATATTGTTCCAAGTGGCATTACCTTTTATTAATAATGCACTTATATTTTTGAATATTCTTTTTGCCCAACGGGTGTAATACCACGCTAATAGGGTATAAAGTGGAGCTAACGCAATGAATAAAAGAGCTGTCCACCAAGAATCACATAAACCAGCAGTGATAAATGTTCCTATATAGAAAATAGGTATTACAAATAGGGCATTTATGGCAAACATAAATGTTCCTTCCCACATAGGGTCTTCTTTACGGAATGTGAAAGATTTACCTATTAACCACATAAATAAGTTTGGCCATAATGAATTTACCCAGAATGGGAAAAGGATTATCATGCCTAGAGTGGCTAATATATTATTAATCCAAGAAGGTTCTTTTTCCAAAGAATCTACGCTGATGTGTTTTTCTTCTGCTTGTGATTTTAAATCAATGGCAGTTTTGTACAATTTTGCCACTTCTTCTGGTTTTTCTTCCTTAGCTTTGTCTAGGTCTGCGACCAATGCTTTATCCACTAATAATTGGTCTGGAAGTTCACCGCAAGGCATTCCTTTTTTAGCAGCATATTCTTTGCGGAAGTTTTCACGAATAAAATCAATAGCGTCGTAATTGTCTAGGTCTGTGATGTTTAACATTAAATTCTCTATTTGCTCACGAACTAGTGCATTGATTTTACGTTGAACTGTACGTGGTTTAGTTTGATATAATTCGTAATATGGTTTTAATGAAATAGGTGTTCCAAATTTAACCATAAAATCATTTTGAATACCAAAATAATTACTATAGTGGTTACAAGATGGAAGAATGAATATTTCTGTTTCAAAATTACTTTTTTCTGCAGCTTCAAATGCCATACGAATGTATGCCATAGAGAAGAAACCTAACCAACGTTTGGTTTGGTGTCCTGCTTCTGGATACATCATTACTGTTCCTCCATCTAGAATGGCTTGTTTGGTAATGTTAAATGTATCTTCATTGTTTTGTAGTGCTGATTCTCCTTCGTAATCCAATCTGAATGCAGGTAACAAGCCTATGGCACGTAAAAATTTATTTGCGATAGGGTGTAATGCGAAAACATCTGCTCTAGTAATGAAATTGGGTTTACGATCACGGAACGTAAATAATACACCCAACGGGTCATTTAAGCAGTTTTGGTGATTAGAAACAATAATAGTAGGAGTGGTGTTACTAGGAATATTATCAGCGTTAATTTTATACGTCTTACGATAAAAAATCTTGTCGTGAAGGAATCTTAAATAGCATTTAAAAACATTATATGCGATTCCGCCTTTTTGAGCTTTTTTTTCCATAATATAAAGGGGTGTTATATATTACACGTATAATTGCAAAGATAATAAAAAAATCGGCAGCAATGCCGATTTTTTTTCTATTATTAACTATGTGTTAAAAAAATTAATAGTCTAATTGTGTAATATTATTATTATGAAATATTATTGAAATATTTTATTGATACATTCTTTCTTGTACAGCTTTGACATTAGCATCATCTAAATAATCATCATATTCCATAACTTTATCTATTGTACCATTAGGTGTTAGTTCTATGATACGATTACATACAGTTTGGATAAATGCGTGGTCATGAGAAGACATTAATACATTACCTTTGAATCCTTTTAGGGAGTTGTTGAAAGCCTGAATAGATTCTAGGTCTAAGTGGTTTGCAGGTGAGTCTAGAACCATAACATTTGCATTTTTGAGCATCATACGTGAGATCATACAACGCATCTTTTCGCCACCAGAAAGAACACTTGCTTTTTTGTAAATTTCTTCTCCTGCAAATAACATTCTACCTAAATAACCACGAACGAATGATTCTGTGGTGTCTGGAGAGAATTGTGCTAGCCAATCCACTAGATTTAGGTCTGTATTAAAGAACTCTGAGTTGTCAAGTGGAAGGTATGCGTGTGTAATGGTGATTCCCCAATTGAATGTACCACTATCTGCCTTCATATTTCCATTGATGATTTCAAATAGGGCTGTCATAGCACGAGGGTCACGTGAGATAAATGCTATTTTATCTCCTTTTTCTACATTGAAGTTTACATCTTTGAATAAAACAGTGCCGTCTTCTAGAGTTTTTGAAAGTCCTTTTACTTCTAATACCATATTGCCAGGTTCACGTTCTGGAGTGAATATGATGCCTGGGTATTTACGTGTAGAAGGTTGGATTTCTTCTACATTTAGTTTTTCAAGCATTTTTCTACGGCTAGTAGCTTGTTTAGATTTAGCCACGTTTGCACTAAAACGACGGATAAACTCTTCAAGTTCTTTGCGTTTTTCTTCTGCCTTTTTGTTTTGCATTTGTTGTTGACGAAGTGCAAGTTGGCTAGATTCGTACCAGAAACTATAGTTTCCAGCAAATTGTTGAACTTTGCCATAGTCTATGTCTATAGTGTGTGTACTTACTGCGTCTAGGAAGTGACGGTCGTGAGAAACCACAAGTACTGTATTTTCATAGTTAGCTAGGTAGTTTTCAAGCCATGCTATGGTATCTATGTCCAAGTCGTTGGTAGGCTCGTCGAGTAGTAAGTTGTCTGGTTTACCAAACAATGCACGGGCTAGTAGAATACGTACTTTTTCTTTACCACTCATATCTTTCATAAGTGTGTAGTGGAAAGCTTCTTTGATTCCTAAACTGCTAAGAAGTGAAGCTGCGTCACTTTCTGCATTCCAACCGTCCATTTCTGCGAATTGTTCTTCTAACTCAGAAGCACGGATACCATCTTCTTCTGTGAAATCTTCTTTTGCATAGATTTCATCTTTTTCATTTTTTACAGCCCAAAGTTTTTCGTGACCCATCATTACAGTATCTAATACTGTATATTCATCAAACTCAAAGTGGTCTTGTTTTAAAACAGAAAGACGTTCGTTTGGACCGAAAACAATAGTACCACGAGTAGGTTCTAATTCTCCACTAAGCATTCTAAGGAAAGTAGATTTTCCTGCACCATTAGCACCAATCACACCGTAACAGTTTCCTGCGGTGAATTTTAAGTTAACATCTTGAAAAAGTGTACGTTTGCCAAATTGAATGGCCAAATTTGAAACAGCTATCATAATCTTAATTTTATTCGGACTGCAAAGATACTAAAATAATTAGTAATAAAAAAACCGAAACGTAAGTTTCGGTTTTTTTATATCTCTATTGAATTTGCAATTATTTTGCACAAGCGATAGATTCTTTGCGGAATTGTTTCATTAGTTTTTCGATTTCTAATGATGCTTTACGTGCACGTGTACCAGCAGCTTTGTTTCCTTTTTCTACTTGGTCGTTTGCATTTTTAGCAAATTCAGCCATTTTAGCTTCTAATTCTTTAACTAATTGTTCCATAATAAATAAATTTTAAAGTATGTTCTTGTTTTTGTGTTTTGACTTAGCAAATATATGGATATAGATTTAAAAAACAAAATAAAATAAAAAAAATATTTTAAAAATCTTTAATTTTTCACATTTCTAACTGTGACCGCATATTTGTGAGCCATTAAAAGTTCATTTTCTGCCATGATTTCTATAGTTGGACCTAATTTTTCTAGCCCTTCTTTGGAAATTTCTTGGAAAGTTATCTTTTTTAGGTAACTATCTAGATTTACACCACTATATGCCTTTGCATAACCACTTGTGGGAAGTGTGTGATTGGTGCCAGAAGCATAGTCTCCTGCACTCTCTGGGGTGTAATAGCCCATAAATACAGAACCAGCGTTGGTGATTTTTTCTGCTACTTCTTTATAATTTCTACAAGATATAATAAGGTGTTCTGGTGCATATTCATTTGACATTTCTATGATTTCGTCCATATTATTAAGAACAAAAATCTTGCTATGCTCAATAGAAGAAAGAATATATTCTTGTCTTGGAGACATTTTTATTTGTTCTTCTACTGCTTTTTCTATCTCTTTTGCGTAGTCTGCATTGTCTGTGAAAACTATAGATTGGCTGTCTTTGCCGTGTTCTGCTTGAGAAAGCATATCTGCTGCCACTGCATTTGGATCAGCAGAGTTGTCTGCAATTACTGCAACTTCAGAAGGACCAGCAGGCATGTCTATTGCCACATCTTTGATACTAACAAGTTGTTTTGCTGCCATTACAAATTGGTTGCCAGGACCAAAGATTTTATAAACTTTTGGTACACTTTCTGTGCCGTATGCCATAGCACCAATGGCTTGAATACCACCTATTTTAAATATCTTCTTCACTCCAGATATTTTTGCTGCATATAAAATGGTAGGGTTTACTTTCCCTTCTGCATTAGGAGGAGTACAGAGCACTATTTCTTTACAACCAGCAATATCTGCAGGAATGGCAAGCATAAGAACAGTAGAAAATAGTGGGGCAGTACCACCTGGAACATAAAGTCCTACTTTTTCTATTGCAACAGCTTTTTGATAACACACCACTCCAGGAGTAGTTTCTATTTTGGGTAGATTGTGAGATTGGGCTTCATGAAATTTTCTAATATTAGAAGCGGCAGTTTTAAGGGCGGATTTTAATTCTTCTGGAACTAAACATTCTGCTTCTGTCATTTCTTCTTCTCCAACAGCAAGCTCTTTTAGGTCTGCTTTGTCAAATTTTAATTCGTAACGACGCACAGCATCATCGCCTTCATTTTTGATTTCGTTAAGCACTCCGCTCACTATCTCATTTAATGAAGATGTATCGTGCTGAGGTCTTTTAAGAAGACTTTCCCAATCTTTTCTTTCTGGATTTATTATAATTTTCATGATAGTCCTATCGGGAATATTATAAAATCATTTTTTCAATAGGAATTACCAAAATACCTTCTGCACCAAGTGCTTTTAGTTTTGAAATAATTTCCCAAAAAGTTTTTTCTTCTATTACAGAGTGCATAGAAGACCAACCTTCTTTTACAAGAGGGGTAATAGTAGGAGATTTCATTCCAGGAAGGATTTCACATACATCATTAATTCTATCATTAGGAACGTTTAAGATGATGTATTTTTTGCCTTCGGCATTTTTATAAGAGTTGAAACGGAACAAAAGCTCGTCTAGAATTTCTTGTTTTTCTGCACTTAGGTTTTTGTTGCCTATCATAAGTGCTTCTGACTTCATTACCACTTCTACCTCTTTTAGATTGTTGGTTACAAGTGTGCTTCCTGAACTAACGATGTCGAAAATACAATCTGCAAGTTTGATGCTAGGAGCAATTTCTACAGAACCTGTGATAACGTGAACATCTGCATTGATATTGTTAGCTTTAAGGAAATCTTTTAAGATATTAGGGTATGAAGTTGCTATTTTCTTACCTTCAAACCATTCTAATCCTTTGTAATCTACTTCTTTTGGAATGGCTAATGATAAACGACATTTACTAAAGTCTAGGCGACGAATGATGTTTGCATCTTCACCTTTTTCTACGAATTCATTTTCACCTACAATACCTACGTCTGCTATGCCTGTAGCTACTGCTTGTGGAATATCGTCATCGCGCAGGAATAAAATTTCTACTGGGAATGATTTTGATGAAACTAATAAAAGGCGTTTGCCTAAGTCCATTTTTATGCTAGATTCTTCTAGCATGGTCATGGTCTCTTCGTGAAGTCGTCCTTTGGCTTGTACTGCAATTCTTAACATACTATATAAAGTTAGGAGTTAGGAGTTAGGAATTTTAGTGCCAACGAGAGCAATGATAAGCTCGCTTAATCATTGCCGAGTGTAGCCTAAAATCACGAGCGAAGCTCGTATTTCTCTCTAATCTCTTTAATTAATATTATTTTTAGTTTGCAAAGTTAGCGAAAAATTACATAAATAACAAGTAGATAATGTCGTATGCTAAAAATAAAATGATAAGAGACAAAATCCACATTAAATAAAAGGGTTTTGTAGTAGAAATGTAAAGTTTTGTAGAGAAAATGATAAAATATAATATGATAACATGAAATAGAGTGAAACTTATGTCTTCTATTACGGCGTATGAAATGTTGGAAATATATTCAATAGAGGCTTTTAGCCAACATGATAATTTATTGATAGAGAATATTATAGCATTCCCCAACGGACTGCCTATTAGATGTATAGTGTCGCCCCAAGAGAGTACTAGAAAAAATCCTGTGCAATATATCAAAAGAGTGGAAAGGGGAATGACAAAAAGGTTGGAAAAGAGTGAAAGAATTGGTAATTCGTGAAAATAATAAATGGTGAGTGGCAGGGTGGTGATTTGTGCTGCAATAGAAACACTAGTAAGATTCCAAATCCAGATTAATATCTTATTTTGTAGTTGAAAGATATTGAAAATATTTTCTTGAAATAGTAAAATACCTGCCACTGCCAGAAAACTTAATTGGAAACCTATATTATAGAGGTATGTGTGGTCATATATTAGCATACAGAATGCGGTGAATAACAGACTGTTAAGTGAAGAACTATCTCTATTTAATATTTTTCCTATTATGGGAATGGTAAACATGGTGCAAGCACGAATTATAGAAGGTTGAAGTCCGCATAAAAAGGCATAAAACCAAAGGAATATTAATGCTACAATATTGCTGATGTTTAAATATATTCGACTTTTGGAAATGAGACCCAATAGGGTGGAAATAGCGGTGAAAATGATGCCTACGTGCATTCCACTCACTGCTAGAATATGCGATGCACCAGCTCTGGAGAAATCTTTTTTTATTTTTTTATTTAGTTCTGATTTGTTGGCTAGGCATAGTGCTAGGCACAAAGACGATGATGTTTTATCAAGTTTTTCAGAAATTATTTCGCTAGTTTTTTCACTTATGTTTCTGGCTTTTTCTTCTAGCATGCTTTCATAGTTTCTAATGGGGTTGGGGAGTGACGCAGAAAAATATCCTAGGGAAATACAAGTAAAAAAGATTACAAATCCTTTTATATATGAAAGGTGGGGAGATAAGTATAAACAAATTAATGCTATTATTAGTGCAATAAATATACATGAAATTCCCAAATTAACATCTAATCCTATTGATGCTAATCCTATACCTGTCACTAGAAATATTAAGAGTCGTAAGAAAGGTAACTGATGTAAGATTTTGATGGGAGTGAACAATGTTTAATAGTTAGGAGTTAGGAGTTATAAAGTTGCTATAGTTTTTTTAGTTGGGCAATTGTTTCTAAAGGATTTTCTGATTTGAAAACGAAGTTTCCTGCTACTAGAGCGTCTGCTCCTGCAGAAACCAATTCTTGTCCTGTTTGTAGATTAACTCCGCCATCTACTTCTATGATAGTGGAAAGATTTTTTCTTTCTACCATTTCTTTCAATGCACGTACTTTTTCTACTGTTTGAGGAATGAATTTTTGACCACCATATCCTGGGTTTACAGACATCAAAAGTACCATGTCTAGGTCTGATATTATGTCTTCTAGCAGACAAATAGGAGTGTGAGGGTTGAGGGTTACTGCGGCTTTAACTCCTTGTGCTTTAATGTTTTGTATGGTTCTGTGAAGGTGAGTGCAAGCCTCGTAATGAACATTTATTATAGCTGCTCCTGCTTTTGCAAAGCGTTCCACATATTTATCTGGTTCCACTATCATTAAATGCACATCTAGAGGTTTGTTGCATTTACTTTGGAATGATTCTATAACAGGAAATCCAAATGAAATATTAGGAACGAAAACGCCGTCCATAACATCTATGTGTAACCAATCGGCTTCACTGTTGTTGATCATTTGAATATCTTCTTCTAGGTTATAGAAATTTGCAGATAATAATGAAGGAGAGATAATAGTGCTCATATTGTTCAATTTATTTTACGCAAAGATATGAATTTTATTCCTTTTTTAGGCACTAATCAAAGATTTTCTTTCATTTGCCATTTTTCTCATATTTATTATTGCGTATCGCATTCTGCCTAGTGAGGTGTTGATACTCTCGCCAGTGATATTGGATATTTCCTTGAAACTCAAATTGTTATAATATCTCATGTGGACTATATCTCTTTGAACTTCTGGCAAACTCTTGTATATAATGTAAACCTGTTTTTTTATTTGTCTTTCTACCATATCGTCCTCTACATTTTTTTCATAATAATCTGTAGGAACAATAGATGTAAAATCTTCTGAACAAGAACATTTTATATCACTATTTTTACTATCTCTCATGCTATCTATGGCTATATTATGTGCAATACGCAATGCCCAATACTTAAATCTACCATTTTCTATGTAGAATTTTTGTCTTAGACTATTAATCATGCGTATATAAGCCTCTTGGAGAATATCATTACTCTCGTTGTAGTCTTTAGTTATAGAATAAATATGTGAATAAAGGAAACTCTTATAGCGAAGTAGAAGAGTATCAAACGCCCTATTATTCCCATCCGTAAACAATTTTACCAATTGTTCATCAGACATTGATTTTAATGTTACCATTAGGTTTTACCTTTAATATTATTAGGGTAACGGTATTCTTATAGGCGTTCGGTTTTTGTGACTTTAAAACAAGTCTCAGTTAATAGATATTTTATTTTACTTGAAATCGATTGCAAATGTAAGAATAAAATTTTGAAAATAGAAATAAACTGATGTTAAAATTTTTATTATCTTTGCAACTTATTATAAAAAGTTAGGAGTTCGGAATTAGGAGTTAGGAGTTATACAAACTCAACGCTTAATTGCCTAAAAACAAACTTCAACATTAAACAATAAACATTAAACATTAAAATATAACATGATGACTTCAAAACAAATCCGCCAATCGTTTTTAGATTTTTTTGCTTCTAAGGGACATAAAATTGTTCCTTCAGCACCTATGGTTATTAAAGATGACCCAACATTGATGTTTACCAATGCTGGTATGAACCAGTTTAAAAATATTATATTGGGTAATGATCCTATCGTATTTTCTCGAGCGGCGGACTCTCAGAAATGTCTTCGTGTAAGTGGTAAACACAACGACCTTGAAGAAGTAGGTCACGATACTTATCACCACACTATGTTTGAAATGTTAGGTAACTGGAGTTTTGGTGACTATTTCAAAGCTGAGGCTATTGAATGGGCATGGGAATACCTAACAGAAGTGTTGAAATTGGACAAAGACCGCCTTTATGTAACGGTATTTGAAGGTGCTGAGGCAGAAGGTCTTGGTCGCGATGACGAAGCTGCTGAAATTTGGGCAAAATACATTGACGTTGACCGTATTATCAACGGTAACAAAAAAGATAACTTCTGGGAAATGGGCGATACAGGTCCTTGTGGTCCTTGCTCTGAAATTCACATCGACTTACGTCCAGATAGCGAACGTGCTGTTGTGAATGGTAAGTCGTTGGTAAATGGTGATCACCCACAAGTGATTGAAATTTGGAACAACGTGTTTATGCAATACAACCGCAAAGCAGATGGTTCGTTAGAGCCACTACCCAACAAAGTAATTGATACTGGTATGGGCTTTGAACGTTTGTGTATGGCAGTGCAAGGCAAGACTTCAAACTACGACACAGACGTGTTCCAGCCACTTATTGCTGCTATTGGCAAGATTTGTTCTTGTGAATATGGCAAAGACCCAAAGGTTGATGTGGCTATGCGTGTAGTGGCAGACCATATTAGAACGATTGCTTTTGCAATAACAGATGGTCAATTACCTTCTAATGCCAAGGCTGGTTATGTAATTCGTCGTATTCTTCGCCGTGCGGTACGTTATGGTTACACCTTTATGGGTCAACGTTCTGCCTTTATGTATAAACTTATCCCTGCACTTATCGACAATATGGGTGAGGCTTATCCAGAACTTATTGCTCAAAAAACTCTCATTGAAAAAGTAATTAAAGAAGAGGAAGATACTTTCTTACGTACCCTTGAAACTGGTATTCGTTTGCTTGATAAAGTAATGAACGATACTAAAAAGGTAGGTAGCACAGAAATTAGCGGTGTAGATGCGTTTACACTTTATGATACATACGGTTTCCCATTGGACTTAACAGAACTTATCTTGAAAGAAAATGGTTTGACTGTAAATCATGATGACTTCAATGTGGAAATGCAAAAACAAAAAGACCGTGCTCGTAATGCTGCTGCGGTGGAAACGGGCGACTGGGTAGTGCTTGCAGAAGGCGAAACTACTTTCGTTGGTTACGACGAAACTGAGGCTGAAACTCAAATTTTACGTTATAGAAAAGTAACTCAAAAGAATAAATCTTACTTCCAAGTGGTGCTTTCTGTTACTCCTTTCTATGCAGAAATGGGTGGTCAGGTAGGTGACTCTGGTGTGCTAGAAAATGCTAACGAAAAAATTGTTGTTATCGACACCAAACGTGAAAACAACCTTCCTGTTCATATAGTTAATGAACTTCCAGAAAATCCTGCTGCTACATTTGTGGCTAAAATTAATAAAGAAAACAGAGCAGCAAGTGAAGCAAACCACACGGCTACTCACTTGCTTCACGAAGCCTTGAGAGACTTATTGGGCACACACGTAGAACAAAAAGGTTCTTTTGTTTCTCCAAAGGTATTACGCTTCGACTTCTCTCACTTCCAAAAACTTACTCGTGAAGAAATCGTGGCAGTAGAAAAGGCTGTTAACAAGAAAATTCGTGAAAATGTTTCTCTTGTAGAACACAGAGAAATGCCTATCGAAGAGGCTAAAAAACTAGGTGCTATGGCGCTATTTGGTGAAAAATATGGCGACAAAGTACGTGTTATTTGCTACGACAAATCTGTAGAACTTTGTGGTGGTACTCACGCTTCTTCTACTGGCAACATTGGTCAATTTAAGATTGTATCTGAAAGTTCTATTGCTGCAGGTATTCGCCGTATAGAGGCTGTTACTGCAGAACAAGCAGAACTTATGGTTTACGATATGCAAAACACCATTACCTCTTTCAAAGAAATGTTTAACAACGCTCCAGACCTTCTTGTGGCTGCTCAACGTACTATTGCAGATAACCAAAACTTGAAGAAAGAGGTAGAAAACTATATGCAACAACGTGCGCTTCAAATGCGTGATGCACTTATCCAACGTGCAGAAGATATTCGTGGAGTGAAAGTAATCCGCGTTACAAGCAACGAAAACCCAGATATGCACAAAGCATTGCTTCCTTTATTTAAAGGTAAATTTACTGATGTTAAATTTATGCTTGTAATTGGCAATGTTTACGAAGGCAAACCAAACTTAACGGTGTTCTTGAGTAAACCAATGGTAGAAGCTGGTTATAATGCAGGAAAAATGGTTCGTGAAGCTGCTAAATTTATACAAGGTGGCGGTGGTGGCCAACCTTTCATGGCTTCTGCTGGCGGTAAAAACCCTAACGGCATCGACGAAGCAGTTGACGCAGTGATTGAGATGATATAATTCATTTTGAATTTCTTATAATGAAGGCAGACCTTACGGGTCTGCCTTTTTTTGAAATATTACTTTTATTTGGAATTATGTTTCTCAAACATTATGTTTGTGGAGCATAATTATTTTGAAATTCCTAAAATTTGTGGGAAAATGCAGTTTTTGCTGTTTTGAATTTGTGGGAAAATTGATTTTGTTAGGTTAAAATACATATAATCAAGTTGTTATGTGATTTGTAGGGTTAGAGATAGAAAAATGTGGTAAAATATCGTATTTTTGTAGTGATTTTAAAAATTTACGATGGAGAAAAAACTTTATTATTTGTTGCCGTTTAGGTGCGTGGTATTCTTGCTTGTTTTTGTAGTGGGAGCAATGATGGTTGATAAGCAGGTAGAAGAAATTAGCAATTGGTGGTCGGTAGTGGCAAGTGTTGTTAATGTAATCACCATTTTGCTGTTGGTTTTACTGACAAGGAAACAGGGAAGTAGTTATTGGAAACTCATTAATTACGAAAAGGGGAAAACAACTGCTAAGCAAGTAATTGTGATGTCTGTTGTTATTTTAGTAGTGGGCATGATAGGCATGTATTTGGCAGGATTTGTGTGTTATGGAGTGATTCCGTATGCTGCGCCAATGATGATTGCACCTATTCCTTTGTGGTTGGCAATTGCAAATGTATTTGTGTTGCCTGTTACTACTGCTTTTGCGGAAGATGGGTTGTATTTGGGTTGTGGTGTAAATCAAATAAAGAATAAATTCCTTGCAATAGTGGTTCCTGCATTGTTTTTTGCGTTGCAACATAGTTTTATCCCTGTGTTGTTTGACGCAAAGTATATAGTTTACAGATTTCTGTCTTTTTTACCTTTAACACTTATTCTTTGTTGGGTGTATTATAAGAAGCGAAATCCTGTGCCTATTATGGTGGGGCATGCAATAATAGATGTTGCTACGGTGATACAAATACTTGCAACATCTTCTGTACCAGGATTGTATGAGACTATGTGTGGAATGGGGTAGAGTCAAGTTGTTATGTATATGATTTGAAATATTAAGGTTTTAATTTATGAAAATAGATGATATGAAAAAGATAATTTTATTTTTGCTAACAGTATTTTTGTTGGCTGTGCCCATGCAGGCTAGGGAAGATGATGCAGTGGAACTTACCACTACTTTTTTGGTGGTTATGCCTCAAAAAATGGCTTCTACAGTGACCAAAACCATGAAAAAACAAGATGGAGTATCCAAGGTAGAGACCAATGTGAAAGAACAAAAGGTAGTGATTACCTTTAATTCTGATGAGAATACAGTCTCTAATCTTATAAAGGTTTTTAAAAACATGGGTATAACTGCTGCTGCTCTTGAAACAGGTTGTTTTGGTAGTAAAGAGGGTTGTATTAATTCAATGAAACCAGAAAATACTATGCGTTAATTTTTTGAGGAAGTTTCCTTTTTAGCAGGAATAATGTCTTGTTTTTTTTGTTAAAAATGTTAAATCTATAAAGCAAATAGGTGTTTAATCACAAATTTGCTTTATTTTTGCCTTTGAATTAATAGGTCTATTAAATAATACTATTAAATAAGGCAATGAATATATATAATTTAGGAATAGATATTGGTTCTACCACGCTTAAATGGGTATTATTGGACAATGACAATCATATTATTGATAAAAATTATGTGCGTCACTGTGCCAATCATGCTGTGGTTTTGTTGGAAGAGTTGCAAACTTTGATGCAGAAAATAGGTCCTTCTATGATTCGTATTGGAATTACTGGTTCTGTAGGTATGGGTTATGCGGAGCGTATGGGCATGTATTTTATTCAGGAGGTGATAGCAGAAGCAAAGGTGGTGCAAACCCAATATCCAATGGTTAGAACACTTATTGATATGGGTGGAGAGGATAGTAAGATGATTTTCTTTTCTGCAAATACTTCTCCAGATATTCGTATGAATGGAAATTGTGCTGGTGGAACGGGAGCTTTCATAGACCAAACGGCTCAACTATTAGGTGTTGCCGTAGAGGAATTAGATTCATTGGCAGAGGGATATACTACCATTTATCCGATAGCATCACGTTGTGGTGTCTTTTCAAAAACTGATATACAAAACCTTATTAGTCAAAAAGTTTCTAAATCTGACTTAGTGGCTTCTGTGTTTAGAGCAGTAGCTCTACAAGTGGTTACAACCTTGTCTCGTGGTTGTGATGTGAAACCTTCTGTGCTATTCTGCGGTGGTCCTTTTGCCTATTTTACCCAACTTAAAAAACACTTCTTGGAAGTATTAAAATTGTCTGATTCTCAGTGTGTAACACCAGATAATCCACAATATTTTCCAGCATTGGGTTCTGCTATTATGGCAAGTAATACAGAGGCAAAACCGCTTTCTAAGTGGATTATAAACCTGCAATATAGCATAGCACATCGCTCAGATCAAACCAATTCACTGCCAATATTATTTGCAGATGCACATCATTACCAAACATGGCTAAAGCAGAAACAGGTGGATACAGTAAAGCGGTCTTCTATCTCTGTATCAGAAAATATACCCTATTTTTTAGGAGTAGATTCTGGAAGTACCACTACCAAAATGGTTCTTATCAATGAAAATGCTGAGGTGGTATTTACGCATTATTTACCCAATTTGGGAGATAGTATGGGAGCATTTGCTCAATGCTTAAAATTATTAAATGAATCTGTAATTAATTCAGAAAATCTGCATATCGCTGCTTCATGTGCCACTGGTTATGGCGAAAATCTGCTTAAAGCAGCCTACAATATGCCCTATGGAATAGTGGAAACTATGGCTCATTTTATGGCAGCACATCATGTGCAACCCAATGTATCTTTTGTGTTGGATATTGGTGGACAAGATATGAAAGCCATTTTTGTACGTAATGGTAGCATAGAGCGTATGGAAATTAATGAAGCGTGTTCGTCTGGTTGTGGTTCTTTTATTCAAACATACGCCCAAACCATGAATATAGAAATAAATAAGTTTGCACAAATGGCTTGTTTTGCCCAAAGACCATGTGATTTAGGAACTAGATGTACTGTTTTTATGAATTCCAAGGTAAAGCAAGTAATGCGTGAGGGTTGTAGTGTGGCAGATATAGCAGCAGGCTTTAGTTATTCTGTGGTAAAAAACTGCCTTTATAAGGTCCTGAAATTGAAAGATGCCACTGAGTTGGGCTCGCACATAGTAGTGCAGGGTGGTACGTTTAAAAATCACTCCGTGGCACGTGCATTAGAAATAATAACGGGTAGAACAGTGCAATTTACAGATATTCCAGAACTTATGGGAGCATACGGAGCGGCTCTTTATGCCCTTAAACAATATCAACATAAACACCATGAATAAAATAACTTTATCTTCTCTGATGCAGGTGCAACAACCTCTGAGTGAGACGGTTGTTTGTACGGGTTGTACTAATCAATGTAAGGTGCAGAAACTTACGTTTGCCAATGGCAATGTGTTTTATTCGGGCAATAATTGTGAAAAGGTATTCACCAACAAAAGTCAAAGTCACAGGCAAGGAGTGAATCTATTTGCCGAAAAATATAAAATGCTTTTTCATTATTCTCAGTTGGGAAAAGATAGCCAAAAGCAGTGGCAGAGTACGAAAAAAGGAATTCAGCGGCCAAACATTACGATAGGAATTCCTCGTGCGTTGGGTATGTATGCCGATTTCCCTTTTTATGCTACATTATTTTATCACTGTGGTATAAAAGTGGTACTTTCTGCACCTACACATCATAAACAATACGAAGCGGGGCTTTCTACAGTGATGGCAGATAATATCTGTATGCCTGCCAAGTTGATGCATGGTCATGTACTCTCATTGGTAAAAATGGGGGTGAACCGCATTTTTTACCCATACGTGGTGTATGGAAAGAAAGACGACAAAGACAGTAGTAACAGTTATCATTGTCCTATTGTGTCTGGGTATTCGGATGTGATAAAAAGTGCCATTGATACAGAAGGAAAATATGGGATAAAGTTTGATTCGCCCATATTAACATTCAATAATCCCGAACTACTTCACGCCTCTTGTTTGAAGTATTTAACGAGTTTAGGAATAGATAAAAACACTGCCAATGCTGCTATAGAAGCTGCCCAAAAGTCACAACAAGATTTTCAATATAAGATGCACTCACGTGCAATGCAGGTGTGGCAACAATGTCAAGAAGAAAACAGACTCGCCATTGTATTGGTCGGCAGACCTTATCATTTGGACCCATACGTAGAACATAAAATCTCCCACGCCATAGCTGCTATGGGAGTAGATGTATTGACAGATGATATAGCTATGGAGGTGCCACCAACAGTGTTTAGCCTTACACCTGCCGTTAGTCAATGGACCTATCCCAACAGGGTCTTTAAAACGGCATTTTATGTGGCATCGCAAGAGACTCCTCTACTGCAAATGGTTCAATTAACGTCTTTTGGTTGTGGACCAGATGCGTTTATCTTAGATGAGGTGCGTGCCATTCTAGGTACATCTGGAAAGAATCATACAGTCCTTAAAATAGACGATGTAAATAATATAGGTTCGTTGGTGTTACGCGTTCGTTCGTTGGTAGAAAGCTTACGTATCAGTCCAGCATTGTGTAAACAAAATAGAAAATATTACCAATCGCCAGTATTTATGCCTTCTGATAAGGAAAAAATAATATTGGCACCTTATTTTTCAAAATCTATAGCTGCGATTATTTCTCCTTTGATGCAATTGGCTGGTTATAAGGTGGTAATGTTACCAGTCCCTATTCAAGATGATGTGGATACAGGTTTGAGAATGGTAAATAATGACGTTTGTTATCCAGCCACAGTGGTGGTGGGACAATTACTTAATGCCCTAAAAAGTGGTGAGTATTCGCTCTCTGATGTGGCAGTAATTATTTCTCAAACAGGCGGTCAATGTCGTGCAAGTAATTATATAACACTCATAAAACGTGCATTGAGTAATGCTGGTTTTGGTCAGATTCCTGTTTTGTCGTTTGATATGAGTGGCAATATGGGTAATTATCAACCAGGTTTTACCATTAATTGGAAAAAAATATTGCCTATGGCAATGCATGCCGTTTTGTTTACAGACTGTTTAACCCAGTTGTATCGTGCGTCTGTGGTAAGAGAAAAAGAAAAAGGTACAGTAAGAAAACTTTATGATTATTATTTGGAACAAGTTGGTCGGGTAATTTTACAAAACAAGACATCGGGTATCAAAAAATTGTTGCGTCGGGCAGTGGTGGATTTTACTCGAACAATAGACCAAACTAAAATAGTACCTACAGTAGGTGTGGTGGGTGAAATTTATGTAAAATACAATGAGTTTAGTAACAAAAATTTGATGGATTGGTTGCAAGGGCAGGGTATAGAGGTGATAGAACCTACTATGTATGGGTTCTTAACCACATCGTTTGCTAATCGCCCCATTAACAAACAGTTCCATATACAAAAAGCTTCTATTCCTTTGTGGTTAAATGATTTGTTTTATGTATATTTGCGTCGAAAGGCTAAACAGTTTGATGCTATTTGCTCCGATTTCCCTTTTTATCGTCCGTTTACGCATAGTAAGGACAATATGAGGCGTGCCACGCAGGTGGTAAGTCCTGCAGCAAACTTCGGTGAGGGTTGGTTATTGCCAGCAGAAGTAGTGCACATGGCAGAATCTGGCGTTCAAAATATTGTTAGCATTCAACCATTCGGCTGTATAGCCAATCATATCATTTCCAAAGGAGTAGAAAAACGACTGAAACAATTATTCCCACAGTTGAGTATGCTGTTTTTGGATTTTGATGGGAATACATCTGAAGCAAATGTAATAAATAGACTTTATTTTATGGCAGAGAATGCCAAAAAACAATTATTATCTACTCAAAAATATGGCTAAAATACCAGGCGAGGAAATGGAAAAAAAGATATTGGAAGCTGCTCAAGAGTTATTCTTAGAAAAAGGATATATGGCAACATCTACTGTGGATATTGCCAAAAAAGTGGGCTGCAACCAAGCTTTAGTGCATTATTACTTCAGAACTAAACAGAATTTGTTCAAGCAAATCTATTTGCAATACGTTAATTCGTTGATGCAATTGGGTAGGCAAAATATACAGCAATGTGCATCGGTTACAGAGTTGGTGCAAGAGATAATTCACTTGTATTTTACCTTCTTTACCAAATATCCAAAGGTTCCTTATTTCTTTGTTAATGAATTGATTGTAAGTAGTGAGCACCGTCAAATGGTAAAAGAATGCTTTATCGACAATCAGATGCGCATTATGTTGTTTAATCAACTTACTCAACTAATTAGAAATGATATTCAAGCAGGAAAAATTAGGGAAATAAACCCTTATGCGTTGTTGCAAAATATGGTGTCTTTGGTTTTGTCGTCGTTTTTAGCTCTTCCGCTCTATAATGATTTTATTTCTACAGACGAAGCAGATAAACAAGCATACCTAGCTCGCCGCGAACAAGAATGCATCGACATCATATTAAGGTCACTCACTCCTTAATGTTGTTTCTGTAGGCTTTTGAGCTAAATTTGTTATAATAACGGCATCTAGGAGTTTTGCGTAATCCAATTATTCTTGATTTCTACTCATACTAGCAGATAACTCATTTTACGAATAGGTGTAGGGACGTAGCGTGCTGCGTCCGTGTTATAATTTGCATTAGGTGGAATGAATACTGCTTGTTGTTCTTTATACCATTAACGTGTAAAAAATGCACGTTAATATCTCTTTCAACTTTTGTTTAAATCACGATACAAATGGAACAGGAAAATTTAGTTGTAAAGGATTCCTTGACAACTAAAATAATATATAAAAATAATATTATCAACACGCAAAAAATACGTCTTGTTATGAGCATTAGTAGCAAATACCTGCCATTACTTGAGGTCACAATTTGTGACCTCAAGTTGTAGTAATGTGCAATAGTTACAAATTACTGCTTGTGACTCTATTACTTTTAGAGTGTCTTTTATGCAAGTGTTCGGAAAAACCTAACACTTGACTCAAATTCTAAATTTCAGACTTTAAAATAGGTTCTCCATTCTCGTCAAGAGAAATATTTATCTTTAAATCCTTTGCAGATAGAATATTTTGTAGTATCTTTGCAAAAACTTTTAAGCGTTGCGGCTGCTTTTGAGCAGTATTAGAACCTTCGCTTAAAAGTTTTCTTTTTTCTATAACTTCGTGTAAATAAAACTTATTCTCGTTCAGATTCTTTCTAATAACTACTAAACAGGCATATCGCTCCTCCTTAATCACTATTGGCGCAGCCAACACCGCACTATTATAACCTCGACCTTTGTGATTGAAGTCATAATGCACTAAAATTCCTTTTTCTATTACATCTTTCACAGCTGCATAAGCTATAGCTTTGAGTCTTCCCATACCATGTGCCAAACTATCATCAGCACCTTTGCGGTCCAATGTAACCTCTCCAAAGAATGGCGAAATTACTTTTCCACCTAGGCTAATGAAATATTATTCAACCTGGTCTGTTAATGTTTTCCCTTCTATAGGGCAAACCAGTCATACCCGCATAGCGGGTAATTCTTAATAATAGGCAGGTGTTTCATAAATTCGGTCCCTGAGCTTGTCGAAGGGCCCGAATTTACGCAACGCCTGTAAGGTTGCATCACCCCACATAAACCACGCCCGTAGGGTGTGGAACCCAGAGCTTATAAAATCGCACTTAGCGGAATATTTAATTTAGAAAATGCAAAAAGTTTCTTTCCCAAATCTTTTAGCGAAGCCCCGATGTGATAAACTTCTGTGTCATCAATGATTAAAAACCTATCGTGCGATGTAGTATGATTATGGACATTAATAGGAGAATACTGCTTATTGTGTTTTTGTAAGTCCTGTCTAAGAGTTTGTGAAATAGGGTAGGTGTAAATGTCGGCAATGACGCTAGGCTTGCGTTTGCTCAACATAAGCAGTACCGACTCATCAATGTAGTTGTCAATAAGCACCAAACTTTTATTTGCCGATTTAATCAAATCCGTAGCAAACTTATACGCATCAAAAATCTGCCCATTGTGGAAAACTCCTTCAATAGGTAGTTCGTGTTTGGCAAGAGCATTGAATAGTGTTTCTATTTTAGCGTCAGTATTATCTTGTCTCTGCATTACCAACAACTGATGATGTTCTAAGTTTTCAATTCGATTAAAGAGTTTGCTGTTGGAAATCAAAGAATGACGCATAGCAACGAAAGCACGCATTATCTGAATGTTGACACTAATTGCTGTTTGAGAACGAAGTACAGAACTCAACATTGAAACACCACTTTCAGTAAATACGTATGGCATATAGCGTATGCCACCATGCTTGCCATTACTTGAGGTCGCAATTTGCGACCTCAAGTTGTGAATGCATTCATAATTAGAAGATTCTATACTTGAGGTCACAATTTGTGACCTCAAGTTATTTTCAAACTCTTCATTCGTAAGCTGAAACATAAAATCCTCAGGAAACCTCTCAATATTCCTTTTTACAGCTTCGTTTAAACGTTTGGTCTCCACTCCATACAGACGTGCCAAGTCGCGGTCAAGCATCACTTGCTTCCCTCTAATGTTTAAGATAAGGTTTTCAATGTTCTCTAATGGAGTTTGCACAGAGGTTAATACTTCTTTCTCTGCAGTTTGCTTTGCTTGTAAATCAGTTTTCATATTGATGCTTGAAAGATGTTTTTTTAGCATTTTGTGTATATAAGTTCGTAGTTGTCAAAAGTAGAATTTTCTTCTAAAATTCCATTCAGGAAATAAAATTTATTGTAATAGTATTGATAATTATCAATTTCTTCTTCTAGAAAAACTATATTTTCATTGTGTTGGTTTATTTCCTTGTCAATTTTATCATATATCTCTAGATTTGCTTTAACAATCCGTTTTTCTAATCTTTCAATTATTTCCTTACTATTAATGATGCTTTCCTTATAATCGTTAATTCTTTCTTTATAAAAATCTAGAATATTGTCAAGAAGATTTTTTGTAAGAGGTTTTGGGTCTGGGCTATATGGTAAAACATCTAATTCTCTGCTTGGGGTAGTCCCAATGTAAAATAGTTTACACCCGAATGATTTGTGAACAATGTTGTTGTATTCTTCAACTTCTTTAATTAGTTTATGAATATCTTTATCTTCAAGTCCGTGTGTTTCTTCTCCACTTGGGTAATCTTTATATTCAAGTAAAGGTTTATCTTTACTTCTTAAATAAACAGTTGTATATTCACTCATATTTTTTCATATTATGTTAATAAATTCTTTTTTAGATAGGTTTTTACTTAAAATCTGTACGAATTTAAATCATTAAATCGTGTTTTCAAAGTATTAGAGAGTCTATTTTTGAAATATTCCAAATGTTTTGTTTTTTAGAATTTTATGAAGAAATTTCTGGTTGTTTTGTTCTAAAATTTAGAATTTCTTGATTATATAAAACTTAGTTGTTGCAAATTCTTCACATTACATTCATAACTGCAAGAGGTAATTTTTATAACTAGTTGTAAAGAACGTAGCGTGCTGCGTCCGTGTTATAAAATTGCACTTGGTGGGATGTTCAATTTTGAAAAAGCAAAGAGTTTCTTTCCCAAATCTTTTAGCGAAGCACCGATGTGGTATACTTCTGTATCGTCGATGATTAGGAACCTATCGTGCGACGTGGTGTGATTATGTATGTTGATAGGAGAATACTGCTTATTGTGTTTTTGTAAGTCCTGTCTAAGAGTTTGTGAGATAGGGTAGGTGTAAATATCGGCAGAGACTCCAGGTTTGCGTTTGCTCAACATAAGAAGCACCGACTCATCAATGTAGTTGTCGATAAGCACCAAACTCTTATTTGCAGATTTAATCAAATCAGTAGCAAACTTATACGCATCAAAAATCTGCCCGTTGTGGAAAACTCCTTCAATAGGTGGAAGCGAAGTGCGAACGAAGAAGTCGATTTTGTCTTCGTGTTTGTCAAGTATAGCTCTATGTTCTTTGAGTTGCTCTTCTATCAACTCAAACTTGTAATTTAACGCGTGTCCACGCAATAAATATTCTTTCAGAACTTTGTTTGCCCATTGGCGGAAAAGAGTTGCATTTCTGCTATTTACTCTATATCCTATTGATAATATGGCATCTAGATTGTAAAAACCTGTATTATAAATCTTACCATCATTGGCAGTATATTCCAAAATGGAATAAACTGAATTTATGTCAAGTTCTTCTGAGGTAAAGATGTTTTTTAGATGTTTAGAAATAGCCGGTTGCCCAACCCCAAAGAGGCTTGCAATCTGTGCTTGCGTCAACCACACCGTCTCATTCTCCAAGCGCACTTCAAGACTAATGGTGTCGTTAGGACGGTAAAGGATAATTTGATTTTGTTCTTTTGCGGAAACTTCGTTAACACTCAAAGAAGTCTCTTCCCTTGCAGTTTGCTTTGCTTGTAAATCAGTTTTCATAATCGTATAAAATTTAAAATTCTAATTCTTTACAGAATTAAGTTTAATAATAAAGTGTTCTCTCACATTCTCACTTTACTTCTTCTTTGGCAGTGGGGGCTACCTTTTACATTTCTTTATTCAGCAGTGGTACAAAGGTAGGGAAAAAGTGAGAGATATGCAATATAACTAACCCTCTCCACACCAGCACCCCCGTAGGGTGGTGCAACTGAGTTGTTAGTTTAGTGGTGCATTTTCCATAAGTTCCAAAATGGAACATGTGCTGCGTCCGTGTTACAAAATTGCACTTGGTGGAATGTTCAATTTAGAAAATGCAAAGAGTTTTTTGCCCAAATCCTTTAACGAAGCCCCGATGTGATAAACTTCTGTGTCATCAATGATTAAAAACCTGTCGTGCGACGTAGTGTGATTATGTATGTTGATAGGAGAATACTGCCTATTGTGTTTTTGCAAATCCTGTCTAAGAGTGTGTGAAATAGGGTAGGTGTAAATATCGGCAGAGACTCCAGGCTTGCGTTTACTCAACATAAGAAGCACCGACTCATCAATGTAGTTGTCGATAAGCACCAAACTTTTATTTGCCGACTTAATCAAATCCGTAGCAAATTTATACGCATCAAAAATCTGCCCGTTGTGGAAAACTCCTTCGACAGGTGGAAGCGAAGTGCGAACGAAGAAGTCGATTTTATCCTCGTGTTTGTCAAGTATAGCCCTATGTTCTTTGAGTTGCTCTTCTATTAACTCAAATTTGTAATTTAATGCGTGTCCACGCAATAAATATTCTTTTAGGACCTTGTTAGCCCACTGGCGGAATTGTGTACCACGAATACTTTTAACGCGATAACCTACTGATATAACTACGTCTAGATTATAATAATCGACCTGATAAATTTTACCATCTGAAGCAGTTGTTGCAAATTTTGCAACAACTGACTCTTCTAGTAATTCTTTTTCTTGAAAGATGTTTTTGACGTGTCTTGAGATAGTAGATTTGTTCCTCTGAAATAAATCTGACATCATTTCTTGCGTCAACCACACCGTGTCATTCTCCAAACGCACTTCAAGACTAATTGTGTCGTTCGGGTGGTAAAGGATAATTTGATTTTGTTCTTTTGCGGAAACTTCGTTAACACTCAATGAAGTCTCTTTCTCTGCAGTTTGCTTTGGTTGTAAATCAGTTTTCATAATCGTATAAAATTTAAAATTCTAATTCTTTACAGAATTAAGTTTAATAATAAAGTTTCTCTCACATTCTCACTTTACTTCTTCTTCGGCAGTGGGGGCTACCTTTAGTATCTTTTAATTTTCAGCAGTGACGCAAAGGTAGGGAAATTTGGTGTGGTAGGCAAAATTTTTCCTTTAAATCGTTTGAAAATATTAAGAAATATTATACTTTTGTGAAGAGTCCATGCCGTGCTATGGGAGTATAGTTAAAGGGTGGGCTTTATAATACATATTAGGCGTCTTTAGACGTTTTGTAGTTGGCATACAGGAATCTCGCAAATTCTCTATAACCAATCAACTGCAAGGCAACAAAGATGTCCTACGGGTATGTATATGCGGGTGTATTGTATTAATGTGCAATATACCCTTTACATACGGCGTGGGCTTCGTGTTGCATGTTCTTGATTGGTGGGCTATGCGAGAGCCTCTGTAGCGGAACTGCAACAATGGGGTCCCGCTTTTTTTGTGTCTGTAGGTGAAGAATAATATTTCTTCTTGACCGAATATCTTTTTGTATGAGAAATGAGAAACTATAATAATTTGAAGTAAGATGTTTAATTAACTAATAATTGATGATTATGAAGGAATTATGTTTAGAACAAGGCGTGATAGCAAAAATTGGAGAGTCTATAAACGAAAAGCCAATTGCTAATATGGTTCATACCATTAACTTATTTATTCAATATGGTAATAATCCAATAGAACCAATTCAAATACAGATTGATGCAGAAAGAATGGAGAAAAAAGGTGAAGATAATAAAATATCTTCAGATGAAGATTATATAAGGCTATTATATGATATAGAAACTGCTCATGACGCACAAATATATGATTTGAATAAAAATAAAATAACATTTTAGAATAAATTTGAGAACTATTTTTAACTAAGAGAGTAATCAAATATAAGAACTAAATATTAACCAATAAAAATTACAATTATGAAAAAATTATTAGTGTTAGCTATGGGCTTAATCATAGCATTTAGTGGAGTTATCGCTCAGCCTAAGACTTCTGAAAAAGCGTTGTGGAAACAAGCAAAAAAGAAATCTAAAGAACTTGTTAAAGAAGGTTGGAAAATAGATGGATCTAGGACCTTAGATGTATGTTTATACGATCATTATATGAAACTTCAAGATTCTAATAATCAAGAGTTAATCTCGAATGTAATAGGTCAAACAAATGTGCAAACTCTTAATCAGGCTCAACGTTGGGCAATTGTTAATGCTGCTACTTCATATGCAACACAGGCACGTATGATGGTAGTTGGACGCATCACTAGTGAAGTAGGTGGAGGTCTAGCAGATGTTGGTTCTCCTGATGATTTCTATGCTGCTTATGAGAGCCGAGTTGCAACTGAACTGCAAGGTGAGCTTAAAGCGAGCATTAGTCTATATCGTGAAAATAAAGCAGGAAAATTAGAGTATAAAATATTTTATTTAGTAAATGAAGATTCTGCATCTAAGGCAAGAATGCGTGCGATGGAACGTGCTATGCAAGAATCAGAATTTGCACGTGCTAATGCGGAAAGAATTTCAGAATTTGTTCGTGAAGGATTCCCTGTCGTGGCAGAATAAAATTTATGAGAGTGTGCATAAGCGCACTCTCATTTGTAAATGTTAATTTATGAGAAAAATATACTTTTTATTTCTTTTATTTTTAATTCCATTTATCTTGTTTGCTTCTTCAAAAGATGAAATAAAGCTAATTAGAGGAGTAAGAGGTGAATATAGTATATTATCTTCCTCTTCTTCTTTATCGATGAAGCAAGCGGTGGAATTGGCAAGGGAAGATGCAAAACGAAAGGCTTTAGAACAGGCTTTTGGTGTGGCTTTAACAATATGGGATCAAGTGGAAATCTCAAGTAAAGGGGAGTCATTTAATTCTTTAGCTGTGCATCAAACTGGAGGTGAGGTTATAGAATTTAAAGTATTAGAGGAAGGAAATTATAAGTCTGATATACGTTCTGTAGAAACTATTTTCTACTGCGTCGCTAATGTACGTGTAAAAAGAATGGAACAAATGAAATCAGATTTTAAGGCAGAGGTTAATGGAATAAAAAGTGTATATTACAATAATGATGAGTTGTTATTTTCGGTTTCTCCAAATAAAAATTGCTATGTAAATACATTTCTCTTAACAGATTTTGGTGAAGGTTATTTGATATATCCAAATTATATGGAAGAATCTGTTATGCTTGAAAAAAATAAGAGTTATAATTTCCCAATGAATATAAATAGTGAGTATACGATTACAAAAGACACAGATGCTCCTATTGAGGTTAATAGGCTAATATTTATATTCACTGAGAAAGAGCATCAATTTAGTCAGCAAATAACTTCTAGGACAGAGATTGAAAAGTGGTTGGCACTTGTGCCTGCTTCAGAGAGGTTTATGTATTCAAACGCATTTGATATAATTAATAGGTAGAATATGAATCTTATATCAAGGATTATAATATTATTTTTTTTACTGATTTCATTACCAGTTTATTCTCAAAATTTAGATGAATGGTATAATTCGTTTAAAATGGACTCAGAGAAAGAATATAATACCTTCCGTGATAAAGCAAATAAAGATTATGCAGATTTTATTCGTGCTTCATGGGAATTTTATGAGGCTTCTCCTGCTATGTCAAAACCAAATGAAGAACCTATACCTCCTGTGATATATAAAGAGGAACAAGAAGAAAGAGAAGATGAAAATATTTTAATTGATAATCCTATTACAATTCCTTTGCCAGAACCGCAACCAAAACCTATAGAACCTATCAAGCCTCAACCACAGCCAATAAAAAGTTTTTGTCAGTTTTCTTTTTTTAATACATATTGCGAGGTAAGTATTCCTAGGAATCTAATAAATCTAGGTAGCATTGATAATGAAGAATTAGCAAATGCTTGGGAAACTTTATCTAATGGAGAGTTTGATGCTACTTTATATGATTGTTTACAACTTCGTGATAAAATGCAACTATGTGATTGGGCATATCTTTTATTATTGAAAGAACTATCAATAAGTGCATACAAGGCATTAAATAATGAGTCTGTTTTACTTACAGCTTGGCTGTATTGTCAATCTGGCTATCAAATGCGTTTAGCAAATGATGGAAATAAGTTGCATATGTTGTATGCTTCTCAATATACTATTTATAATCAATCTTATTATCAGTTAGATGGTTTTAATTATTATTCATTATTACCTATATCTGATAAATTGCAGATTTGTTCTGCTGCATTTGAAAATGAACAAGCACTTTCATTGCAAGTTTCTATTTATCCTACTCTAAAAGAAACAACTTCACAAACAAGAAATTTACAATCAGAGAGGTATAAAAACCTAAAAGTCTCTGTTCGAGTTAATAAAAATTTAATTGACTTTTATGATACATATCCTAGTAGTGAATTAAATAGTAATCCATTGACCAGATGGGCAATGTACGCAAATACACCATTAACTGATAATGTAAAAAGAGATTTGTATCCTACACTAAAACATCAAATACAAAATTTATCTAATCGCCAAGCAATAGAACAATTATTAAACTTTGTTCAAACAGCGTTTGTGTATGAATATGATGACAAAGTATGGGGTGGTGACAGAGCATTATTTGCAGAAGAAACACTTTATTATCCATACGCAGACTGTGAAGACCGTTCTATTTTGTTTTCACGTTTGGTTCGTGATTTATTAAATCTGCCAGTAGTTTTAGTTTATTATCCAGGTCACTTAGCCACAGCTGTTGCGTTTCAAACGGCAGAACAAGGTGACTACATTATGCTAGATGGTAAACGATTTACTATTTGTGACCCTACTTATATAGGAGCACCAGTAGGAGCGACAATGCCTAAAATGGAAAATAAAACAGCAAAGGTGATTTTACTAGAATAATATAATTTACAACGATATGAAACATCTATTTACTTCAATTTTGTTAATTGTAGGAACTTTATTAGGGAATGCTTCTAATATTAGTCCTGTTATGAGTTTTAATATTCAAAAAGAGGTTAAACCTCCTATCTTGAATATTGTAGAAGGTTCTGTAAATTTTATAGAACCAAGTGGAAATAATGCAATTGACGCTAACGAAAAATGTAAGTTGCAGTTTAAAATTTCTAACACTGGTATTGGAGATGCCGTGAATTGTGTAGCAAAGGTAAATGCTATCGGAAATACTAATGGTTTACAGATAACTCCAGTAAGGTTACCAAACATCCCAGTAGGAAAAACAATTCTTGTAGAAATTCCATTCACAACTAATATGCAAACAGTTGATGGTAAAGTAGATTTTGAAATATTTGTAGAGGAACCATTAGGTTTTGGAACAGATAAATTTCAAATGATAGTAGATACTCGAGCTTTTGTTTCACCTTATTTAAAAGTAGTAGATTATACTGTTACTGGAGATAAAGGAGGTAAATTAATGAGAAATCAAATTTTTGATTTACAACTTTTATTGCAGAATACCAATTATGGTATGGCGGAAGATGTTTCTATAACTGTAGATGTGCCTAAGGGAGTTTTTATAATGGATAATCCAGAAGGAAAGTTCACTACATTAAAATCTGGAGAACAGAAATCTCTTGTTTATAGAATGGCTATTAATAACCAATATGATGGTGAAGTTATCCCTATTAAGGTTAGACTTAGTGAGAAATTCAAGAAATACTCAGAAGATAGGATTATAGATTTGTATTTAAATCAAAAATTATCATCAACAAAAATAGAAGTAAAAGGGGAACATGAAATATATGATGAAATTAAAATAGGAACATTAAGAAGTGATGTTGATATAAATATTCCTCAAAATAATTATAAGAATGATAAGACATTTGCCGTTATTATCGCAAATGAAGATTATCAAACTATATCAAAAGTTCCATATGCTTTAAATGATGGTGAGGTATTTAGTCAATATTGTCATAATACATTGGGTATTCCACAAAGTCATATTAAATTAGTAAAAAATGCAACACTTAATAATATTAAGCATGAGATTAATTGGTTAAGCAATGTAATTCGTGCGTACGAAGGTGATGCAAAAGTAATTTTTTATTATGCTGGTCATGGTATTCCTGATGAAGGAAATAGAACTTCATATTTATTGCCTGTAGATGGAAATGGCAACGACGTAACGACAGGTTATAAGCTAGATGATTTATACAAGAAACTAGGAGAATTGTCATCTGAATCAATTACAGTACTATTAGATGCTTGCTTCTCTGGTGCTAAACGTGATGGTGGTATGTTAGCAAGTGCACGTGGTGTAGCTATTAAAGCAAAATCAGGTCAACCAATAGGTAATATGATTGTGATGTCAGCTTCACAAGGAGATGAAACTGCATATCCATACAAAGAAAAACAACATGGTATGTTTACCTACTTCCTACTTAAGAAACTACAAGAGACTAAGGGTGATGTTAATATGTCTGAGTTATCTTCTTATGTAACAAAAAGTGTAAGCCAAAAAAGTATTGTGGAAAATGGTAAATCTCAAACTCCAATTTTAACTCCATCTGCTGCAGTAGGAACTGAATGGAAGGAATGGAGTTTAAAATAATATAGCAATTGTCTAATGAAGAATAATTTGTTTCGCTTAGTCATATTAGTCCTTCTTAATGTATTAGTATGTAATGCTGTAGCAACTGACTACGTATCTTCTGTAAGAAGTTATCAAGAAGGAAAGAATATTATTATTACATATGAATTATCAAAGCAATCGGATATAGCAGTTTCTGTTTCTACAGATGGAGGAAATACATATAGAACGTTAAATAGTGTATCTGGTGATGTAGGGAAAACGATAATGCCTGGTTCAAAGAAGATTGTATGGGATGTGTTAAGTGAGTACGAGAGTTTTAATTTCTCAGAAGTTTGTTTTAAAGTAGTACCCTCTAAAGAAGAACTAACTTTAAATAATTGTCACGACTATGTAGATTTAGCACTATCATCAGGAACACTTTGGGCTACGTGTAATATTGGTGCAACAAAACCTGAAGAATATGGAGATTACTTTGCCTGGGGTGAGAGTGAGACAAAATTAGAATATTCAGTGCAAAACTATTCATACAAGAATAATTCAAATACAATCTCTTTAGAGAATGATGTTGCGTATAAAAAATGGGGTAAAGATTGGAGATTGCCAAGTAAGAAAGAAATAGAAGAACTATATAGTGAATGTATCTGGGAAAAAACAAATTATAAGAATGTAGTAGGATATAAAGTGATAAGTAAAAAGAATGGTAACTATCTTTTTATTCCTGCTGGTGGTTTTAGATTAGGAAATCAATATGTAGGAAGAGGGAGTCTTTGTTATTTTTGGACAAACTCACTTTTTAATGAAAATCTTGCATCTGGTTTTGGTCCTGCAGGTGTGTCGGGATATTATAAATATGATGGAATTACTGTTCGTCCAGTTCTTAACAAATAATTCTTTGTAAACTATAAAATGCAAAAATATAGTAATAAAATATTAAGATTTATAGGAATTCTTTTTGTATTTCTTTTGATACAATTTGATGTGAATGCCTCAAATCGTGTACGCTCTGTTAATGCTTATCAAAGTGGAAATTTAATCATTGTGGATTATGAATTAACACAAGGAGCTAATATTGAACTTCAAGTATACATAAATGGACAATATACTTATAGTTCTAAGAGCCTTTCTGGTGATGTGGGATATAATATTAAAGCGGGTAAAAAACGTATTGTTTGGGATGTCTTGAAAGATTATGATGAATTCAAATACGATAATGTTCAGTTTAAAGTTTATTCGTATGGGAAAACGTATGTTCCATGGTCTAATTTCATAATGGTTAATGGTGGTTTTACATCTTTGCCTGATTATAGTTTTGGTTTAACTTATGCATTTGTAAAACGAGCAGGTATGTATTTCAGTGCAATGAGTAACTTCAATTTTAGATTTAATTCTGATTATATAGGCGCATCAGATGCATCTGTAGGTGGTATTTATCCACTATATTCAGGAGAAAAGGAGTATACAAAGCTTACTGCAACTACAGGTTTAATGGTAAGATTTTGTGAACCACTTTATATGTATATGGGTGGCGGATATGGATATCGTGGTTTATTCTATGAAACAGTTGATAAGGAATGGGTTGCAGTTCATGGAGAACATTGTATTTACCATGGTGGCGTAGCAGAAATTGGGTTGATTGGTAATATATATGGTTTTTCTTTGTCACTAGGTTTTTCTATAATTACTGATTTTGATAATTATTACCCAGAGGCTAAAGTGGGTATAGGTTATTGTTTTTAATGTGATTTGTTTATGAAGAAATATATTAAAATATTAACTCTATTTTTTACTTTATCTTTTTTATGGGGTTGTCTAGAAGATCCTGAGGTTTATAAAGTAACAGTAAAAACAGATAGTACAATAGAATTTGTGCAAGGAGGGGTTTCTGTAAGTGGAGGAATCTATACAGAAAAAGAGGAATACCAACCTACTATAGAAAGCTGTGGTTTTTGCTATGGTGTAGCAGAGGGTCCAACATTATCTAATTCAGTTGTAAAAGTAAAAAATCCTGGTATAGGAGATTTTAATGCGATTTTAAAGTCATTGCATGATGGAACAAAATATTATGTAAGAGCATTTGCTCAAAACAAATATGGTGTGGTTTATGGAGAGGAAGTTTCATTTGTCTCTTTAACAAAGCCGACAGTAAAAACACTTTCATTGTCAGAAGATAATGAGAATTCTCAATTAATAGTGGAGTGTGAATTAGAATCGTTGGGAAGTGGTGAAATAACAGAATTGGGTGTTTGTTATAGTTCTGAAAATAAATTGCCCAATAAAGAAAATGATGAATATAAAATAGTTTCAAACATACACAAAGGTAAATATACAGTTTCAATTCCAGTTGAACCTAATACTAAGTACTATGTAAGAGCCTTTGCCTCAAATTTAGCAAGTGTTGCATACGGCAATGTAAAGGAAAGTAAATATATAATAAGTTTTAATAGTAATGGTGGAAATGGAGAAATGAATGAAATGATAGTTTCTCCTTCAAGAAATACGAAATTACCTTTAAATTCTTTTACTCGTGTTGGATATGTCTTTATAGGTTGGAATACTAAAGCAGATGCTTCTGGACTTACTTATAGTGATAATCAGATGGTAAGTATTAGTGAAAATATTATACTATATGCTCAGTGGAGAGAGGATTATGTGGATTTAGGACTTTCTAGTGGGACTCTTTGGGCAAAAATGAATATAGGAGCATCTTCTCCTGAAGAATATGGGGATTATTTTGCTTGGGGGGAAATTGAAACCAAATCATTATTTAGGTGGAGTACTTATAGGTGGTGTAATGGGGATGATTATGAACATAATCTGACTAAGTATTGTATGCAAGAATATGAAGGTAGGGTAGATAATAAGATTATTCTAGAGTTGGCAGATGATGCCGCACATGCTAATTGGGGAGGTAACTGGAGGATGCCAAGCAAGGCTGAATTGGAAGAACTATGCACTGAATGTATTTGGACAGAGACAACCATAAATGCTATAAATGGTTATTTAGTAACTTCTAAAACTAATGATAATAGCATATTTTTACCATCAGCAGGGTATTATGATTATATTTCAGACTACTTGAAGAATGAAGGTTCATGTGGTCTTTATTGGAGTAGTTCACTTCGTACAGATGTCTCTGATTATGCTTTCTATATGAGTACTGCGAATCATGTTATTAGTGCACGAGAACGCTATAATGGACGAACAGTTCGTCCTGTATTGTCTGCTAATAATATAGAAAAACCTGAACTTCCAGCTAAATATACTATCACATTTTATACTAATGGAGGTGTTGGAAGCCTCTTCTCTAAGTCTATAGGTGTTGGAAGTTTTATAACATTGCCAACTAATAAATTTACTCGAACAGGATATGAATTTGTAGGTTGGAATACAAGTTCAGATGGGACCGGAATCTCATATACAGAAGGTCAAACTATTACTCCTTTGGGAAATATAAGTTTTTATGCTCAGTGGAAGAAGATAGAGATATATTACACTATATCATTTAATAGCAATGGAGGTAGTGGTAATATGGGCTCTAAAACGGTGAGTTCAGATGCTTCTGTTACTTTGCCAGCAAATACCTTTACTCGCTCTGGTTATGAATTTGCTGGTTGGAATACAAAAGCTGATGGTTCTGGAGATTCTTATACAAATGGTCAGAATATTACGCCATCTGGAGATATGACTCTTTATGCTCAATGGAAGGTGAAAGAGGTATATTATACCATAACATTTAATAGTAATGGTGGTAGTGGTAGTATGTCTTCACAAACCGTGAGTGCTGGCTCTTCGATTACCTTACCATCAAATACTTTCACTCGTTCGGGTTATGAGTTTATAGGATGGAATACAAACGCAGATGGCTCTGGAGTTTCTTATACAAATGGTCAGAGAATTACTCCATCTAGAAGTATTACTCTTTATGCTCAATGGAAGAAGATTGAAGAGGATCAAGAACAAGTTAGTGGTTCTCATATGGGTCATGATTATGTAGATTTAGGTCTGCCTAGTGGAACTCTATGGGCGACTTGTAATGTAGGTGCAACCAAAGCAGAAGAGTATGGCGATTATTTTGCTTGGGGTGAAACAGAGTCTAAGGATATGTTTAGTTGGAATACGTATAAATGGTGTAATGGTAATGATGAAACCATGACAAAATATTGTACTTCTTCTTCCTCTGGAGTAGTAGATAATAAAAGAACTTTAGAACTTTCTGATGATGTTGCGTATGCAAAATGGGGTGGGAATTGGCGTATGCCAACAAAGTCAGAATTAGATGAGTTAAAGAATTCTGCTTATACAATATGGATTGTAACGACTAAAAATGGAGTTAGTGGTTGTAAAGTAACGTCCAAACTTAATGGATATAGTATTTTTCTTCCTGCAGTTGGTACATATGACAATTCTGAATTGCGTTTCCCAGGAGAGCGTGGTGACTACTGGGGGCGTTCGCTTAATACTAGTAGACCGGATGAAGCTTATATTTTGTTCTTTCATCCAGAAGGTGTCTCTAGTGGATACATATCTAGACGTCTTGGTAAATCAGTTCGTCCTGTTATGTCGAGGTGATTAATAATGATATATTAAAAGTATAAGGATCATTTGTAGTTATGAATATTTATAGTAATTCATTTTTTCATAGGACACAGAAATATAGTTATTTAAAAAGTATAATAGAGGATGGTCTAAAAGTGTTCTATTGTAAAGAAGAGTTTCTTTTAGAGAAAAAAGGTAAGACTATAAATGTAGGAATACCGATGGTATGTTTTTGTGATATTCCGTTATCATTTTTAAGCAGAAATAATTATGGGAAATATGGAATAGCATTGTCTAGGAATTGGGGGAATATTCATAAATTAGAACCAGTATTATATTATCCAAATAATAAAGAATGTCAATCTACCAAAATGGTTGTTGAAGCCGCTGAATTTTTTTATCAAGAAAATAATAAAAAAAAGGATTTTAGTAGATATCGCATATTAGGATATGCAAAACCAGTAAGGAAGATTAATGAAACAAAAGATAAGAACAAGGATAATTATGCTGAACGTGAATGGCGAAGGGTGTATAGTTCTAAAAGGTATAAATGGAAGAAAGAGGAAGAGTACAAAGAATATAGAGGTTCTAATGATTCAGATAAGAAACCTGTAGGTACTCCAATGAAATTTAAAATTGATGATATTGATTTTATTATAGTAGCAAAATCAGATCTAATTGAATTAAAAGAGTTTATAATTAGAGATTTGAAAACTATAGGGGGATATAATAAGAATGGGATTACAGATGATGAACGTTATTCATTATTATCTAAAATTCTAGTTTACGAAGATTTGAAAGACAACTTATAAACTTTCTACTTTAGGGATTTATATAGCAGTTCACTGAAGATTTAGTCGTATAGTACGACCAAATCTTCAGCGTGATTTTGTAATACGTTGATAACAAAGTGTGTGTTATATGTATGTTTTAATATACCAATGATATTTCTCCTTCCTTATAACATAGATTCCTATCTGAAAAAGAAATATCTTGATGTCTACTTTTACAAACTACTACAGATTTTTTTGGAAAAGTGTAGAAAATACCCCATTTTTTACTTGGAAAAGTGTAAATAAGTAGATTTTCCATATTAGAATATTGTTTTGTATTAATGTTTTAATTTACATATCTCTACTTTCACCCCTTCCTTACTTCCATCACGCAGTCTTTGCAGTTGAAGTGGAGGCGTAGGTAGTAGTTTTTGTGAATAAGAAACAGCGGTTCGTTTAGTTGTGCTGCTGTTTTATTTTGTTTAGGACACGCACCAAGAGCAAATCTAATGCAGTGTTTGCAAAACATCAGAGTGGCATCGTCTTTGGGTTCTACTTCAAACGCACGAGCAGATACTTTAGCCCCATGGTCGTAGTAAAACTGCATTGCCTTGGCGTTGGCTATATTGTTTAAGTAGCTATCGCTAACAAGTGGAAACTCTATATTGTTTTTATTAGGTAAGATGCTAGGCGAAGGCAGTGGTTTGCTTATTTTCAAAACAAGTTCTTCGCATAATGTTCTACGAATGTTCCCCAATATAGATGCAGGAAAGAAAAAGTAAGTATCAACATTCACTTCTCCTGCCTCAAAAATGCTATCTCCCAGTTTGCTAAGTTGGGTCGCAATATAAGCCGAAGGGTCTTTTTGAGCCTTGTCTAGTTCACCTTCATAAACATATTCCGCCATATATTCGCCAAAGGAAAAACGGAAAGTTTTGTCGATCACGGCGATGTTTATCTTTATTTTTCTTTTGGCACTTTCCACTCCCAAGACCTTGTTAAACGCCTCGTCGTTGTTTCTATAAACCTTGTCGCCAACAGCAATTTTCACGCTCTCCGCTGAGGTTATCAGCCCACCATTTGCCGTGTTCGCTCTAAATCCTTCCAACTCGCCACGGCTGTTTACAAAACAAAAACCATCGCCGTTGTTCAGCGTGTGAGCAGTTTTCACCCAAATCTTTTTGCCGTCCACTTTGCTCACCGTACCAATAGGTTCGCCAAAAGACTTAGGACTAATAGGTTGGAAAATATAATTTTGTCTTCCATTCAAAAAGAAAGAAGTAAATCCTCTATTAAAACTCTTGTATGGGTTTGGAGTGAAAGTATATGTGCACTCGCCAAAAGACTGTTTCTTAAATTGTGGCCTAGACTTCAATGCCTCGTCAATCTTGCCCCTATAATATGCCACTATATTTTTTACGTAGGTAATATCCTTCAATCTTCCCTCTATCTTAAATGACCTAACACCAGCATCTATCATTTCTCCTACATAGTCAGAAGCATTAAAATCTTTAAGAGAAAGCCAATGTTTCTTTCCTAGCGAATGTCCTTCTCTATCTTGTAAGTCAAAAAGTAAACGACAAATCTGAGCACATTCACCTCTATTGGCACTTCTGCCTGTTAATGCCTGGCTTACATAACATTTTCCACTATAGCTTACACAAAGTGCTCCGTGAACGAATGCTTCTAGGCGAACAGATGTGTTTTTATGAATATGTGCAATATCCTCCAAACTCAATTCACGTGCCAAAACCACTTGCTCACAACCAATGCTTTCCCAAAACTTAACCTTTTCCAGTGTACTATTTTCTGCCTGAGTGCTAGAATGTATAGCAATGGGTGGCAAATCAAGTTTAAAAATAGAAGTATCTTGAACAATAAGTGCATCAACACCTATCTTATACAAATCATGAATGAGTTTTTCTGCCTCTGGTAATTCCTCATCATACAAAATAGTATTTACCGTAACATAGATTCTAGCTCCGTATCCATGAGCAAATTTGACCAAACGATCTATATCCTCTATGGTATTTGATGCAGAATATCTAGCTCCAAATTTTGGAGCTCCTATATATACGGCATCAGCACCATGTTTTATGGCTTCAATGCCTGTTTCTGTATTTTTTGCAGGGGCAAGTAGTTCTATATTCACTTCGTTCATACCGCAAAGTTACTGATAAATTCTTTATTCAAACACTTTAACATTTCATTTTAACTTTTTAAAATATAGAATTGTGCTATGCTTTTACAAATATCTATCTTTGCGTTTATAAATTTCAAACGTGTGATATAAAGTTAGAAATAATATAAAGAAAAGGAAGTTGTATAACTTCTAATTGCCTAACTTCTAACTCCTAACTTAAAAACGTAATCAACTAAAATTAATTATATGAATCAAGTAGTAGATATCAGAGAATTAAATGCTAGCATAGAGCAAAAAAGTGCCTTTATAGATGTGCTTACCATGGGTATGGACAAAGTCATCGTAGGTCAAAAACACTTAGTAGAATCCCTATTAATAGGCTTGTTGTCAGATGGACATATCCTATTAGAAGGTGTTCCTGGTTTGGCTAAAACATTAGCTATTAAAACATTAGCACAATTAATCGACAGTAAATATAGCCGTATTCAGTTTACACCAGACCTTCTTCCTGCCGACGTTTTAGGTACTATGATTTATAGTCAAAAAAATGAAGAATTTGTAGTTAAAAAAGGACCTATCTTTGCAAACTTCGTATTGGCAGATGAAATTAACCGTGCTCCTGCCAAAGTACAATCAGCACTTCTAGAAGCCATGCAAGAACGCCAAGTGACCCTAGCAGACACCACATATAAACTAGACGATCCATTCCTAGTTCTTGCAACCCAAAACCCTATAGAACAAGAAGGTACATATCCACTACCAGAAGCACAAGTGGACCGTTTTATGCTCAAAGTGGTTGTTTCATATCCACGTTTGGAAGAAGAACGCCTTATCATTCGTCAAAACATAGGTCCAAAACCAGAACCTATTAAACCTATTCTCAAAGCATCAGAAATCATCGAAGCACGCAACGTTGTTCGTGAAATCTATCTAGATGAAAAAATAGAAAAATACATCTTGGATATAGTATTTGCTACTCGTGACCCACAAGCATACGGCTTAACAGACCTTAAAGGCATGATAGCATTCGGAGGTTCTCCACGTGCTTCTATAAGCCTAGCTCTAGCCGCTCGTGCCTACGCATTCATCAAACATCGTGGTTATGTTATCCCAGAAGATGTGCGTGCCGTTTGTCACGATGTTCTTCGTCACCGTATTGGTCTAACATACGAAGCCGAAGCGAATAATATTACAACTGAGGATGTTATTTCAGAGATTTTGAATATAGTTGAGGTGCCTTAATAAGTTAGGAGTTAGGAATTAGGAGTTAGGAGTTTAAAATATATTGAAAATCCTAGGTCCTTGTTCTTTCTTCTCAACTTTAAAATCAATATTATTTAGTAAAAAATTTTAAAATTCATTTTAAGAGTAAGGTGTTAACTCCTAACTCCTCACTCCTCATTCCTAACTGTTAGAAGTGGAAACAACTGAATTATTAAAAAAAGTACGTCAGATTGAGATTAAAACTCGTGGACTTTCGCAAAATATTTTTGCGGGACAATACCATTCTGCCTTCAAGGGTAGGGGTATGGCATTTTCAGAAGTTCGCGAATATCAAGTGGGCGATGATATAAGAAATATAGATTGGAACGTGACAGCACGTTTCAATCACCCTTTCGTCAAGGTTTTTGAAGAAGAAAGAGAACTTACCTTTATGCTTCTTATAGACGTGTCTGGTAGTAGTGATTTTGGAACAACTACTCAAACCAAACGTTCTGTGATAACAGAATTGGCAGCCACACTAGCATTCTCTTCTCTTCAAAACAATGATAAAATAGGAGTGATATTCTTCTCAGACAAGATAGAGAAATTTATTGCTCCGCAGAAAGGTAAAAAACACGTCTTGTACATTATACGTGAACTTATAGAGTTTAAACCAGAAAGTAACAGAACAGATGTTTCTGTGGTTTTAGAATATTTTAGAAATGTAATTAAAAAACGTTGTACAGCTTTCTTAATATCCGACTTTATATCACCAGATTTTGAAAAACCACTTATGGTAGCCTCAAACAGACATGATTTAGTGGCAGTTCAGGTCTATGACCCAAAAGATACAGAAATCCCAAATGTGGGTTGGGTTAAGATGATAGATGCAGAAACAAACGAAACTGTATATGTAGATACATCTAGTTTAGATGTTAGAATGCATTATAAAGATAAATGGAATAAACAGCAAGCCACAATTAAGAAGAATTTCTCCAAAAATAATGTGGATATGGTTTCTATTAGTACAGACGATGACTATGTGAAAGCATTGATTAACCTATTTAGAATGAGAGGATAATATGAAGAAGGTATTATTGTTTATATTATTGACCGTAGGTCTATTAAATATTTCTTATGCTCAAAATTTATCAGTGAGGGCTTCATTAGAACCTTCTCAGATTCTAATAGGCGAACAATCCAAATTTAAAATAGAACTATTTCAGTCTGAAACAGACCAAGTTTCATGGCCTATTTTTTCTGATACAATAGCAACTAATGTTTCAATTATAGAAAAATTAGCAATAGATACAATTAAAACAGGCGATGGAAGGATTAGTATTGTATCAGAATATTTAGTTACCTCATACGATAGTGGTTATTATTATATTCCAGAATTTGTATTTGAAACTACCACAGAAAAGGTATCTACCAATCCACTAGGACTTACTGTTAATACAGTTCCAGTAAATGAACAACTAGATGACATAAAAGCAGAAAAAGATATTATGTCTGCTCCGTTTTCTTGGATAGAGTTGGCAAGTTGGACTGGTATGGGACTAGCAGTGATTCTAATTATAGTTATCATAGTGCTACTTCTTATGAGATTTGTATTTAATAAGAAGGTTAAAATTATTCCAGAAACTCCAAAAGTGGTGATTCCTGCCCATGTGGTGGCTCTGCAAAAACTAGAGCAAATCAAATCTGATAAATTGTGGCAAACAGGTCAAATAAAACTCTTCTATACCCAATTGACAGATGTTATAAGAGAATATTTGGCAGATGCCTATGATATTAATGCCATGGAACTAACCACAGACGAAATAGTGGCATTGGTAAAGAAAAACAAAGATTTAGATGAAATTAGATTGGTACTAAAAGATATGCTAGAACTATCAGATTTAGTTAAGTTTGCCAAGTTTGTACCTCTAGAAAATGAAAATGAAGCTTCTGTTTTAAATGCGTTTATGATAGTAGAAAAAACTACTAAACAACCAGAAATAGAAGAGAAAGAAGAAAAAGTAGAATCAGAAAAAACAGCAGAAGAATGATAACATTTGCTAATCCATGGTATTTATTACTGTTATTGATAATCCCTGCTATAATAGCATATTATGTTTATAACAGAAAAAAACTTACTGCTGAGATAAAATTCTCATCAATAGATGTTTTTAAATCAATGCCAAAGACGTATAAACATTATTTGCGTCATCTACCATTTGCATTGCATTTAATTGCATTGACAGCATTGATTATTGCCATTGCTCGTCCTCAAAAAACAGATAGTTGGAGTAATCAGACCACAGAAGGTATAGATATAGTGATGGCTGTGGATATATCTTCTAGTATGTTGGCAGAAGACTTGAAACCAAATAGATTGATAGCTGCCAAAAAGGTGGCTACAGAGTTTATCACATCTCGTCCAAATGACAATATTGGTTTAGTTGTTTTTGCAGGAGAGAGTTTTACTCAATGTCCGCTCACCATCAATCATTCAGAACTTATAAATCTACTCAACGGAATAGAAAGTGGAATGATAGAAGATGGTACAGCTATAGGTTCTGGGTTGGCTACATCAGTTAATAGAATAAAAGATAGCAAAGCCAAATCAAAGGTGGTTATTTTATTAACAGATGGTTCAAATAACCGTGGACAGATAGCACCTATCACAGCAGGTGAAATAGCCAAAAGTTTTGGAATAAGAGTTTATACCATAGGTGTAGGTTCTAGAGGAACTGCTCCATATCCATTCCAAACTCCATACGGTGTTCAATACCAAGATGTAGAAGTGGATATAGATGAAGAAAGCCTAAAAGATATAGCAGAAATCACTGGTGGAACATACTTTAGAGCTACAGATACCAAAAGTTTGTCTGCTATTTATCAAGAAATAGACCAATTAGAAAAAACAAAAATTCAAGTAAAAGAATATAATAAAAAAGAAGAATTATATCATTGGTTTGTGTTAGCACTAGTGGTTTGTTTGATAGGAGAAATAACATTAAGAAATACCGTATTTAAATCTATTCCATAATATGTTCAGATTTGCGAGACCCGAATTTTTATATTTGCTGATATTAGTTCCTGTTTTAATAGGATTCTTTTATTATGCATTAATTATAAAATCCAAAAGATTAAAGACTTTAGGTAATAAGGCCTTATTGAGAACATTGATGCCAGAAGCCTCACGCATAAGGCCTAGAGCTAAGTTTTATTTACTTTTAGTGGCCTTGGTTCTATCCATTTTTATGATGGCAGGTCCACAATTTGGAACTAAACTAGAAAAACAGAAAAGACAAGGAGCAGAAGTGGTGATAGCAGTCGATGTGTCAAATTCTATGCTTTCACAAGACCTTAAACCAGATAGAATGTCTAGAGCAAAAAGAATTTTGGGTGGTTTAATAGACAATTTACAAGAAGATAAGGTGGCATTAATGGTATTTGCAGGTGATGCATACGTGCAAATGCCTCTTACCACAGATGTTTCATCTGCCAAAATGTTCCTTTCTAATATAAATCCAGGCATGGTGCCTATTCAGGGTACAGCCATTGGAATGGCTATAAAACGTTCTATGTCGTTATTTTCCAATACGGATACCAATGTTGGCAAAACCATTATAATAATTACTGATGGTGAAAATCATGAAGATGATGCTGTAGCAATGTCAAAAAAAGCATTGGAAAGTGGAATTACAGTAAATGTAATGGGCGTGGGAACCCCAGAAGGAGCACCAATACCTATTGCAGGAACCAATAGTTTCAGAAAAGATAAGTATGGCAATGTGGTAGTTACAAAATTAAATGAATCAATGTGTCAAGAAATAGCATCTGCAGGCGGTGGAGCTTATGTAAAAGCAGATAATTCTTCTGCCGCAGTGCGAGCATTGACTTCTGAACTGGAAAAATTATCAAAATCAGAAATAGAATCACAGGTCTATTCTCAATACAACGAGCAATACACAGTCATTGCGTGGATAGTATTAATCCTTTTAGTTGTGGAATGTTTATTGCTAGAGAGAAAAAATCCATTGTTTAAAAACATAAAATTATTCTCATAATGATAAGATTAGTAATTTCTTTATTAACTTTGTTCACTTTTATTCCTCTTTTTGCCTATAAGGCCAATCCATACATTAGAGGAGGCAATGGTGAATATGAAGATGGAAAATTTACAGATGCAGAAATAGAGTATAGAAAAGGCATTCAGGAAGATAAATATTCTGTAGAGTCTGCATACAATTTGGGAAACTCTTTATATAAACAAGAAAAGTACAAAGAAGCTGCCGCTGAATATGAAAAGGCGTCTAAACTTACTGATAACAAGGAGAAATTATCCTCTATATATCATAATTTGGGAAATTCTCTTTACAAAGCAGAAGACTATGGAAATAGTATAAATGCATATAAAAATGCTTTAAAGAATAATCCTAAAGATGAAGAAACTAGATTTAATCTAGCATTGGCACAAAAAAAGTTGCAAGCCCAACAACAGCAACAACAAAACAAGGATAATAAAAACGAAAATAAAGATAAGCAACAGCAACAACAGCAACAACAAGAAGAGCAAAAACAAGAACAATCTGAGCAACAAGAGCAACCACAGCAGCCTCAACAAAACAAAGAAGAAATGTCACAAGAGGCAGCACAGCAAATTCTAGATGCTTTTTCTCAAGATGAAAAACAACTCCAAGAGGAAATGCAACGCAGAAAAGGTGGTCAAAGGAGTTTAGAAAAAGATTGGTAATATGAAAAAGAGAATATCTATAGGGATTTTATTGTGGCTTACTGCACTATTAGTTTGTGCAGAAGAGGTAAGTTTTACTTGTAAAGCACCATCTACAGTAATTTCTGGACAGCAATTTAAATTAGTTTATACACTCAACAAAGAAGGCAAAGACCTGAGAGTGCCAGAAATCTCAGATTTTGATGTTTTATTTGGTCCTTCTACTTCTCATAGTAGTAGTTTTCAAATAGTGAATGGCAAAGCATCTAGCAACACCCAAGTTACTTATACCTATATGCTAGCAGGTAGGGAACCTGGTAGATATACCATTGCTCCTGCCACAATCATGGTAAGTGGAGATAAATATACTAGTAATTCTGTAGAGATTCAGGTACTTCCTCCAGATAAAACCCCTACCAATTCTTCTAGTGGAGCTTCCAATCAAGGAATTTCTGTAGATGATTCTTCTGTGCAAAATGTTTCTAATGAACAAATATTCGTAAGACAACATTTTTCCAAAACCAGAGTTTATGAGCAAGAAGCTATTTTGGTAACTCTTAAACTTTATACCCGTACAGATGTAGTCCACGTTGGTTCGGGAAAATTCCCAGAGTTTAAAGATTTCTTTGTCCAAGATGTGGAATTAGAACCAAATCGTCCATGGTTGGTGGAACATGTAGATGGATATAATTATAACACCATTATTCTAAAGCAAAGTGTAATCTTCCCACAACATTCAGGAAAAATTAATGTAGATGGTGGTAATATAGAAGTGGTAATCAGAATGCGTTCTGCTTCGAGAGGACAGAGCATATTTGATGATTTCTTCCAATCTTATCAAGATGTAAAGAAAAATTTAAAATTCTCTGGTGCTCAAATCACAGTGAAGGAACTTCCAGATAATGCTCCTGCAGGTTTCTCTGGAGCTGTTGGGTCATATAATTTAAATTCATCTATTTCTTCACAAGAGGTAAATGCCAATGAGGCAATTACATTAAAATTAAAAATTTCTGGTACGGGTAACCTAAAACTAGTTAAAACTCCAGAGGTTAAATTCCCATTAGACTTTGATGTCTATGACCCAAAAGTAGATGTGAAGGTAAAACCATCTGCAGCAGGTCAAAGTGGACATAAATCTATAGAATATGTGGCTATACCTCGTTTTGGAGGCGACTTTGAAATCCCTGCTATCAAGTTTGTTTATTTTGATATTAACAAGGGATCATATAAAACCTTAACTTCTCCCGAATATAAAATAAAGGTTGATGGAAGTGCAGAAGCTTCACAAGGTGTATCTGTGGTTTCTCCAGTAGTGAACAAAGAAGATGTGAAACACTTGGCAACTGATATTAGATTTATACATACCGATATAGAAAAAGGATTGACCAAAAAAGGTAGCCATTTCATATTCTCATCATTTATGTATATGGCTTTATTCACACCATTATTTATATTTGTAATAATATTATTGCTTCTACAAAAACAAGCAAGAGAAAATGCAAATATAGCTCTTAGAAATACCAAACGTGCTAATAAAGTGGCAAAAAGACGCCTAAAAGAAGCACAAAAATGTTTACGTGCTGGTGAAAAATCCAAGTTCTATGAAGAAACAATGCGTGCTTTATGGGGTTATATAGCAGACAAATTAACCATACCTGTTTCTGAATTGACCAAGGACAATGTTCAAGAAAAACTTATCTCACACAGCTGTAATGAAGAATTAATTAGAGAATTCTTATCTTGTCTTTCAGATTGTGAATTCGCTAGATTCTCTCCTATGGTGGACGATAGTTTATCTATGGAAAATATTTATGATAGAGCAGCAGATTTAATAGGTAAACTTGATAATACTTTAAGATAATATGAAAATTAAAATATACGGCATATTAGTAGCATTATTGGTTTGTTTTAATATACAAGCCAATGAAAATTTTGAACTTATAAAAGCAGAAGAAGCGTATGCTGCAAGTGACTATGACAAAGCATTAGAAATCTACAAATCTGTTCTAGACAAAGGCTATGAATCTGCAGATTTGTATTATAATGTGGCAAATTGCTTTTACAGAAAAGGAGAATTGGCTCCTTCTATTCTAAACTATGAAAGAGCATTGAGAATAGACCCATCACATGAAGATGCTAAGCATAATTTAAGTTTGGCAGAAAGTAAAACTGTGGATAATATAGATACACTAGGTAGAGTGTTTTTGCTGGATTGGTGGAACTCTTTTTCCAACCTTACTTCTGCAGATTCATGGGCATTCATTAGCATTGTACTATTTATCATTACTCTAGTTTCATTGTCTGTTTATATTTTTGTACGTAAGATTTGGGTTAGAAAACTAGGATTTTCTGTTGCTGTTATAGCACTATTCTTTACCATTATATCTTTCTGCTCAGCGTACACTCGTTACAATGTAGAAACTTCAAAAAATCAGGCAATAGTTTTTTCTCAAACTGTAACCATAAAAAGTTCTCCAGATAATAGTGGTAATAATCTTTTTATTCTTCACGAAGGAACCAAGGTTAATATAAAATCACGTTTGGGAGAATGGGTAGAAATAATCACCTCTGATGGAAACTCAGGTTGGCTACCAGCTAATGCAATAGAAGTTATTTAATGGAATTATTTAATTCGTTAATAGAGTGGGATAGGGAATTATTAGTGAATATAAATTCACTTAATTCACCATTCTTCGATAATGTTATGTGGTGGATTTCGGACCGTTTTGTCTGGATTCCACTATATCTTTCTATATTGTTTTTCCTTTTCAAGGTAAAAGGTAAAGATGCCATGATAGCAGCATTGGCTGTAGGTTTGTGTGTATTAATAGCAGACCAAGTGGCTTCTGGTTTCTGTAAACCATTTTTTGAAAGACTTAGGCCAACTCATGACCCACAACTAAAAGATATTCTTCATATAGTAAACGATTATAGAAGTTCATTATATGGATTTTGTTCTTCTCATGCTTCTAATACCTTTGGGATAGCCACACTTACATGTTTGCTGTTTAGAAACAGGTGGTATGCTGCACTTATTTTTTCGTGGGCAGTGCTTAATTCATACTCCAGAATGTATCTAGGTGTGCATTTCCCACTTGACATTCTTTGTGGTGCATTGGTAGGTGTAGTAGCTGGATATATTTCATATTATCTATACAAATACACCGTATGTAAGTTTCACTACTTCAATGCCGACAAAGGAGTGATGGAAAACAAACAAGTGCTGTGCATAGGTGCTGTGTATTTGCTCACATTTGTATATATGCTTGTCTTGTAGGGACACTGCGTGCAGTGTCCGTTATTCTCCGTGCATTGCCCTTATTTATATAACAAAAATATCGTTGGTCTTTTTGCCAAATCTGGCAATGTGGTCTTACGCCACGCCGCAACAGTTTGAGTCTTGATATATTCGGTTTCCAATGTTATATCACACGCGATACAGAGTTTGGTGGAGTTTTGGCAATTTTTGAGAATATCTTCAACCAATTTCATGTTTCTATATGGAGTTTCTATAAAAATCTGAGTTTGGTGTTCACCATATATACGTTGCTCCATCTTTTTGAACATCTTATTCCTATCCACGGCGTCAATAGGCAAATAACCTAAAAATGCAAAACTCTGACCATTAAATCCAGAACCCATAAGAGAAAGTAGGATAGAAGAAGGACCTACAAGGGGCTTCACTATATAACCTTTGCTTTGGGCAATGCCCACCACATCTGCTCCAGGGTCTGCTATGGCAGGACAACCAGCTTCTGAAATTACACCCATAGAATGCCCCTCTGCCATAGGTTTCAAAAAAGATGAAATCTGTTCGGCTTTTGTATGACCATTTAATTCAAAAAACTCTAGTTCATCTATATTAATGTTTCTATCTACTTTTTTTAGAAATCTACGTGCAGTACGAATATTCTCCACTATAAAATATTTTAGTGAAGTAATAATATTGGCATTAGCCTGTGGCAAAACGTTATTTAAATCTGTTTCGCCCAATGTACATGGAATTAAATATAATATTTGTTTCATAATTTATTGTAAATAAACTCCTAACTCTATAATTAATACCAACGCAAATGGAATGAAAGCATGATTTACGCAACCCCAAAATGTAAATGAGTATAATATAAAGAACACTGCCAAAAGAATAAATACCACATTTATAATCCTCAAATACTTTTTCTTTTCTTTTATCATTAATCCAACAAATGGAATAATAAGAAGAGGATTAAATATGCAGATATTTACATTTGCAGATGTAAAAGGATGTTCAGAAAAGAACATTAGGAATGTAACGATAACTCCTATTAGCGTATAAGTAAGAAGTATAGTTCCACTATAAATATTACTTGCAATACGACATTTCTTTCCAAAAAATAAATTAATAATTGAAAGAAGAAGCAGAATGCAAGCCATCACCATAGGAGTGAATAATGTTTTTTCAATTTCTTTTTCTTTAGGCATAAGGTGAATTTCTTGCCTAGTTTTAGACTTAAATTCTTCACCATCTCTACCTATTAAACTATTATTTATAGCTTTATCTAAGTGTTCAGGTAAAAACTGTGCCTCTTCTGGAGTCATTAAAGTATTATATTCTTTCCCTCCCAAACAAATATCAAAAGAAAACATATACCAAGGGTAATTTTCTGCATATTTTCCTATAATTTCTCTAAAAGTATATTCAGAAGGAACTAGACTCTCATACTTTCCAGAATAAGCAAACTTAATTATATCCCTTATTTTTGTTGCACAGTTATTATATACAAAATTATATCTGTACTCACTATTTTCTGGTTTCAAATCATGAGTTAAAACTCTAATAATGCGTTCTTTTTCATCATCATTGAGGTCCAAAACAGTTCCTTTAACACCACTTCCTCGCCATGCGTATGAATAAAGAAAAGAACTAAAGTGCTCTGCACCACAAGAGTAATCTGTTTCACCTTTTACAAATCTAAAAACAAAACTATCTTGATTAAAATCAAAAAGTCCATAATTTACCACTGCATCTAGACCAATGTTTGGATTGCATACCCTCACAGCTGTATGCCCAAAGATTGAATATATTTGGTCTCCTGGCGAACAAGTCAAAACAGAAATTTCGGTGTTGCTTATGTCTTTTGTCCAGACTTTATATCTTGTATTTGTGTTGGTAGCAAAACAGTTTGCCACACAAAAGAATAGTAATAATATTAATAGTTTAAATTTCATTTAGTTAGGAATTAGGAGTTAGGAGTTAGGAGTTATTATTTCTGCTACGGTAAAATTACTTCCACCTACAAAAATAAAGTCATTTGTAGAAGCATCACGTTTTGCACTATCTAGAGCATCAGAAACAGAAGGGTAGGTATTACCTTTTAGTCCAAATTCAGATGCTTTCCTTTTTAATTCTTCTGCAGGTAGTGCTCTAGGAATCTGAGCATTACAGAAATAATAAATGGCATCTTTGGGTAGAAGTTTAAGCATAGAAGTAATATCCTTATCTCCAACCATACCTATAACCAGACGCTTGTTTTCTGCCTTTATATCAGCTATTTGTGAGACTATATATTGCATTCCTGCCACATTGTGACCTGTATCAGCAATGATAAGTGGAGAATAAGATAGTTTTTGCCAACGACCCATCAAAGAAGTTAATTCTACCACATTTTTTAGGCCTTCGGCAATGTTCTCCTCTTTTATATTTAATTCATTTTTTAGTAATTCCACAGCACAAAGAATTGTCTTTTTATTTTTCTCTTGACAATATCCTTTTAATTCAAATTCATAATCAGAATATGCTGTGTCCTCTGCAAATACAACTTTTTCTGTTTTTTCGGTAAATATTGGACGAAGTCCCAAAGGCATTTCACCTACCACTGCAGGAATACCTTTTTTAATAATACCAGCCTTTTCAAATGCTATTTTTTCAAGTGTGTCACCAAGTAGGTTTACATGGTCAAAACTTACATTGGTTACAACAGAAAGAATAGGACTAATAATATTTGTGCTATCTAGTCGCCCTCCCAATCCAGTCTCTATCACTGCTATGTCCACATTCTCATGAGCAAAATATGTAAATGCCATAAGAGTGGTAATTTCAAAAAATGATGGATTAAGTCTATCAATAATTTCTTCTGCTTCACGTACAAAATCTATTACATATTGTTCAGATATTGGTTTGCCGTTTATGCGAATGCGTTCAGAAAAATCTTTTAAGTGAGGCGAAGTATATAGCCCTACTTTATATCCAGCAGACTGGAGAATTGCTGCCAATGTATGTGACACAGAACCTTTGCCATTAGTTCCTGCTATATGAATAGTTTTAAATCTTTTATGTGGATTTCCATAAAAATCATCTAGCTCCATCACATTTGCCAGCCCAGGTTTATATGCAGTCTCTCCTTTTTGCTGAAAAGCAGGAGTTTTTACAAATAAATATTCTAATGTTTCTTGATAATTCATTTTTTAAGAAATTTTACACTACAAAATTATAAAAGAATTTCTTTTTTTATTAAATTTACAATACAAAATCCTAAAATTTACTACTATGAGTACCAAAAAGAACTTCATCTTAGACACTAACGTAATTTTACATGATTACAAGTGTATTTATAATTTCCAGGAAAATGACATTTATATTCCTATTGTTGTTCTAGAAGAGTTGGATAAATTTAAAAAAGGAAATGAAGAAATCAACTACAATGCTAGACAATTTGCCAGAGAATTAGACGAGATTAGCGATAATGATTTCTTTGAAAAAGGAGCAGAAATAGGAGAGGGATTGGGAAGATTATTTATTGTAGTGAATCGTGAACCTTCTGAGAGTCTCAAGGCTGCGTTTATGGAAAATACTCCAGACCATAGAATATTAGCCATTACAGAAAGTATCCAAAATGCCAATCCTAATATGAAAACCATTTTGGTTACCAAGGATATAAACTTGAGAATGAAGGCACGTTCTGTTGGAATACTTGCCGAAGATTATTTTAATGATAAAATCACAAGTAAAGATATTTTTGATCGTGAACACGAAGTTTATGACGGAATAGATAGTGCTATTATAGACAAGATGTATGCCACATCTGCTGTTTCTATAAATGAATTTGCTTTCAAAGATGATATAGACCCAAATGAATATTTCATCTTGAAGAGTGAACGAAATAGCGTTATGGCTAGATATGATAGTGAGTTGGAATGTGTAGTAAGGGTAAACAAAGAACGTGCATACGGTATAGAAGGAAGAAATGCAGAACAAGCATTTGCACTTAATGCACTTCTAAATGATGATTTAAAACTAGTTTGTATCACAGGCAAGGCCGGTACAGGTAAAACTTTATTGGCATTGGCGGCAGCCTTAGAAAAATGTCATACTTATAAACAAATATTACTAGCTAGACCTATTGTGGCACTTGCCAACAAGGATTTAGGATTCCTACCAGGTACAGAAAAGGATAAAATAGCACCTTATATGCAACCATTGTTTGACAATTTAAATGTAATCAAACATCAGTTTAGTGCAAGTTCACGTGAGCTTACAGCAATTTCAGAAATGCAACAATCAGGTCAGTTGGTCATAGAAGCACTTGCATATATTCGTGGTAGAAGCCTTTCTGATGCATATATCATTGTAGATGAAGCCCAAAACTTAACTCCTCACGAAATCAAAACCATTATCACCCGTGCAGGAGAAAATACCAAAGTAGTGTTTACTGGCGACGTTCAACAAATAGACCAACCATATTTGGATATGCTTTCAAACGGTTTGGTTTACACTATAGACAAAATGAAAGGTCAAAACATCTTTGCCCACGTAAACCTAATCAAAGGCGAACGCAGCTACCTATCAGAACTCGCAAGTAATTTATTGTAAATCACCCAAACTTGAGTAACACATAGGTAAAGAGTTAACAGAGGAATGTGTAGGGACACTGCGTGCAGTGTCCGTAAATTAGCACCCTGTGGAGGGGTGCTAATTTTTTTTGTCCAAAAAATATATGTGGCAAAATTTCTATAAAACAAAAATAATACATATCTTTGCCACGTGTTTGATTTTAATTATTTAGAGTATGGAAGAGAGAATGATTATTGCTAGGAATATTAAACGAATGAGGGAAGCAAGCAATTATACTCAAGACAGTGTGGCAACTTTCTTAGGTATAGGTCGTTCTGCATACTCTAATTACGAAGCAGGTCTAAGGGAATTGCCGCTCGAACACATGGAAAAATTGGCTGATCTTTATGGGTGTGATGCATATATGATGTATGAAGAAAATTTAGATTTAGTCGAGAATATGCTAGCAACAGCCTTTAGAGTTGATAATCTTACCGCATCGGATATGGAGCAAGTTGCCACATTTAAAAAGGTGGTAAAAAATTCTTTAATGATGGATTCAATGTTGTCAAAATGAAGAAATTAACAGTACAAGAAGCCGATATACTTGCAGGTAAATTTAGATCTCAAATTGGTTTAAATCCCAATGACCCTATAAACATTAAAACATTTATACGCAAGCATCAAATTACAGCAATGTATAGACCACTATCTGTAAATTCTTATGGTATTAGTTGTAAGTCTAATAGTGGTAAGATGTTTGTTTTAATCAATAGTAATTCTACTCGTGGGCGTCAGCATTTTACTTTTGCTCACGAATTGTATCATCTTTATTTCGATAAGAAACCCACACCTCACATGTGTGGAGTGGTATCAACAGTTGAAGAAAAGAATGCAGACTTGTTTGCATCTAGCCTTCTGCTCCCAAAGGAGGGAGTTTATGCCATGATTAGTAACGAAGAAATTCTAAATCACAAAATCAGTCTTGCCACAGTTCTTAGGATAGAACAAATGTTTCAAGTATCTAGGTCAACATTACTTATTCGCTTGAAAAATATTGGAATTATTTCTGAAACTCAATTAAAAGAACTTCAAAGTATTCCAGTGAAAGAGTCTGCCAAAGAGTATGGTTATGATACTTCTTTGTATAGAAGTGGAAATGAAGGACTTTTTATAGGCGATTTTGGTGAAAAAGCAAGAATCTTATTTGAGTCAGAGCGTATTTCAGAAGGCCATTATATGGAACTTTTAAATATGATATCTGATGAAAGAGAAGAAAACTAAGATTGTACTAGATGCCGATGTGATAAATCACTTTGTAAGAGGTGGTTTATTGTCTTTACTTCCAAATATACTTCCAGAATATGAGTTTATTGTATTAAATATAGTTAAACAAGAACTTCCAATTCTTATTTTATCAACACTAGATAAGCAAATAAAGGAGAAAAAGAATATTAAAGAGGAAGTTTTTGGATTGTCAAATGAAGAGAAAAAAGAATATTTTCGATTGACGGCAACAAATGGACTACATCTAGGTAGAGGAGAAAGTGCTTGCATGGTTTATTGCAAGTTTCATAAAGATGTAGTAGGAAGTAGTAATACAAAGGATATAACCAAATATTGTACAGAAAATAACATTATTTTTCTTACTACCAATGATTTTTTATACTACGCTATTAAAAGAGAACTTATGTCTATCGAACAAGCTGTTGATTTTGTAGATAAAGTTAGGAATCTCGGTAGTTTTATTCCTATAGTAGATTTTACTAAATATACGTGTGATAAGTTAGAGATATGATAAATAAAAAATAATCTATACAAATATTAAGATAAATTCTTTTATTTTTAAATATTTACATTATATTTGCAATTGAATAGTGCCCACGCCGATTTAGGTGCATAGAGATGTGCGGTGTGGGAAATATTTTTTTTATTATAAGCGTTTATTACGCATGTTCTGACGTTTAGAAACTTCGCAACTTTTTAATACGCTAATCAGAATATAGCAACGATAAATGCTTACGGGATATGGGTATGTTATGTGCGTATCTATACTTAGGTGTATAGTATGTTTACTTATATCGGCGTGGGCTTTGCGTTGTCTGTTCTATTAGTGTAAGGCAATGCGAAGGCCTCTAAACGTGGAACGACAACAGTCGAGTCCACGTTTTTTTATGTCTGAACATGAGATTATATAAATAAAACTATTTTATATGAACTTTAAAATCAGACAATTACTATCTAAGTATCAAGACTTACTTCTTTATGCCATAATAGGCGGATTATGTGCAGGATTAGATTTTGGTGTATATTCTGTATTGTGTTTTATTATGCCATATTTATGGGCAAATGTTATCAGTACGCATTGCGGAATATTCTGTAGTTTTCTACTTAATAGACAATACAACTTCAAAGTAAAAGATAAAACAATAAAACGTTTCTTCTCTTTTTATACTGTTGGATTATTAGGTTTAGGAATTAGTTCTTTATTACTCTACATACTAGTTGATATAGCCCATTTTAATGAATTGATTTGTAAACTATTAACTATAGTTATTGTGGCTATTATACAGTTTCTGCTTAATAAGTTTATAACCTTTAAAAATACATCCAAATGAAATCTATTTATTTTGTTATGCCTGCATATAATGAAGAGGCAAATATTGAAGATGTTATCAAGCAATGGCATCCAATCTGTGAGAAAATCAATCAGTTAGGAGATAATGCAAAATTAGTTATTGCCAATGATGGTAGTAAGGATAACACATATAAGATAATGAAGAATTTAGAAGAGAAATATCCTTACTTTATTGCTATTGATAAACCTAATTCAGGTCATGGTGCTACAGTTCTATATTTGTATCGTTATGCTATAGATAATGGTGCAGATTATGTTTTTCAAACTGATAGTGATGGACAAACTTTACCAGAGGAATTTTGGCAAATGTGGGATAATAAAGAGAAATATGATTTTCAGATAGGCACTCGTGGTGGTCGTCAAGATGGCGGAAGTAGAGTATTTGTAACCAAAACTCTTCGTTTTGTTGTATGATGTATGTTCCATGTATGGGTGAAAGATGCTAATACACCTTTTAGATTATTAGATGTGGAAAAACTTAAACCAATATTAGACATAATTCCTACAGACTATAATCTAGCAAATGTGGCAGTAAGTGCCATTGCTGTTCGTTGGAACTACAATATTGCATGGTATCCAATTACATTCCGTCCTCGTCAAGGAGGGGTGAATTCCATAAATATGAAACGTATATTTAAAATTGGAGTAAAAGCATTGAGCGATTTTAGAATGATAAATAAGAATTTGAAATGAAAGAGGTTTTAAAGAAAGATTGGATGTATTTGCTGATAATTTTAGGATTATCAATACTAACTTTTATACAAGTAACAGGTTTCAGTTATGGTTTCTTTACAGCATACGACGAGGCATACTTTCTGCTAAAGTTACAAGAGGCTTATGATATGAGTTGTATTACCGGTAAGAGTCAATGGAATCTAATTGCAATCCACTGGTTTCCATATTTGGATTTAACAAGTAAGGTTAGTTCTTATTTGGCTTCGGATATATTAATTTGGGTAAGCATTATTATCGTAACAATAACATCATGCATACTATATAATCCTAAACGAGCAATAAAGTATTTTGCTCTTGCTTGGTTGGTTATGTTTGGACTTGGAGGTGGTTTGAGCTATGTTCCGATGCAGACTGCAGTACTTTGTTGGGCGCTTTGTGCTTTTATGCTATATTGGAAAAGTAGTATTGTATGGCATAAAACTCTATATGCAACTCTATGTGGAGTGTTTCTTGGTTTTTCCCTATTTATTATTATACCTGCAGCACTTATATTATTGGCTATTATTTCATTGTTAATTATATTTTCACAATGGGGTAATTGGCTTAATTTATTTAAATATATAGGCTCTGGAGTAATAGGGGTACTCCTTGCATGTTTATATATGCATTTTATAGTATGTCCATTAGAGGAAATCTTAGATGCAATGTTATTTACAGCGAGTTACATAGGTAAAAGTGGCTATAATTATGATGGTACAAGTTTCATCATTCAATATGGGTTATTTTTTAGAGATTGTTTATTTGTAGTAATAGCATTTGTTGGTTCTTACTGGTTATCCAAACGTTTTACAAATAGTTGGTTTGGTGGGCTTGTATATATAGGTTTTATATTGATGTACACACATTATCAAGTTAAACCACAAATTTCTCCTTCTATGTTTATGATGAGTTTGCCTATAATTCCATTTTTATTCGGAAACTTCTCAAGTTTAAAATTTGGTCAATTTAAGAAAGCAGATTCGTGGTTTTATCTATTTATATTTTTATTCCCTATAATTGCATCATTGGGTACCAATACAGCCTTAAGTGGCAGAATACATTGTTTTGTTGCTGCATGGTTATTCTTATGGTTTGAATATGAAAATAAATTTAAGAACGAGCATTACAAACGTGTATTGCTTGCAGTGTTAATACTTTTTATATTACCATTAAATGGAGTAATTAAATCATATAATATTCGTGATAATTCTCATCATTTTACACGTGGTAATAAAAATTTTGCAGAAATAGCACTTACAGAAAAACAAGTTGAATATTTCAACAATGTGTATGATATACTCGAAGACTATAACTTTAAACCTAAAGAATCAGTTGTACTAACTGCTGCATTTGATTATTGTTGTTTATATGCTTTTGATGCAGTTAATGCATCTAATTATCATCAAGTACAAAACTTTCATTATTTTCCTAAAGAAAAAATGATTAAACCAGATTTTGTATTTTTATGTAAATGGGATTCTATTGTTATGGCAAAGGAGTTGGCAGAGATGCCTTGGGGATGGCCTGAAGAATTTGATGCATATTATGTGGGAACTCCAGAAGATGAAAATGCGAATTGGGTAAATCATCCAGAATTAGAGCGTAGGACTTTATATTGTAGAAAAAAACAATGAAACCATACCATTACCTTATAGTTGGCTCTGGATTGTTTGGAGCAACATTTGCTTATTGGGCAAAACAATCAGGCAAGAAATGCCTTGTTATAGATAAACGTCCACAATTGGGTGGAAATGTGTATTGTGAACTTACAGAAGGGATTAATGTGCATAAATATGGTGCACATATTTTTCACACAAGTAATAAAGAGTTGTGGGATTTTGTAAACAATATAGTTCCTTTTAACCGATACACTAATTGCCCAGTGGCAAATTTTGAAGGGAAATTGTATAATCTCCCTTTCAATATGAATACCTTTTATCAAATGTGGGGAGTAACAACTCCAATGCAAGCTGAAGAAAAGATTGCTGAGCAAAAGGCAGAAGCGTTAGCTATGCTAAATGGTCGTGAACCTCAAAATTTGGAAGAACAAGCATTGACTTTAGTAGGAAAGGATATTTATGAGAAACTCATAAAAGGATATACCGAAAAACAATGGGGTCGTCCATGTACAGAACTACCTGCATTTATCATTCGTCGTTTACCTGTTCGTTTGATTTTTGACAATAATTATTTCAATGATAAATATCAAGGTATTCCAGAAGGTGGTTATAACAAACTTGTTGCAGGATTGCTGGATGGTATTGATACTATGGTTGATACAGACTTCTTTGCAGATAGAGAAAAATGGGAATCAGTGGCAGAGAATATTATCTTTACAGGTAAGATTGACGAGTATTTTAATTATAGTTTAGGCAAGTTGGAGTATCGTACTGTTCGTTTTGAGACAGAGATTCTTGATACACCAAACTACCAAGGTAATGCAGTAATTAATTATACTTCTCGTGATATTCCCTATACTCGAGTTATTGAACATAAGCACTTTGAAATGTTTGGTGCAGAAGTATATGATTGTCCTAAAACAGTTACCAGTAAAGAGTTTAGTACAGAGTGGACAGATGGTATGGAACCTTTTTATCCAGTAAATGATGAAAAGAATGCTTCTCTTTACGAACAATACAGAACTCTTGCTGATTCTATTGACAATGTCTATTTTGGTGGCAGATTGGCAGAATACAAATACTACGACATGGCTCCAACCATAGAAGCAGCAATGAAGTTGTGGGAGAGGATAGGGTAATTTTACGCAATCTTCCACACTTCAAAAATCTAGAATGAAAAATAGGGTAGTTTAATACAATTTACTTTTTTTGGCAATTATACCCTTTTTTTCTTCGTAGGCAAATTCTATGGCTCGGTTCATTATAGTAATAAAAGGAGTTGCCTTTTGAAAGAGTGAGAGTGTTTGCTCTACCCAGTTTGGTTGCAAGAACCAATCAGAATCCAATTGATGTACCAAACAAAATTCTTTTTGGCGAAGCAAATATTCGTATTCTGGTGCAACAGTATAACCACGAGGCACACGTTTCAATGCATTGGAAGTATCTAAGCTAAAACCACTTTCTGCAATTGCCTTTTCTATAGCTACAGCATTATCCATAATCTCTTCTCGCATGCTACGCAACAGAAATGCCTCTGGACACACATTGCCCGCTGCAATAAACGAACCTTCGCCCCAAGTATTCCCCTTGGGTGATATATGCAAATAATATCCTAGATAGCCACTTTTTTTACCTCCTCGGGCAATAAAAGCACTAAAGAAATCTTTGTAAGGTGTTTTATCGGCAGAGAAACGAGTATCACGATAGATACGATATGTACTATTTTCAATGGTAGGTGTTCCTACAGAAGCATCAAACGCCTGTATTCCCGCTATGAGTTTTGTTACGTTTGCTCGATGAGTTGCCAAAGACGCTAAATAACGTTCTTTGTTTTCTGCAAACCATTCACGATTATTATTATCATGTAAGTCTGATAAAAAAGATAACAATTCTTTCATAGTCTAAATAAATTTAATCTCCTAACTATGTATCACTCAAACTTAATTGATTTAGCAGGTGAAATCTTCGCGATAAGGTATGAAGGAATAACCAAAATACAAAGGATTGCTATACCTACACCAATATTTAGTACCACTGCTTGCCATGGAATAAGTTCTACAGGAGCATAATCTACAAAATATATCTCAGGGTCTAGTTTTACTACCTTGAGATATTTTTGCATGAAATATAGCCCTAGACCAATAACATTTCCCCATAACATAGCTTTGCCGATAAGGAAAGAGGCTTGATAAAGGAAAATTTTTCTAATAGTCCAATTGTTGGCACCCAAAACTTTCAATGTCCCTATTAGCGTAGTCTTTTCTAAGATTATAATCAACAATCCAGAAATCATGGTAAAAGTGGCAACAGAGAACATTAAAATAAGGATAATAACCATATTTAAGTCCAAAAGGTCTAGCCAACCAAAGATTTGTGGTTGAAGCTCGTAGATATTTCTAGTGTAATAAGGATTGTAATTTCCTGTGAAATTATTAGCTGTGGCTAGGAAAATACTATACGATGTATCTTCCAAAATATTAAGGTCATTAACAAAAACTTCTATGCTAGTAGCTGTATTTTCGTCCCAATTATTGAGTAATCTAATGTGTTTTATGTCTGAGACAATAAATAATTTATCAAAATCTGCTAGTCCAGTACTATAAATGCCAGAAATAGTATATTGGCGAAGTCTTACTTGATCTTGAATGAAATAACAAATAAATTTGTCGCCAACATTAAGTTTCAGGGCATCTGCCTGTTTAGAAGAAATTAAGACCTCATTTGATGGAGTGCTGTCGTTATAAATAGGAAGTTCTCCTTCTCTTAAATACTCCTTAAAGAAATCCCAATTATATTTCTCATCTACACCTTTTAGAACAATGCCTTGAAAGTCTGTTTTAGTTTTGATTATTGCAGGTTTGGTAGCTGTAGTCTGGATATAATTAACATTAGGAACTTCCTTAATGGCATTAATCAAAGTGTCAGAAAAAGAAATAGGGGGTAGGTCGTATGTTTTATTATTAGTAAGACTAGTGATTTGGATATGTGCACCAAATCCCATAACCTTTCTGCCTACTTCATTTTTAAAACCTACTACTACAGCTAGGGCAATAATCATAACAGCCAAACCAAGTGCTATGCCGCACAATGCTATTCGGACAGCAGGTTTGGAAACTTTTCTCTCATTATTTTGAGAGGAAAAATGTATTTTTCTAGCTATGAATAATGGGAAATTCATTTGGTACGACCAGGATAAACTTCTAGTGCTTTTTTAAGTATGAACAAGGCCTTTTCTAGGTCTTCTTTTTTGAGTACGTATGCCACACGCACTTCATTGTTGCCCACATTGTTCATGGTATAGAAACCAGAGGCAGGAGCCATCATGACAGTTTGTTTTTCATACTCAAATTCACTTAAAAGCCAAGCACAGAATTTATCTGAATCGTCAATAGGAAGTCTAGCTACAGTATAGAAAGCACCCATTGGGATAGGAGAATATACCCCAGGAATTTTATTTAGACCCTCTATAAGGAAATTTCTGCGTTCTAGATATTCGTCATACATCTCTTGCATATATTCTGCAGGAGTGTCTATAGAAGCTTCGGCTATAACTTGACCAATAAGAGGAGGACTAAGTCTAGCCTGACAGAATTTCATAACGCTTTCTTTTACAGATTGGTTTTTACAAACCAATGCACCAATTCTTATACCGCATTCGCTATAGCGTTTGGAAACAGAGTCAAAAAGAACAACATTTTCTTCTATACCTTCCAAATGGAATGCAGAAACGTATGGCGAGTCTGTGTAACAAAATTCGCGATAAACCTCGTCAGAGAATAAGTAAAGATCATATTTCTTTACTAAATCACGAATTTGATTCATTTCTTCCTTTGTATATAGGTAACCAGTAGGGTTGTTTGGGTTACAAATCAAGATACCTTTGGTTCTAGGAGTGATTTGTTCCTCAAACTTTTCTATACTAGGAAGGGCAAATCCGTCTTCTATACTAGATAAAACAGGTTTAATTATAGCTCCACAACTTATTGCAAATGCAGTATAGTTTGCGTATGCAGGTTCTGGAACTATAATCTCATCACCAGGGTCTAGACAAGCCATAAATGCAAAGTTTACAGCCTCAGATCCACCAGTGGTGACTATAATATCTTTATAATCTACATTAATGTTAAATCTGTGATAATATTCTGCTAGTTTCAATCTTAATGATTTATAACCATCACTAGGACTATATTCTAGAATCTCTCTGTCTATACCTTTTATGGCCTCCAACGCCACTTTTGGTGTCTTAAGGTCTGGCTGACCAATGTTTAAATGGTAAACTTTAACACCACGTTCTTTAGCTCTGTCTGCTAATGGAACGAGTTTTCTAATAGGCGATTGCGGCATTATCCAGCTGCGTTTAGAGGTCTGTGGCATAGTAATTAATCTTTAAAATATAACGTAAATTACAAAGATAATTATTTTATGCGGTTTTTACACCAAAGTACGAGCTTTTTTTAATGCTTCATTAATATTAGAGCAAACAAACTCTTCTTTCAAGATTTTGTTAAATCCTGCTTTTTGAAGTGTTTTTCTAACATTAGTGTTTACACCAGAAAGAACTACATGGATACCTTCTTTTGCTGATTGTTGGCATAATGTTTCCAAGTTGTGAATACCTGTTGAGTCAATAAATGGAACTTTACGCATACGAATGACACGCACTTTTGGTTTATCACCTAGGTTTTGCATGATTTCGTCAAACTTATTAGCTATACCAAAGAAGTAAGGACCATCTATTTCATATACCTCTGTGCCTTCTGGAATAGTAAGTTTATCCTCATGAAGCTCTAAGTCGGTCTCATTTGTAGGGTCTATCTCGTGATGGAATACCTTAATAGAAACTGCTTCGCTAGTACGTTTCAAGAATAAAACAATAGCTAATACCAAACCTACTTCTATAGCAATAGTTAAATCAAATACCACAGTAAGAATAAATGTGGTCATAAGTACTGCAAAGTCAGATTTTGGGTTTTTGGCAAGTGAAACAAATGTTTTCCAACCACTCATGTTGTAAGAAACCATAATTAGAACAGCAGCTAAACATGGCATAGGAATTAGACCAACTAGTTTTCCTAGTAGAAGTAAAACCAATAGAAGAACCACTGCGTGGATAATACCAGCCACAGGAGTACGACCACCATTATTGATGTTGGTCATGGTACGAGCTATTGCACCAGTTGCTGGAATACCACCAAAAAAAGGCACTACCATATTAGCAACACCTTGACCTATAAGTTCCATATTAGAATCATGTTTTCCACCTATAACACCATCTGCCACCATAGCAGATAGAAGAGATTCTATAGCACCAAGGATGGCAATGGTAAATGCAGCAGGGAAAAGAGATTGAACTATACCTAATATAGTTTCACCCTCTGCTAAATCCAATTTTGGCATACTAGGAGCTGGCATACCTTCTGGAAGTGTATATAAATCACCAATAGTAGCAATGCTTTTTGCTCCTTCCCAAATATCAAATTCTTTAAGTGCCCAAACTGCTAGTGTTGCCACAATAATAGCAATTAAAGAACCAGGGACTTTACTAGATACTTTTGGTGAGAATATAATAATTAGAAGGCTTATTAAACCAACAGCAAATGAGCCCCAATTTACCTTATCTACATTTTGGAAATAATACCACCATTTGTGAAGGAAATCTGCAGGTATATTAGTTAAACCTAAACCGAATAGGTCATTCATTTGTGTAGAGAAAATGGTTAATGCTATACCACCAGTAAAACCAACAATAACAGGGTAGGGAACGAATTTAATAACATTTCCCAATTTAAATACACCCATTAATACTAGCATAATACCAGCCATAATGGTAGCAATACTTAGACCTATTAATCCATGTTGTTGGATAATGCCATAAATAATGACGATAAATGCACCTGTAGGTCCACCGATTTGAACTTTGGTACCTCCCAAAAATGAGATAATAAAACCTGCTATGATAGCAGTAACTAGACCTTCTGTTGGTCCTACGCCAGAAGCAATACCGAATGCAATGGCAAGTGGAATAGCCACGATACCCACAATAATACCAGCCATAAGGTCTGTAGAGAATTGCTGGCCATTATATCCTTTTAAGCAGCGAAAGAAAAAAGGAATGGGCAAACTGAATTTATTAGAAATCTTGCTCATAAATTATGTTTTATAACATAGTTTTAAAAAATAGATTGCAAAATTAATAAAAAATATCTACTAATAATCAGTTTATGTTAAGTTTTTTAAATATTTTTTTACGAAAACGTTTTCAAATCTTTTATCAAAATAATAGCACAAAAAAAGAGGTGAACAACTAATGTCCACCTCTTTTGATATATTTAATAATTTTCTTGATTACTTGTTAACCTGAAACTTATTAATACCATCACGAATAAAACCTACAATCTGTTTAGCTGCTGCGATACCTGCATTGATGTTTGCTTCTGCAGTTTGAGCACCCATTTTCTTAGGAGTAGAGAAATAACGTGTTGGGAATTGTGCAACAAATTCTGCGTTAGCAGCTGGCATAATGTCAGTTACATAGCGGAAATCTGCTCTGTCTTCCATAAGTTTGATTAATTCTACTTCGTTGATTACTTCTTTGCGAGCGGTATTTACTAAAACAGCGTTTTTAGGCATTCGCTCTAGAAGAGAGTAGTTGATAGAATTTTTTGTTTCTGCTGTTGCAGGGATATGTAATGAAACGAATTGGCAAGTGCTGTAAAGTTCTTCAACAGAGTCAAGAGCTTTTACACCATCATTTTCAATTACTTCTTTTGGGCAGTAAGCATCGTATGCATAGATTTCCATACCGAAACCTTTAGCTACGCGTGCTACGTTTCTACCTACGTTACCATAAGCATGGATACCTAGTTTTTTACCCATTAATTCTGTACCAGAAGTACCATTGAATAGGTTACGAACTGCGTAAACCATAAGACCTAAAGCAAGTTCTGCCACTGCGTTTGCATTTTGACCTGGAGTGTTCATAACCACTACATTTGCATTTGTAGCAGCTTGAAGATCTACGTTGTCATAACCAGCACCTGCACGAACAACTATTTTTAATTGTTTAGCTGCAGCTATAACTTCTGCATCAACAATATCACTACGGATAATGATAGCGTCAGCATCTGCCACTGCATCCAAAAGTTCTTTCTTTTCTGTGTATTTTTCTAGAAGGGCCATTTCGTAACCTGCTTCGTCCAATACTTGTTTGATACCATCTATAGCTACTTTAGCAAATGGTTTTTCTGTAGCAACTAAAACTTTCATTTTATTATGCGTGTAATTTTTCAAATTCGTTAATGCAATCAACTAAAGCTTGAACACTTTCAATAGGAAGTGCATTGTAAGTAGAAGCACGGAAACCACCAACTGAACGGTGACCTTTGATACCTACCATACCTCTTTCAGTAGCAAATTTCATAAAGTCAGCTTCTAGGTCTTTGTATTCTTCTTTCAATACGAAGCAAATGTTCATCAATGAACGGTCTTCTTTATTTGCTGTACCTACAAACATTTTGCTGTTGTCGATAGCGTTGTAAAGAAGTTCAGCTTTAGCTATATTTCTTTTTTCCATTTCTGCTAAACCACCTTGAGCTTTTAACCATTTAAGGGTTTGAAGTGCTGTATAGATAGGTAATACTGGAGGAGTATTGAACATAGAACCATTATCTATATGTGTTTGGTAGTTAAGCATAGTTGGGATATAACGGCTAACTTTTCCTAAAACGTCGTTGCGGATGATAACGAAAGTAACACCAGCAGGAGCTAGGTTCTTTTGAGCTCCACCATAGATAACAGCATATTTAGTTACGTCTAATGGACGAGAGAAAATATCAGAAGACATATCAGCTACAAGTGGAACTGGAGAGTCGATGTCTTTTCTGATTTCTGTACCATAAATGGTGTTGTTGGTAGTGATGTGGAAATAATCTGCGTCTGCAGGAATTTCAAAGTCTTTAGGAATGAATGTATAGTTAGCATCTGCTGATGAAGCTACTTCTACAACTTCACCGAAGCCTTTTGCTTCTTTCATAGCTTTTTTTGCCCATACACCAGTATTTAAGTATGCTGCTTTCTTTTCTAAAAGGTTGAATGGAAGCATGCAGAATTGTAGGCTAGCACCACCACCTAAGAAAATAACTGAATAATTTTCAGGAATACCTAGAAGTTCTCTCATTAAAGCTTCTGCTTCATCTACTACTGGTTGGAAGTATTTAGCACGGTGGCTAATTTCTAGGATTGATAAACCTTCACCTTGGAAATCTAAAACTGCTTTTGCTGTGTTTTCTATAACTTCTTGTGGAAGGATAGAAGGTCCAGCATTAAAATTATGTTTCTTCATATCTTTATAAGTTAATAGTCTTATTTTTTTAGAAAGTGCAAAGATACTAAAAAATTATCTATTTGTATATTGTTTTTCGTAATATTTTGTATAATCGCCAGAAGTAACGTTATTTAACCATTCTTCATTCTCCAAATACCAATCTACAGTCTTTTCTAAACCTTCTGCAAACTGTAATGAAGGTTCCCAACCTAGTTCGTCACGAAGTTTGGTAGGGTCGATTGCATAACGTAAGTCGTGACCTGCACGGTCAGAAACGAATGTGATAAGTTTTTCAGAAGTACCTTCTTCTCTTCCCAATTTTTTGTCCATTACTTTACATAGTAAACGGATTAGGTCTATATTGGTCCATTCGTTGTGTCCACCTATATTATATGTTTCTCCCAAACGACCATTGTGGAAAATAGTGTCAATTGCACGAGCATGGTCATTAACCCATAACCAGTCACGTACATTTTCACCTTTGCCATAAATAGGAATTGGTCTGTTGTTTTTTATGTTGTTGATAGAAAGTGGAATAAGTTTTTCTGGGAAGTGGTTTGCTCCATAGTTGTTTGAGCAGTTTGACATAACCACAGGCAGACCATATGTGTGGAAATATGCACGAACAAAGTGGTCTGAACTAGCTTTTGATGCTGAATATGGACTACGTGGGTCGTATGCTGTTTTTTCTGTGAAATAACCCTCTTTACCTAATGAACCATAAACTTCATCGGTAGAAACGTGATAGAAACGTTTACCTTCATAATCACCTTTCCATAGGTTGCGAGCAGCGTTAAGTAGGTTTGCAGTGCCCATTACATTGGTACGAATAAATGCTAGTGGGTCTGTAATAGAACGATCGACGTGAGACTCTGCTGCAAGGTGGATAACACCATCAAATTTGTATTCTTGGAATAGATTTTCTATAAATTCAGTATCGGTGATGTCACCTTTAATAAATTGATAGTTTGGTAAATCGCAGATGTCTTTTAGGTTTTCTAGGTTTCCTGCGTATGTAAGTGCGTCTAGGTTGTAGCACATATAGTTTGGATACTTAGTTACGAAAAGACGAATTACATGAGAGCCGATAAAACCAGCTGCACCAGTGATTAAAATTTTTCTATCCATATTATAATATATTGGTATATTTAAGTTCTTAATTCCTAAAATTACTCGCTCCGCTCGTGATTTCTGGCTGCACTCGGGATAACTCAAGCAAGCTTGGTTCTCCACTCGTTTGCACAGAAATTCCTCACTCCTAACTCCTAATTCCTAATTCCTAATTCCTAATTAGTTACGGATTGTATTCCAAAAGCCACGCGTCCCTAAATTGAGGAAATTTTTTAGCAATATTTTGAATTCCAATATTACCTAAATCTTCTGTTTCATAACTATCAGCAATAATCCTAAAGCGATTGTCAGAACAAACTATTTTACAATGTTCTAATTCTTTAGGAAGTTCGCTTAGGAATTTAAGTGCTTTTGCTTGTGTGTTAAAACTACCAATAACTGCATGAAATGGGGTGCAAATAACTTCCTCTTCTATTTGAGGTTGTATAACTACCTCTTCCAATGCAGTGATAGGTACAAAAGTGGCACGATATACCACCTGTTTTTGGTTAAAGTTTATAGGGATAAACAATAAAAGGATAATGGCAGCTACGCACGCCGCAACATAGTTAAATGATCTAGATTTTTCTGTAACTAGAGGTTTAACAATTCCTTTTTCTGTATTAGTCTTTTCTAGAGGTTTATTTTGATTTATTTCTGGGAAATAAAATGTTTGAAGACCAAAAGAATTTTTAAGTAGGTTTATAGACTTATCTGGTTCAAAATATACTTTGTCTTCGTTAAGATGAAAAGTCCCCAAATTTCCAAAAGAAAAATGTTTAAAACTTTTTAGAGTTAGTTTTAATTTTTCTACTGTATCAGAAATGTAGGTGTTCGCTAGATTTAAACTAATGCCTTCTGTTTTAGCAATTTCTTGAGCCAAAAGCCCGTCATTATATGTTAAGTCGGGATTAAAACCAATGGTTTTGGTTGGAGGTAATAGATAACCATTTTCCATCTGAGCAGATTCCTCAGATGCTACGAAGCCACCAAAAGCAGGAATTATAACAAAATCATGCTTCTCTAGTAGATTTTCTATATGGTTTTCTATGTTTTGCATTAACTGCAAAGTTAAATTAAAAAATGCAAATAAACTAGTGAAAAGTAAAATAAGTTATCAACAAACACAAAAAAAAGAGGCTGATGAAAATCAACCTCTTCATTTATAGTAGTTTATAATTATTCTGCTACTACATTAACAGTGATTTCTGCACTAACTTCGCGGTGAAGTTTAACTGCAACTTTAACTGTACCAAGTTCTTTAAGAGCTTCTTTAAGAACGATAGTACGTTTGTCAATGCTAATACCTTGTTTTTCTAGTTCTTCTGCTATTTGCATAGAAGTTACAGAACCGAATACTTTACCAGCTTCGCTAGCTTTGGTAGCGATAGTGATGTTAGCTTCGTTAAGTTTAGCTGCAAGTGCTTCAGCGTCAGCTTTAATTTTAGCTAATTTGTGAGCACGTTGTTTAAGTTCTTCTGCTAATACTTTTTCTGCAGAAGGAGTAGCTAAGATAGCTTTACCTGTAGGGATTAAAAAGTTACGACCATATCCGTCTTTTACTGTAAGGATATCATCTTTGTATCCTAATCCGTGTACATCTTCTTTTAATATAATTTTCATAACGTGTCTCCTTTTAATTATTTCATCATATCGGTTACGTAAGGAAGCAATGCTAAGTGGCGTGCTCTCTTAACTGCTTGTGCTATTTGACGTTGGTATTTTAATGAAGTACCAGTGATGCGACGAGGAAGGATTTTACCTTGCTCATTTAAGAATTTTTTCAAAAATTCTGGGTCTTTGTAATCGATATATTTAATGCCTAGTTTTTTGAAACGGCAATATTTTTTCTTCTTTGTATCCACTGATTGTGGAGTCAAGAAACGGATTTCAGATTGATTCTGTGCCATGGTTTATGTCTCCTTCTTAAGCTTCAACGTTAGACTTAGTGTTGTTACCAACTTTTTTTCTTCTCTTTTCTGCGTATTCGATAGCGTATTTTTCCATTTTTACGGTTAAGAAACGTAAAATACGTTCGTCACGACGGAATTGTGTTTCTAGGTTTGCGATAACTTCTGGTTCTGCAGTGAACTCAAATAGTTGATAAAAACCTGTAGATTTTTTTTCAATAGGGTAAGCAAGTTTGCGTAAACCCCAGTTTTCTTCATTCAAAATAGCTGCACCTGCGCTTGTAAGTACAGTTTTGAACTTTTCGACCGCTTCCTTCATCTGAGCGTCAGATAAAACGGGAGTCAAAATGAAAACGGTTTCGTAATGGTTCATAATGTCCTTTGTTTTTAAATTGTTAATAATTAATTGTTTAGTGCTTTCATAAAAAGCGGTGCAAAGATACGACAAAATTTTTAATTAAACAAATGTTTTTTATATGAGAAATGAAAACTTTAATAATTTGATTTTACGCAGAAAAATGTATTTTTGTAGCCTTAATTATTATTAGAATAAAACTTAAATAATTATGGCAAAAAAAGAAGGCGTAAGAAAATTGTTTGATAATATTGCTTCCGATTATGATAAACTTAATCATATTCTATCTTTAAACATTGATAAAGGTTGGCGAAAAAAGGCTGTGCGTAATTTGGTTGATACGCAAGCACCACTTAAAGTGCTTGATGTGGCATGCGGAACGGCAGATTTTACCATTGAGATTGCTCAAAAAGTGGGCAAGGGTAGTGAAGTGATTGGTGTGGATATTTCGGAGCGAATGATGGCTGTGGGCAGAGAAAAAATAAAGAAAGCAGGTGTTTCTGCCGAACTTTATGTAGCAGATTGTGAAGATTTGCCATATCCTGATAATACTTTTGACCGTATTTCAGTAGGTTTTGGCGTGCGAAATTTTGAGCATTTAGAACTTGGCTTAAGCCAAATGTGTAGGGTGTTAACTCCTGGTGGAAAGTTAGTTATATTGGAACTTTCTGTACCATCCAATGCTTTTATTCGTTGGTGTTATAAACTGTATTTCTTGAAAATATTGCCTGCTATTGGTGGTATGATTTCTGGAGATAGGGGAGCATACGAGTATCTTCCTGCTTCTGTTTTGCGTTTTCCTGCACCAGATAAGTTTATTTCTATGTTGAAGTCGGCTGGTTTTGCTCAGGTGGAGCATACACCGCTCACATTGGGTATTTGTAGAATGTATGTAGCTAAAAAATAGGTTATTATAAAGGCTGGCATGCCCAATGACTTTGTAAAAAGAGTAATAAAAACGTTTTTATAAGGTTGGTTCTATGAAAGAAAAAACAGAAAAATTATGGAATAGCAACTACACCAAGGTCTGGTTTGCCAATTTCTGGTTGTATTTCTCTTTTATGTTGCTAACACCCTTGTTCCCGCTTTACCTAAGCGAGCAGTTTGATGCCAATAAACAAACCATAGGGTTGGTACTTTCTGGTTATACCTTAACAGCCCTTATAATCCGCTTTTTTAGTGGGTATTTAGTGGATAGTTTTCCTAGGAAAATTATTTTATTAGTTAGTTTCGGGTTGTTTGCTTTGTTTTTTACGGGCTATCCGATAGCTTCTTCTTTGTGGTTGTTTGCTGTTGTTAGAACGCTCCATGGTGCTCCTTTTGGAGTGGCTACGGTTTCTAATAGTACGGTTGCTATCGATGTTTTGCCCAGTACGCGTAGGGCAGAAGGAATAGGATATTATGGTTTGAGTAATAATGTTGCTACAGCAATAAGTCCTAGTGTGGCACTTTTTATATATAGCATCAATCATAGTTATGATACCTTATTTGCTTTGGCAATAGCTTGCTCATTTATTGCATTTTTGTTTAATACAACGGTAAAAACCACTTCTCGTCCGTTGCAAAAACGTCCTCCAATGTCATTTGATAGATTTATTATGCTCAAAGCTTGGCGGCATATTATTTGCATGGCTTGTTTTGCTTTTGCCTATGGCATTATTTCTACCTATATTGCTATTTATGGAAAAGAGGAGTTGGGCATAACTGGTGGAACAGGACTTTTCTTTATGCTTCTGTCTGTAGGTCTTATACTTTCTCGTCTTACAGGAAGTAGGACACTCAGTCAAGGAAAAATTACTCAAAATGCTTCTATTGGCATAGCCGTATCTGTGATTGGTTATTTGTTGTTTGCCACTGTGCATAACTATTGGGGATATTACGGTGCTGCCTTTATTATTGGTTTAGGTAATGGGCACATGTTTCCTGCTTTTCAGAGTATGTTTATAAATTTAGCCCCTAATGAAAGACGTGGCACAGCCAATTCTACACTTTATGTGTCTTGGGATACGGGTTTTGGATTAGGTGTTTTATTGGGTGGACTAATGGCAGAACATGCTGGTTATCATGCTGCATTTTATTTAATGGTTGCAGTTAAGGCATTGGGTGCGATTCTTTATTATTTACAAGCAAAGGGGTATTTCTTGAAATATAAATTAAGGTAAACTTAACAACGATAAAAGGCTCTCAAAACTGAGAGCCTTTCGTTTTTATAAGAGGGGGCGGGAATTATTTATTTAGTGCTTCAGCAACACCTACGGCAACTGCTACAGTAGCACCTACCATTGGGTTGTTACCCATACCTAAGAAGCCCATCATTTCTACGTGTGCAGGAACTGAAGAAGAACCAGCGAACTGAGCATCAGAGTGCATACGACCTAATGTGTCAGTCATACCGTAAGAAGCAGGACCAGCAGCCATGTTGTCTGGGTGAAGAGTACGACCTGTACCACCACCAGAAGCTACTGAGAAGTATGGTTTGTTAGCAAGTACACGTTCTTTTTTGTATGTACCAGCTACTGGGTGTTGGAAACGAGTAGGGTTTGTTGAGTTACCTGTGATAGATACGTCAACGCCTTCTTTCCACATTACAGCTACACCTTCGCGAACGTCGTCAGCACCATAGCAGTTTACTTTAGCACGTGGACCGTTTGAGTAAGCTTTAGTTTTAACTACGTTAAGTTCACCTGTAGCATAGTCAAATTCTGTTTGAACGTATGTGAAACCGTTGATACGTGAAATAATCATAGCAGCGTCTTTACCAAGACCGTTTAGGATAACACGTAGAGGGTTTTTACGTACTTTGTTCGCCATTTCAGCAATTTTGATAGCACCTTCTGCAGCAGCGAAAGATTCGTGACCTGCTAAGAATGCAAAACATTGTGTTTCTTCACGAAGAAGACGAGCAGCTAGGTTACCGTGACCTAAACCTACTTTACGGTCGTCAGCTACTGAACCAGGGATACAGAATGCTTGAAGACCTTCACCGATTGCTTCTGCAGCGTCAGCAGCATTTTTGCAACCTTTTTTGATAGCGATAGCAGCACCAACTACGTAAGCCCATTTTGCGTTTTCAAAACAGATGTTTTGAGTCTGTTCGCATTCTAGATATGGGTCTAGACCATATTGGTCACAGATTTGATTTGCTTCTTCGATAGAAGCGATACCGTATTGGTTTAATACTTTATTGATTTGAGCCTCACGACGATTTTGGCTTTCGAATTTTACTTCTCTCATCATAATTTGTTTCTCCTTTTAATTAGTCAATACGTGGATCAATAAATTTAACTGCGCCTTGTTCTTCAGTGAAGCGACCGTATGTAGCAGTAGCTTTTTTAAGAGCTTCGTTTGCATCAACGCCTTTTTTGATTTGTTCCATCATCACACCTAGACGTACGAATTGGTAACCACAAACTTCGTCATCACAGTCTAAAGCGATTTTTGTAACATAACCTTCAGCCATTTCTAGGTAACGAACACCTTTTGCTTTGGTAGAGAACATTGTACCTACTTGAGAACGTAAGCCTTTTCCTAAGTCTTCTAGACCAGCACCGATTACTAGACCACCTTCTGAGAAAGCAGATTGTGTACGTCCGTAAACGATTTGTAGGAATAATTCACGCATTGCAGTATTAATAGCGTCGCACACTAAGTCGGTGTTAAGAGCTTCTAATAAGGTTTTTCCTGGAAGGATTTCTGCAGCCATAGCAGCTGAGTGAGTCATACCAGAGCAACCAATAGTTTCTACTAATGCTTCTTCAATGATACCTTCTTTTACATTTAATGTAAGTTTACAAGCACCTTGTTGAGGAGCACACCAACCGATACCGTGTGTAAGACCAGAAATATCTTTAATTTCTTTAGATTTTACCCATTTTCCTTCTTCTGGAATTGGAGCAGGACCATGATTAGGACCTTTTTTCACAACACACATGTGTTCTACTTCATGAGAATAAATCATACCGTTTTGTTGTTTTATTTATGTTTATAAAAAAATAATTGCTTAAACTCTGCAAATATAATAAAAATAATTAGGAATTTTTCAAATTATATAAAAAAAAACTCCTAACTCCTAATTCCTAACTCCTAATTGCCTAACGGCGATTTTGCTCCCGCTCGGCATAGTTCAAACAAGTTTGACTCTGCTCTCGCTTACTCGCAAAATTCCTAACTAACTCTCACTGCGCATATCTTCTTAAAATGTTGTAGGCGCCGTGGAGTCCGAGTTCGCCAGCACGAGAAAGGTCTTCTCTGCCTTTTTCTATATTGTTTTGGAAGATATAAATTAATCCTCTGTTGTAATAACTTTCTGCAAATTCTGGATTAATTTCTATTAATTTATTAAAAGTTTCAATGGCTTTTTTGAAGTTTTGTTCCAATAAATACACATAACCAATATTATATAGTGCATATATTAATGAACTATCTGTTTGATAAGCCTTGGTGAAGTCGTTTATGGCTGCTTGATAGTCTAGATATGCATTGTCTTTTAATTCGGCAGATAGGTTTTCTATTTCTTTTAATCTGGCATTGCCACGATTGAAATATGCTATAGATAAACTTTTTGTGGCAATAAGACTATCAAAGTCTGCAAGTATATCTGTGTAATCTTCTACTTTTAAATCATTCTTTATGCAGAACTGAAGATTTGAATTGTGATTGTTGTTGTATTTGTCTAGGTCTGCATTGTGCCAACGTTTGGACTGAATAGGGTCATATTCTTTTGGTAAACCTATGATAAAGTTTGCAAGTGGTTCTATATCAATGTCATTATACTGTACTTGTCCTCTAATCTCACTTTTATATTTATCCTTCACCTCTGTGTTTATGTTATGAACTATAGCCTTGGCTTCTGCATCAAGTTTTATATCTTTGTCTTGGGCAGACTTAGGTGCTCTGCGACCACTTTTAATCTCTTCTTCTATTTTTTGAGCAGTGTAAATATCTTTGTTGGCATTGGTGGTTTGGCGTAGTTTTTTATAAACTTCACTTCTACCATAATACGCAGGAACAAAGTCTGGATAGACCTCCAAAATTAATGTATAATCTGCAATAGATTTTTTATACTCTCCGAGTTTATATTCCAATATGGCACGTTGGAAATATGCATTGTAATTGTCTGGTTCCAGGGCAATGGCAGTATTCAAGTCTTCTAATGCTCTGTTTTCATCACCCACCATAGCTCTTAAAAGTGACCTGTTAAAGTAACTATTGGGATTCAATTTGTCCATCTCTATGGCTTGATCAAAGTCTTGCATTGAACCTCTCAAATCGTTAAGATTCATTTTGATGATGGCTCTATTTCCAAAATAATCTGCTCTAAATAAGTTTAATCTGATAGCGTCATTAAGGTCTTGTAATGCACTTGTGTAGTCCTTTTGATTGTACCTTATCATACCTCTTATGGCGTATGGAAGGTCTGCAAATTTATTGTGAACTATGGCACTGTCCAAATCCATAAGGGCTAATGTGGTGTCTTGTTGAGAAAGGTAAATCTGCGAACGCAAAATGTATGTATTTACGTGAGATGGATATTCCTCTATGAGATTATTACATGAAATCAATGCCTCGTCATTCTTCTTTAGTCTTATCATATTTTCTATCATAAGACAACTTGTATTCAGGTTGTTGGGGTCAAACTCTAGAGATTTTTTTAAATCTAAAGTAGAGTTTTCTAGGTCTCCCAATTGCCTATAGGCAATGCCTCTGCAATAATAAACTTTGGGTAAAAAAGGATTGATTTCTAGTGCAGCATCGCAGTCTGATATGGCACCGTAGTAGTCTTCTAAATTTAATTTGGCAAAAGCCCTAAATAAATAGGGCTCTGTCAAATATGGTTTTGCTTTTATTACTTGGTTGAAGTTTTGTATAGCAACAATATAGTCTTCAAAATATAGGGCATTTCTGCCAATGTCCAACAATCGTTGGGTGTTAATCTGTGCCACCAACGAAAAGGTTGAAAATATAAGAAGAAATATTGTGTTTTTTAATCTCATAGGTAAACTACTCGCTACGCTCGTGATTTTTGGCGGCACCTCGGCAAATTAAGTAAACTTATTTGAACTCGGTTTGCACAAAAATTTCAAACTCCTAACTCCTAACTTCTAACTCCTAACTCTCCTTTAGTGCTAACGCAAACACCTCTTTAAGGTCTTTTACATAATGAAATTTGACACCTTTTACATAGATAGGTTTAATATCTTCTATGTTTTTTTGGTTTTCCTTACATAAAATAATGTCTGTAACGCCAGAACGTTTAGCTGCTAATATTTTTTCTTTGATACCGCCTACAGGAAGCACTTTGCCGTGAAGAGTAATTTCGCCTGTCATAGCAATGTGTTTACGCACTTTTCTACCTGTAATGGCAGAAAGTAGGCTAGTAGCCATAGTAACACCTGCCGATGGACCGTCTTTTGGAATAGCACCTTCTGGCACGTGTATATGAATATTTTTGTCTTCAAAAAAGTCTTCGCTAATACCTAACTCTTCTGCGTGAGCTCTTATGTATTGCAAACCAAGTGTGGCAGATTCTTTCATTACATCTCCCAAGTTTCCTGTAAGGGTCAATTTTCCTCCCTTGCATTTGCTTATGCTTGTTTCAATTTGTAGAATTTCTCCACCTACAGATGTCCATGCTAGGCCTGTAACTATACCTACTTCTTCTTTGTCGTCTTGCTCATCTTGACTAAATGGAGCAAGTCCTAAATATTCATATAGTGATGATTCTGCAAGGGTATCTGTAAAGTTTTCGTCAAGAGCGCGTTTTTTTGCAGCTTTACGAGCTATTTTTGCAATAGTTTTATCTAGTGCTCTAACGCCAGACTCACGAGTATATTGCTCTATGATAGCACGAATAGTCTTTTTAGGAATAGAAATTATATCTTCTGAAATTCCGTGATTTGCTAATTGCTTAGGAATAAGATATTTATTTGCTATTTCTATTTTTTCTTCCACTATATAACCGCTTATATTTATTAGTTCCATACGGTCAAGTAATGGTTTAGAAATATTGCTAAGTGAGTTTGCTGTAGCTATGAACATCACGTTTGACAAATCGAAGTCCATGTCTATAAAGTTGTCGTGGAAAGCATTGTTTTGCTCTGGGTCCAAAACTTCTAACAATGCAGATTCTGGGTCTCCTTTATAGTCATTTCCTACCTTATCTATTTCGTCTAGAATGAAAACAGGGTTTGCACTGCCCACTTTTAGTAAGTTTTGAATAATGCGTCCTGGCATAGCACCAATATAAGTGCGGCGGTGACCTCTAATTTCTGATTCGTCATGCAGACCACCTAATGAAATACGTGCATATTTTCTGCCCAATGCTTCTGCTATAGATTTACCTAGTGAGGTTTTTCCCACCCCAGGAGGGCCATAAAGGCAGATAATAGGGGAGTGAAGGCTACCTTTAAGTTTTAGCACAGCTAGGTGTTCTATTATTCTGTCTTTTACATCATCTAAACCAAAATGATCTCTGTTTAGAATCTTTTCTGCACGTTTTAGATTAAAATTATCCTTAGTAAACTCGTTCCAAGGTAAATCTACTAGTGTTTGAACATAGTTGTTTTGAACAGAATAGTCTGGAGAATGTGGAGAAAGTGCCTCTAATTTTTGGATTTGCTTTTCTACTGCTTCTTTGACCTCTTCTGACCATTTCTTTTTAGCAGCTTTCTCTTTTATTTGTTTTAGGTCTTGTTCAGAAATACTTCCGCCCAATTCTTTCTGTATTGTTTTAATTTGTTGTTGAAGGAAGTATTCACGTTGTTGTTTGTCTATGTTTTCCATAGCTTGAGATTGTATAGAAGATTTAATCTCAAGCATTTGTGACATAGTGCTTAATTTTTTAAGAAGTTCAGACGCACGTTCTTCTAGATCTTCTATTTCCAAAATACTTTGGCGTTCATCTTTTTCCAACCCTACATTTGCTGATACAAAGTTTACTATATAACCATTCCCCTCTATGTTTTTAAGAGCAAATAGAACTTCTTGTTGAACATTTCCAGAAAGACGTATTATTCTCATTGCCAAGTCTTTGATAGCAGAAATTAATGCTTTGAAGTTCTTGGTTGGATTTTTTTCATATTTAGAATTACTCTTTCTAGGACTAATAAGACCAGTAAGATAACCTTTTTTGTTGTCTTCTAGTATGCTGGTTAATTGGAAACTTTGTTTGCCCTGCACAATTACAGTGGTTGTTCCATCTGGCATTTCTAATATCTTTAGAATATTAGCAGCTGTGCCTACTTCATGTAAATCTTCAAACTTAGGATTATCTACATTTTTGTCCCTTTGGGCAATACAACCTATGAGATTACCTTTTTTGTGGTTGTCTCTGATAAGTTTTAATGAAGATTTTCTGCCTACAGTAATAGGCATAATAATTCCAGGAAATAGAACAGTGTTTCTAAGTGGAAGAATGTCTATTTCTGAGTCTTTGTTAATAGATTTAGAATAACCTTCTGGTTCGTTTTCTGACACTAATGGTATGAAACTAGTCTCTTCTAAATCTTCTCCTATGGCATTTATAATAACTTTTTTAAAGTTTTTCATAATTAAAGGGCAGATTCAAATTGTTTTAGGAAACGTAGGTCATTTTCTGAGAACATACGTAGGTCTTTACATTGGTATTTTAGGTTGGCAATACGTTCCACACCCATACCGAATGCATAACCAGTATAAACTTTTGAATCTATTCCACATTCTTCTAAAACGTTAGGATCTACCATTCCACAACCCAAAATTTCTACCCAACCAGTATGTTTACAGAAAGGACAGCCTTTACCACCACATAAATTACATGAAATATCCATTTCTGCACTAGGCTCAGTAAATGGGAAATATGAAGGACGAAGACGAATTTGAGTTTCTTCTCCGAACATTTCTTTTGCGAAGTATAATAAAGCTTGTTTCAAATCTGCGAAAGATACATTTTTGTCTATGTATAAACCTTCTACTTGGTGGAAGAAACAGTGAGCACGATAAGAGATAGCCTCGTTTCTATATACTCTACCTGGGCAAAGTACACGAATAGGAGGTTCGCTAGATGTCATTACACGAGATTGCACACTAGAAGTATGAGTTCTAAGAAGGATATCAGGATTTTTTTCTATAAAGAATGTATCTTGCATATCACGTGCAGGGTGTTCTGGAGGGAAATTTAATGCTCCAAATACGTGCCAATCATCTTCTATTTCTGGACCTTCTGCCACGGTGAAACCAATACGTGAGAAAATGTCAATGATTTCATTTTTTACAAGTGAAAGTGGGTGGCGAGTACCTAGATTAAAATCTGCAGCACTACGAGAAAGGTCTATTTGTTCTCCTAAATCGTTGTTTTCAAATGTTTCTTTTAGAGAATTAATCTTTTCTTGAGCTGTATTTTTAAGTTCGTTAAGAAGTTGGCCTACAGCACGTTTTTCTTCGTTAGGAACGTTTTTAAAGTCATTAAACAAATCGTTTAATATACCTTTTTTACTCAAATACTGTATTCTTAGGCGTTCCACCTCTTCTTTGCTACTTGCTGTTAGATTTTTTATTTCCTCTAACAAGTTATTTATTTTCTCTACCATGATATTTAGGTTAAATTTATTATTCTGTATTTTCTTAACTCTCAACTCCTAACTCCTAACTCCTAACTCCTAACTCCTAACTATTAACGAGTTAATTGAAAGCGAGTGCAAAAATAGCATTTTTCTTTTAGAAAATTAATTTTTTATAGTACTTTTACTCCTTAAACATTCCTTTTTTTTATTACTTTTGCAAAAATATTTATAATATGGGAAAAATTATAGCATTAGCCAATCAAAAGGGTGGAGTGGGAAAGACTACTACCGCAGTAAACTTAGCTGCTTCATTAGCTGTTATGGACAAAAAAGTATTGCTAGTAGATGCAGATCCACAAGCCAATGCTTCTTCTGGTTTGAATATAGATATTACCAGCATAAAAGAGAGTATATATGAATGCTTAATAAACAATTTGCCTGTAGAACAAGCTATTAAGAAAACAGAAGTAGAAAACTTAGATATTATCCCTTCTCATATAGACTTAGTGGGTGCAGAAATAGAAATGTTGAAGTTGGAAAATAGAGAGGAATATCTGAGAAAAATATTGGCATCACAAAAAGATAAATATGATTATATCTTAATAGACTGTTCTCCGTCATTGGGTCTAATTACAGTAAACTGCTTAACAGCAGCAGATTCTGTGATTATTCCAGTGCAAGCAGAGTATTATGCTCTAGAAGGAATTTCAAAATTATTAGTTACCATAAAAATCATCAAAGGTAGATTAAATCCTGCATTGGAAATAGAAGGATTCTTGCTTACCATGTATGATTCTCGTTTAAGACTTGCTCGTCAAGTATATGATGAAGTGAAACAACACTTCCAAGATATGGTATTTAACACGGTGATTCAGAGAAACATTAAATTAAGTGAATCTCCTAGTCACGGTGTTCCTGTGCTTTTGTATGATGCAGATTCTACAGGTGCCAAAAACTATTTATCATTAGCTCAAGAAGTTATTAACAAAAACAATTAATGGAAAAAAAATCTGCGTTAGGTAGAGGCCTAGGAGCCTTAATAGATATTCAACCTACAGTTCAAACTAGTGGTTCTTCACTGATAGATGAGGTGGAACTCTCCAAGATAGAGGCAAATCCAGACCAACCTCGTACCAATTTTAATGAAGAAGCACTTCAAGAATTAGCTGCATCTATAGCAGAGTTGGGTGTGGTACAACCCATAACTATTCGTGAAATTGCTCCAGAAAAATACATGATTATAGCAGGTGAACGCCGTTTTAGAGCTTCTAAATTGGCTGGTTTAACCAAAATTCCTGCGTATATCAAACGTGTTTCTGATGAAACCATGATGGAAATGGCGTTGGTGGAAAATATCCAACGTGAAGACCTTAATGCTATAGAAATAGCCCTTACATACCAACGTCTGTTGGACGAATATAAATTTACTCAAGAAAAATTGAGTGAAAGAGTGGGTAAAAAACGTGCCACCGTGGCAAATTATCTTCGTCTTTTAAAACTTCCAGCAGAAATTCAGTTGGGTCTTACCAAAAAAGAAATAGATATGGGTCACGCTCGTGCATTAATCAATGTGCAAGATCCAACCAAGATGATTAAGCTTTACGAAGAAGTAGTGGCTAAGGGTTATTCTGTGAGAAAAGTAGAAGAACTTGTAAGACAATTGAATGAAGAGGGTGAAGCAAAAGAAAAGAAAGCATCAGACCCCGAAATTCAAAAAGCTTATTCACAGATAGCAGACCGTCTGTCTTCTATTTTCGGAGCAAAGGTAAAAGTGGATAGAAATGAAAAGGGCAAAGGTAAAATCTCACTTGTATTTTCTTCTGACGAAGAGTTAGAAAATATTTTGATGGTGATAGATTCTATAAAAAATTGAGAAAAAAAATAATCTACATATCAATAATTCTTATGGTAACTAATTGGCTATCTGCCAATGCAGCTACTGTAATGAGTGATTCTATCTATATAACAGAAACCTCTGATACCATAGTAGTACAATCTGAACCTCAGACTTCTCAGGTGGAGATTGCAGATTTCCAACCAGATGCTCAAAAAGCTGTGTGGTTGGCAGCTGTGGTTCCTGGATTAGGCCAGATTTACAATCGCCAGTATTGGAAAGTTCCTATAATTTATGGTGGAACATTGGGTTTGGTATATGGCATTACATGGAATGATAGAATGTATGTGGATTATAGAAAAGGATATGTGGATTTGATGGATAAAGATCCTAATACTAATTATTTTGAACATTTGTTACCAAGTGGAGTGGTACTAGATAATTCTAATTCAAGTTATTATACCAAAATAATAAAAACTAAATTAGATAATTATAGAAGGTATAGAGATTTATGTATAATAGGAACTGCTGTTCTTTATCTGATGTCCATAATTGATGCGTATGTAGATGCACAAATGTTTGATTATGACATTAGTCCAGAATTGTCTTTGGAGGTGGCACCTACATTGATTGCTCCTAGTTCTTCGTATGAACAGGACACATCTGTGGGTTTAAGTTGTAAATTAAAATTTTAATGAAGAAAATTTATATATTGTTGGCAGTTTTAGGACTGTCTAATGCGTTTTTATTTGCTCAGAGCGATAGTATTATATCCACATCGGTGGATTCTTTAAAAGTGATTGATTTAAAACCAGATTCTGTAAATGAAGATACTCTTGTTGTAGATTCTCTAGAGAGAATGGTGTTTGAATCTACTATAGAAGAGAAATTTGTAAGTTGGTGCAATGAAGTAACGTTTACAGATTCTTGTGTTCACAATCCTGTAAAAGAAGCTCTTCCAAAAGAAGAATATGTAAAAAGAATGTCTGAACTTCCTGCAGAAATGGAACTTTCTTATAATCAGGTGGTTCGTTCTTATATAGATTCATACGTACATCGTTATCCCAAGAATCTTTCCAAGTTGTTGGGACTGTCGCAATATTATTTTCCTATCTTTGAGCGTGAGCTATTGGCAGAAGGACTTCCAATGGAATTAAAATATCTTCCTGTTATAGAGTCTGCACTTAACCCAACGGCACGCTCCCGAGTTGGTGCTATGGGACTTTGGCAGTTTATGCCATATACAGGAAAATTATATGGTCTAGAGATAAATAGTTTAGTAGATGAACGTTGTGACGTGATAAAATCTACCAAGGCGGCAGTTAAGTATTTAAAGGATTTGTATGGTATTTATAACGACTGGCTTTTGGTTATTGCTGCATACAACTGTGGTCCAGGAAATGTGAATAAAGCCATTAAAAGGGCTAATAAAGGTACAGATTATTGGGCTATTTATAATTATTTGCCTCGTGAAACACGTGGCTATGTGCCAGCATTCATTGCAGTGAATTATGCTATGGAATATGCCACAGATGTTTATAATATATGTCCTTCTAAACCTAATATGCCTACATTGATAGACACAGTGATGGTGTCTGATAGAATGCATTTTGAGCAGATTTCGGCAAAAATGGACATTACAGTGGAACAACTTAGAAAATTAAATCCACAATATAAATTGGATATAGTACCAGCTCAAAAAAAGCCTTGTGCAATAGTTTTTCCTGTCAACGATACATTGGATTTTATTGCTGTAAAAGATTCTATCCTTGCATACGAAAAGGAGAAATATGCAAAAAGAATGGAAACAGCAGTTGTTTTACAAACCACATACAAAATTCGTTCGGGAGATAACCTTTGGGATATAGCTAAGAAAAAAGGTACAACAGTAGCAGCTATTAAAAAAGCAAATCCTGGTAAAAATTTGAAAGTATTAAGAATAGGACAAGTAATAAACCTTCCAGTAAGATAAAATATTATGGCAAATTGGTATGAATGTAAAATCCGTTATGAAAAAAACATAGACGGAAAGACAAAAAAAGTAAATGAATCATATTTAGTAGATGCTTTAACTTATACAGAAGCAGAAACACGTATATTAGAAACTCTATGTCAATATATTTCTGGTGAATATACTATTACAAACATCAAGCGTTCCAGAATTATAGAAATATTTACTTCAGAAGTTGATGTGTACGACAGATGGTATAATTGCAAAATTAATATTATCACTTTAGATGAGGAAAAAGGTATCGAAAAGAAAACTCCTCAATTAATGCTAGTTCACGCAGATACCATAGATACTGCTCTTGCTCGCTTAAGAGAGGGTCTCAAAGATACTCTTTATGATTATACTATTGTGTCAATTGCGGAGAGTGCGATATTAGACTATTTCCCTTATACTGTGAAATAAAATTAGGAATTAGGAATTAGGAATGAGGAATTTTTCAAATTATATAAAAAAAACTCCTAACTCCTAACTCCTCACTCCTCACTCCTCACTCATAACTAATAAAATATGAACGAAGAAATTAAACGACGCCGTACATTTGCTATTATATCACACCCCGATGCGGGTAAAACTACATTGACCGAAAAACTTCTACTTTTCGGTGGTGCTATTCACATAGCTGGTGCTGTGAAGTCAAACAAAATTAAGAAGACTGCCACATCGGACTGGATGGAAATTGAAAAACAACGTGGTATTTCTGTGGCAACTTCTGTAATGGGTTTTGAATACAAAGATTACAAAATCAATATTCTAGATACCCCTGGTCACCAAGACTTTGCAGAAGATACATTCCGTACACTTACTGCTGTGGATAGTGTAATTATAGTGATAGACTCTGCAAAAGGTGTAGAAACTCAAACTCGCAAGCTAATGCAAGTTTGTCGTATGCGTAAAACCCCTGTGATGGTGTTTATCAACAAAATGGACCGTGAGGGTAAAGACCCATTCGACTTGCTAGACGAAGTTGAGTCTGAACTTGGCATACGCGTGCGTCCACTTAGTTGGCCAATCAATGGTGGTGTAGGTTTCAAGGGTGTTTACAATATTCACCAAGAAAGTTTAAATCTATATACTCCTAATAAACAGGTAGTTACAGAAACTGTAGAAATAGACCTAAACAGCGAGGAGTTGGAAAACTATGTAGGAGATACAGACGCAGCAAAACTTCGTGAAGACCTAGAACTTATAGAAGGTGTTTACTCAGAATTTGATGTAAATGAATACCTTGCGGGCGATTTAGCTCCAGTATTCTTTGGTAGTGCATTAAATACCTTTGGTGTGAAAGAACTTCTAGATTGTTTCGTAGAAATAGCACCTTCTCCACGTCCAGTAGAGGCGATGGAACGTACTATAGACCCATACGAAAAAGGTTTCTCTGGTTTTGTGTTTAAGATTCACGCCAATATGGATCCAAATCATCGTAGTTGTATTGCTTTTGTGAAGATTTGCTCAGGTAAATTTGAACGTAACGTAAACTACAAACATATTCGTCATGGCAAAATGATGAAATTCTCTGCTCCAACATGTTTCATGGCTCAAAAGAAAGAAACTGTAGATGAAGCATACGCTGGTGATATTGTAGGTCTTCCTGATACAGGAAACTTTAAAATTGGTGATACTCTTACCTCTGGAGAAGAAATCCACTTCAAAGGTCTTCCTAGTTTCTCACCAGAAATGTTTAAATACATTGAAAATGCCGACCCTATGAAGCAAAAACAACTTCAAAAAGGTATTGACCAACTTATGGACGAAGGTGTTGCTCAATTGTTTACCAACCAATTCAATGGTCGTAAGATTATCGGTACTGTAGGACAACTTCAGTTTGAAGTCATCCAATATCGCTTGCTTCACGAATATGGTGCTCAATGTAAATGGGAACCAATCAATCTTTACAAAGCTTGTTGGATAGAAAGTGACGACCCTGCAGAACTTGAAAACTTCAAAAAGCGTAAATATCAATATATGGCCAAAGACAAAGAAGGTCGTGACGTGTTCCTAGCAGACTCAAACTACGTCCTTCAAATGGCACAAAGTGACTTTAAGAATATTAGGTTCCACTTTACCTCAGAGTTTTAGTCGAGCCTAAAACTCTGAGGCAACTCCTAACTCCTAATTCCTAACTCCTAACTCCTAACTGTTATGATAGGTTCATACAATACTTTACAAGTAGTAAAACGCGTAGCGTTTGGTTTATATCTCGATGGCGAGGAAATGGGTGAAATCCTACTTCCAAACCGTTATGTGCCAGATAATGCACAAATAGGTGATTATCTAAATGTTTTTGTATATACAGATGGTGAAGACCGCCCTATTGCTACTACAGCACAGCCACTTGCAGTGGTAGGAGACTTTGCATTTTTGCAAGTGAAATCTGTGGCTTCTGTGGGTGCATTTCTTGAATGGGGTATAATGAAAGACCTGCTTGTTCCATATAGTGAACAAACCATTTCTCTCAATGAAGGACAAAAGGTATTGGTTTATGTCTATTTAGATTCTAAGACCAAACGTGTTGTAGCATCTGCAAAATGGGAAAAATTTACAGAAAAACAAGATTTTTCTGAAATTTCAGAAGGTGATGAGGTAAATGTGCTTGTGGCATCGGAAACAGAACTTGGCTACAAAGTGCTTATAAACAAGCGTTATGTAGGTCTTATTTACAAAAATGAGGTGTTCTCAAAAATAAATATTGGCGATAGCCTAACTGCTTATATTTCAAAAATACGCCCAGATGGCAAAATAGATGTGCGTCTTCGTCGTTCTGGATATGAAGCAGTGGCAGGCGAGTCTGGAAAATTACTTGAACTAATAAAAAAATCAGGTGGGTTTTTACCTACTACAGATAAGTCTCCTGCAGAGGTCATTTATGAAGTATGCGGTATGAGTAAGAAAACCTATAAAAAAGCTGTTGGCGAGCTTTATAAAAAACGCCTTATTGTATTAACAGAAAATGGAATTAAACTTAACTAAATATTAATTTTTTTAATTTAAAAACATGGAAAAACTACAACCTTATTTAAACGTAGCCTGGGATTCAGGTATTGAAATCGGCAAAAATATTTTAGCCGCTATTTTAATTTTCTTAGTAGGTCGTTTACTAATTTCTTTTATCAAAAAGATTCTTGCTAAAGCGTTGAACAAACGTCAAAATATGGACGAAGGTATTAAATCTTTCGTTAAAAGTTTAGTAAACGTTACCTTAACAGTTTTATTACTTATCGCTGTTGTTGGTGCTCTAGGTGTTGAAACTACTTCTTTTGCAGCTCTACTTGCTTCTGCTGGTGTTGCAGTTGGTATGGCTCTTAGTGGCAACCTACAAAACTTTGCAGGTGGTGTAATGATTCTTCTTTTCAAACCTATCAAAGCTGGTGACTACATTGAAGCACAAGGTGTAGCAGGTTCTGTAAAAGAAATTCAAATCTTCCATACAGTACTTACCACTCCAGACAACCAAACTATTTATGTGCCAAATGGTCCGCTAAGCAGCAACGTAATCACCAACTACAGCACACAAGATATTCGTCGTGTAGATTGGAGCTTTGGTGTAGATTATGGTACAGATTACGAAAAAGTAAAAGCAGTTATCGAAAAACTTATCGCTGCAGATTCTCGTATTCTTAAAGACCCTGCTCACTTCATCGCTCTAGGTGCATTAGCAGATAGTAGTGTAAACATCACTGTGCGTGCTTGGGTTAAGAGTGGTGATTATTGGGGAGTATTCTTCGATATGAACAAAATAGTGTACGAAACATTCAATAAGGAAGGTATTGAGTTCCCATTCCCACAATTGACAGTACACACAGCAAAATAATACGATTCTGTTTTAAAGGCACTTTTCTCGTTGCTCTCGTTCTCAAAATCCTCATTTACGTTTAGTAAACTCCGGTTTTTCGAACTTCGAGACGCCTAAAAATTGCTCTTTAAAACAAAATCTAAAAAATAGATATTTAAGGCTGACAGCAATGTCAGTCTTTTTTCTTTGTAAACTATTGTGTTTCTCAATCAAAATACTTAAATTTGTCTTTTGTGAATAATATTATTAACTACAATAATCAATTTTTATGAAAAAAGTCAGTTTAATTGTCTTTTTGGCATTGGCTTCGTTTATGAGTGTATTTGCTCAGTCTTATACGGGCGACCAAGCCAAACGAGGTTATGCTATCTTTAGTGATAAAGTAACCTTTATCTTTGACGAAAACATCTACGGCGTGCGTCCAGAACGTGTGTTCGTAACAGGTGATTTTCGTGGTTGGGACGCTTCTACAGAAGTAGGAGAGTGGGAACTTAAAAAAGTGGGTGAGCAATGGATGCTTACTTTTGACAACGTTGACGAAAGCGTGATTAAACCAAACACTGGTTTCAAATTCCGTATCAACAACGATGGTCAATGGTTGGACCCAACAGACCAATCTCCAAACGTAAAAGGCGGTAATCTTATCTACGAAATGGACCGTGTAGTAGCAGGTCTTACTGCAGAAATCAGAAAAAGCAATCTTATTTGGGCTACTATTTCGGGTGTGAAACGTTCATTTGACCCTGCAGATTACATCATCAAAGATGCTCAAGGAAACGAAATCAAAGTAGTAGGTGTGCTTCCAAACGAATCTACCACTACGCTTATAGTTCCAGAAAAAGACTTAGACATTCGTCGTGTTTACTACCTAGAAATTCCTTCACAAAAACTTAGAGCAGCTTGTTCATACGACGGTTGGTTCCGTGAAGTGTATTCTACTAAAGAATTGGGTGCGAACATCGATAATGGCGTTACATCTATTCGTGTATTCGCTCCACGTGCAGAGTTAGTTAAATTATATCTTTACAAGGGTGCTAACGACACCGAGGCATATCAAACATACGATATGACCGTAGATAAAGATGGCGTTTGGGAAACCATTATCAACGAAGATTTACACGGTGTGTACTACGACTTCACCGTACATGGTTCTACCGACCCAGGTAACTTCTTCTACGAAACCAAACCTGTTCATATCAACGACCCATACGCTCGTGTAAGCGACGACACCTTTGGTAAATGCCGTATCTGGCACCGCACCAAAGCAGCTACTCCTCTAAAAGGTGGAGTGCCTAAAATGGAAGACGTGATTTCGTACGAAGTACACGTACAAGACTTCACCGACAATCTACCATTGCCAGATAGCTTAAAAGGTACTATCCGTGGTATGATTACTCCAGGTCTTAGAAATTCTAAAGGCGAAAAAGTAGGTTTCGACTATTTGGTTGATTTGGGCATCAACGTAGTTCACTTAATGCCAGTACAAGAATACCTACACTTCCCAACCGACGACTGGTACGAATCATTCAAAGACGACCCATATATGATTGAGCAAGGTATCGCTCACGAAAACTATCAATGGGGTTATCGTACTTCATTTGCTATGGCAGTAGAATCTCGTTATCGTGTAAAAGGGGCAGAATTGGGCTCTGAACGCGACGATATGCGTGACCTTGTTCAAGCATTCCACGACAAAGGTATTGCCGTTATCATTGATATCGTGCCAAACCATACTGCCGAAGATATGGACGGCAAACAATTCTTGTTCAACTTTAACGGTTTTGACAAACAATACTACTATCGTACCAAAAACTTTGAACACATTGGTGCATACGGTAACGAGGTAAAAACAGAAAACCGTCCTATGACTCAACGTTGGTTAATCGACCAAGTTAAATACTTCATCGACGAATTTGGTATCGACGGTGTACGTGTTGACATCGCTGGTCAAATGGACCAACAAACCTTGACTGCATTCTGGGACGCTATTGGTCGTGATAAAATCGTTTATGGTGAACCATGGATTGCATCAAACGACCCAGATTACGAAGCAAATCCAGATTGGGACTGGTACAAAGAAGATTCACCAATTTGCTACTTCCAAGACGAGTCTCGTAGCTCATACAAAGGCCCTGTATTCCAATTACAAGACCCTAAAAACGACCGTGGCTGGGCGGGTGGTAAATACGACGAACGCGAAGGCGTAATGCGTGGCTTAACTTGTACCTGCAAAGACGATAAAAATCCTAACAGCGGTATCTCTTACCTAGATATTCACGACAACTTCGCCCTTGCAGACCAATTTGGCCGCAACTTTGATGGTCGCGACTCGGTTTACGAGAACGAATACAAGATTGCTGTTACACTGCTTTACACCACACTTGGACCTATCGTAACTCACGGTGGTTCTGAAATTATGCGTAGTAAAGCACACGCTCCACTTCGTGAAGAAGTACGTACCACAAAAGCAGGTTACAATGCATATATGCACGGCTACCGCGATACCTACAACCATCGTACAGCAAACACCTTTGTTTGGGAACAAGTTGGTCAAAAACCAACAGGTACAAACTTCAACGACTACGACAATATGTACAAATTCTGGCGTGGTTGGAATACATTCCGTAAATCTGAATACGGTAAAGTATTCCGTCAAGGCGAAGCAGTACCAGAAGGCTACTACAAATGGTTCCTTCCAGAACCAGAAAGTGCACTTGGTTATTTAGTAGATGACAAAGTACTAGTTCTTATCAACGCAGGTCACGAACCTATCGACTTTGAAAACGTTGAACTACCAAAAGGTAAATGGCAACTAGTAGGTACATCTGATGCTATCAACATCAAAGGTGTAAAATCTAAAAACAAAACAACCAAAGTGAAAGCAGGCGTAAACAAAGTTACTGTTGAGCCACTTTCTCAATACGTTTGGATTAAAAAATAAGATTTAACTCCAAAACTAATTCTAAGGAGCTGACCTAGTCAAAGGTTGGCTCCTTTTTTTTATTAAAATTTGTAAAACCATTTATTTTTGTTATATTTGCAATATGTGCATGAAAATTTAGTGCATGCAGTAAATATGAATCAATAAAATAAACAATAATGAAAAAGTTAAGTTTTTTTGCAGTTCCCTTTTTCTTGCTATTGCTGCTGTCGGTATTTGTGGCTTGTAAGAAAGAAGTAATTTATCCATTGGCAGAAAGCATCACCTTGGACGAAGTTTCGGTGACAATACCTGTTGGTGAAAGCAAGTACCTTTACTATACTATTTTGCCAGAACAAGTTGGCGATACAGCTACGGTTTATTTTAGTAGTGCCGACGAGAGCATTGCCACAGTAAGCGAGTGGGGCAGTGTAACAGGTGTAAGAGAAGGACATACCACAGTTACCGCCACAGTACATGGTAAAAGTGCCTCTGCAGAAGTAGAAGTAACCAAGGCAGTTATCAAAAAATTTACCCTTACCTACAACGGTCAACCATTGCCAGAAGTGTTGGATATTCCCTATGGTGATAATAGCATTAGCATTGACATAACCGATGTTAAACCTTCTAATGTCGATTTGGATGGCATGACGGTTAGTTCAAAAGATAAATCTATTGCCGAAGCAAAACGTGATGGCAAACAAGTAGTTATCACTCCAAAAGGCGAGGGTGAAACCACTATTGTGGTAAGAGGTGGCGATGTAAAAAAAGAAATTGACATAAACGTAAAAATGATTCATGCCGAAAAGGTGGTTATCGACCAAAAAAATCCAGAAGTAGGCATCAATACAACCTTACAACTTACAGCCACTACTACACCAGTAGATGTGAGCCTACCAAAACGCACATGGAGCAGTTCAAATCCAAGTGTAGTTGCAGTAGATGCAGAAACAGGTGTAGTTACAGGTAAAGGAGAAGGTTCTGCAACTATTACAGTTACTGTAGATGGCAAAAGTGCTTCAGCACAAGTGAAGGTGTTATACGTAAAACCTCAAACTGTAGCCATAAATCCTACCTCTAAGACATTGGTATTGGACGATACCTATCAGTTAGAACTAACTACTACACCTGCCGAAGTTACCTATCCAGAAGTAACATGGAGTAGTTCCAATAGCAGTGTGGCGAGTGTAGATGAAAAAGGTTTGGTTACGGCCAAAGGTTTAGGCTCTGCAACCATTTCTGCTAAAGTAGATGGGGTAGTAGGCACATCTACTATTACAGTGAGCGAATTTCCTCCAATTACAGGATTCGATTTAGTCGCATCTGCCACAGAAGTTGGACTTAATAAATCTATTACCCTTTCAATCAAAAACTTAGAACCAAGTGGAGCTTCCTATGGCGATATTAAATGGTCTATAGACAATACTTCTATGGCAACTATCTCGGTGAACAAAACCAACGGAACTTGTACTCTTACAGCCAAAGAACAAACAGGTTATGTTACCGTAACAGCCGAAAGCAACGGAGTGGTAAAAACACAAAGGATTCAAATTACCAAGATAGCGGTAAAAAGTATTTCTATATCGTCTAATGTTAAACAAATAAGCGATTATTATTGCTTCTGGGCACCTACTTCTGGTACAGACTATGCTGAAACAGCCTACGGAAGTGGTAAGGATATAGAATTTACAGTGTCTGTATCTCCAGCTGATGCTAGCCTTGCTAAAAATGTAACCTTTACATCAGACAACTCAAGCGTACAAGTAAAAAAAGTGGGTAATGTATACAAATTATATGTCTCTAGTTCTGCAAAAGGTGACTATACATTAAATGCCTCATGTGATGGAGTAAACTCAAATCTAAGGGTTCATGTTATTCCTAATGCTTATAGTTCAACAATTTCAACCATTTACGGTTACCCAGGCAAGAAGACTACTATAGATGAGTCTAGTTTTAAATCAATTATTAAAGATTATACTCCTCTTGAAGGTTTGGTTAAATATAGTAAATGTACTCCTAAAACCAAAAATTACCATATCTTCAGTGAAGGTATAAATTTAGTGATTATTGGAAAAGATTTAGCTTATGGTGATAAGTATTATGATACATTCACTGTAGAAGCTGATGTGTTGGGTAAGAAAATAACCTCAGATGTTGTCATTTACAATTCGTATTATGGACTCTCTATTGATAATGTGGATGGATCTCGTAATGATCTTCTTATAAAACATAAAGATACAGGTTACTATTATTATATTTCAGAAGGAAAGAAATCATCTGAATGTAACCTAATCGGATATGATACTCCTAAATTTAGATTTAAATTAGATGCGGGCAAAACAATTAATCCAAGTTATTCTTATGATGTAAATATACATTACTATAATCCTAACTTCAATAATGGAGGTGGTGATTGTAGATTTACGTCATACGCATATGAAAAAATAGCAGATGAACGTGAAAGTATGAAAGATGAAACATCGATTTATAATGTTCCAAATTCCAATCTACAATATAAAGTAGACTTTTATTATTAATCCATAAAGAATAATATCATGAAAAAAATACTTTATTTAATAAGTTTTTTGCTTGTAATGACATTTGTTGCTTGCGAAAAAAATGACCCAATTACACCTCCTGCACAAGAAACCCCTTCAAAGATAGAAACGGGTGCAGCAGAAAACATTACCGCTACCTCTGCTACGCTAAAAGGTATGGTAAATGTAGATATTACAGACTACAAAGACCTTGAATTTGGTATATTGTATTCTACTAAAGCAGAAGAACTTGATGATTTTACAACATCATCAAAAAAAGGCTTGGTATTGATAGGTAATGAGTTTAAAGTAGAAGTTACCGGACTAAAAGCTGAAACCAAGTATTATTACCGAGCCTATGTGATGCTAAACACGCTGCAAATTCTATTGGGCGATGTAAAAGATTTTACAACTTTGGAGAAAAGTGGTTCAGATGAACCCGAAACTCCAGAAATTCCAGAAGAACCAGAAATTCCAGAAGAACCAGAAATTCCAGAAGAACCAGAAACTCCAGAAGAACCAGAGGTGCCAGAGGAAAATGTTACTTTTGTGGCAAAACCATTCTCTGTCGCAATAAAGAAAAGAGTAACTTTCTCTTCTGGCAACTTGCAATATCATCCTGCCAATGACGAGTGGCGTTTTGCTCCAAATCAAACTGATTATATAGGTGAAGCAAATTCAAATATTAGTTCAACTTATAATGGTTGGATCGATTTGTTTGGTTGGGGTACAGGTAATAATCCTACAAATAATAAAAGTAAATATGATGATGATTACCAAACATTTGTAGATTGGGGTGTAAATAAAATAGGTAGTGATGCTCCTAATACTTGGCGTACATTAACTAAAGAGGAATGGGAATATATAATAAATGGACGTTATAATGCAGAAGAATTAATAGGTGTGGCACAAGTTAATGGTGTTAATGGTTTGATTCTTCTTCCAGATGGTTGGACTAGCCCAAGTGGTGTGACCTTTAAATCAGGAGTTGCGGATGATTATGGTGATGAATATTATGCATCCTATCAATCATTCTCTGCTTCGGAATGGTCTAAATTAGAGGCTTCAGGTGCAGTATTTCTTCCTGCTGCGGGCCTCCGTGACGGTTCCGATCTCTACGGCGTGCAGAACTACGGCTATTATTGCTCTGCCACTGAGGGCAAAGACAGCAGCACGTACTACCTTCGCTTCTACTCAGACGAATCGGGCATGTACCACAACTACCGCAGCTATGGTCGATCTGTGCGTTTAGTAAAAGACAATTGATTAAAAAAAATAGCAATCATGAAAAACTTCTTTATTTAATACACAGTTAAAACCCTCGCAAGAGGGTTTTTCTGTTATATGTTATTATGTATCAATGATTTTATTTGTTCTTTACGATTACATTTTTAGGTATTCATAGTTTGTATATTAACTAATAAATTCATATATTTGCCATATAATATTATGTTATTATAACAATAAAAGACTTAATTACATAAAATAATATGGAATATACTTTAGATATTTTTGCAAAGCAGCCAGAACAACTAATGGCTAAAATGGCAAAAAATTGTAAGGATAGAAGGTTGGAAAAGGGGTATAGTAGGCGAACATTAGCAGAAAAAACGGGTGTGCCAGCTCCTACCATAGAGCGTTTTGAGCAAACAGGAAAAATATCCTTTGAATCCTTTTGTGCCATAGTGGTGGAATTTGGCTATTTTGACGAAATGTTTGAAATTCTTTCTAAAGCCAAGTATTCAACAGGTGCTGAGTTAGAAACCATCAATAAAAACAAAAATCGTAAAAAAGGAAGATGATACCAGCTGTTACAAAACTTACCGTTTGTCATAATGAAGATTTAGTTGGCGTATTGCAGTTGAGTGCTAACGATAATTCTTGTGTTTTTGAATATGCATCTGATTGGTTGCGTACAGGGTTCTCTTTGTCGCCGTTAGAATTACCATTACACAGCGGACTTCATTATGCAGATGCAAATAAATTTGGAGGAAATTTTGCGGTTTTTGAAGATAGTATGCCAGATGGATATGGCTTATACTTGATAGATAGGATGCTTAGAAGAAATGGAACATCATTGTCTCAATTAACTCATCTGCAACGTTTGGCTATAGTGGGTATGTCTGGTATGGGTGCGATTAAGTACAAACCATTTATTGATTTACACGAAACAAAAACGTCAATTGTTGAGTCTGAATTGGACGAGATTCAACGCATGGTTTTGGATATTTTGACCGAAAAAAATAGTGGAGATGAATCTTTACTCTATTATAATAGTGCAAATTCTGGTGGGGCAAGACCTAAAATTGCTATGCAAGATAGTGAGGGAAAGCATTGGATAGTGAAATTTAGGCATACGTACGATGCTGTTAGTGTGGGGCGTGAAGAATATCTTTATATGAAAACAGCGAGGGAGTGTGGTATAAATATACCAAATATCAAGTTAATTAATGACAAATATTTTGCTATTGAACGATTTGATATAGAACAAGGTAAAGGTGTGCATGTGCTAACAGCTGCCGCATTGCTAAAATCTGATTTTAGAAATCAAACAATAGACTATACAAATTTGTTGGCATTAACTGGTTTTCTTACACAAAATCCACAAGAAGTAGAAGAAATGTACAGAAGAATGGTCTATAATGTAGTTTGTGAGAATAGAGATGACCATGCTAAGAATTTTAGTTTTATTTGTAGAAATGGAATGTGGACTTTGTCGCCAGCTTACGATATAACTTATTCACCGATAGGGACTAAAGGTGAACATGCAACATCGCTTTTTTACAATGGAAATCCAACAAAAGATTTGATGATAAAAGCTGGAGTACAAATAAAAATTCCCAAAAAACGATGCTTAGAAATAATAGATTGTATTGAAAAGATTTGTAATGAAAAATTGAGGTAAATAAAGGTGTTAAGATTTGTAAAAACATTTATTTTTGTTATATTTGCGATATATGCATGAAAATTTAGTGCTTTTATGTATTTTTATTCTAGCCAACGACATAATATTGGTACCGGCAATGATTTTAATGGAAGAGCTGTTCGTCCTGTCTTTACAAGATAGTCCACAAACCCTAAGTGTTTCCTTTTACAATAAAACCCTCAGCAAAATCAATGCTGGGCTCAGTGACCGCATTGATTCTGCAAACGTAGTATGATTTTTTAATTTTAATAATGTTTGATGATATGAAAAAACTAATTAGTTATATGGCAGTGGCATTGGCTTGTTTGTCAATGACAATGGTTTCTTGTAAAACAGAAGAACCAGAAGGACCAGACAAACCTGGAACAGAAACCCCAACTAATCCTCAAGAACCAGACAAACCTGAAAATCCAGACAAACCAGCAGAACCTA
>JAFWXW010000005.1 GCA_017517845.1 Paludibacteraceae bacterium
AGTCTACATCGAGAAATTAATTCATAATTCCTAATTCCTAATTCCTAATTATTTTTTATTTTTGCAGAAAATAAAAAATTAAATATTATGAAACAATATCTAGACCTTTTGGATAGAATACTTAAAGAAGGTGTGCGTAAAGAAGACCGTACTGGCACTGGAACTATCAGTGTCTTTGGTCATCAAATGCGATTTAATATGGAAGAAGGGTTCCCACTTCTTACCACAAAAAAACTACACCTAAAATCTATCATTCATGAATTGTTATGGTTCCTAAATGGTGACACCAACGTAAAATATCTTCAAGAAAACGGAGTGCGTATTTGGAATGAATGGGCAGATGAAAATGGAGATCTAGGTCACATTTATGGCTATCAATGGCGTAGTTGGCCAGATTATGAAGGAGGTCACATAGATCAAATTTCTGAGGTGGTCAATACTATCAAAAATAACCCAGATTCACGTCGTATAATAGTAAATGCATGGAATGTAGGTGATATAAAAAATATGAATCTACCACCTTGCCACGCATTTTTCCAATTCTATGTGGCAGACGGAAAGCTAAGTCTTCAACTTTACCAACGCAGTGCAGATACATTCCTAGGAGTGCCATTTAATATAGCTTCATACGCTCTTTTACTCAAAATGATGGCACAAGTTTGTGGACTTAAAGAGGGAGATTTCATTCACACACTAGGTGATGCTCATATATACCTTAACCACTTGGAACAAGTTAAGGAACAACTTTCTCGTGAGCCTCGTCATCTTCCAACAATGAAGATTAACCCAGATGTGAAGTCTATATTTGATTTCAAATATGAAGATTTTGAATTGACGGATTATGATCCGCATCCGCACATAAAAGGCGTAGTAGCGGTATAATTCGAGATTTTTTTAGAGTCTCTAAAAAAAACTCTCAATGGTGCAGAAAATAACAAAGTTAGAGTTAGAGTAACAACTCCTAACTCCTAACTAACTAACGTTGATTCTTGGCTGCGTTCGGCATAGTTCAAACAAGTTTGACTCTGCTCTCACTTGCACAAGAATTCCTAACTCCTAACTTTATGATAACAATAGTAGTAGCAATAGACAAAAACAATGGCATTGGCAAAGACAATAAGTTGCTTTGTTATCTGCCAAATGACCTAAAGCATTTCAAGCAGATCACCACTGGTGGCACTGTGGTGATGGGTAGAAAAACATACGATTCTCTGCCTAACGGAGCACTTCCAAACCGCAGAAATATAGTGATTTCTCGTCAAAAAGACCTAAATCTGGCGAATTGCGAAGTGTTTAGTTCTTTATCAGACGCGTTCGCTGCGTGCAAATCGGAAGAATCAGTTTTTATAATGGGTGGCGAAACAATATATTCTCAGACCATTGCGAATGCAGACCGATTGGAAATTACCAAAATAGATGCTCGCTTCGATGCAGATGCGTTCTTTCCTGTGATAGATGAGGCTATTTGGGAGATAGAAAAGCAGGAAAATCACTTTGCAGATGAGAAACACAAGTATAATTATTCCTTTGTCACATATAAAAGACGATAATTTTATCAACATTTTTATCTTTCTATGTAATTTAAGTGCGTTAAGTGTCTGACTTTTCGCACTTTTTATGTAATTTTGTGGCACTGAAACTCACTTTATATTAAAATAATGGAAAACAAACGTATTAAAACAGCTTTGATCTCTGTCTTTCATAAAGAAAATTTGGATCAAATAGTTCTAAAATTACATGAAGAAGGTGTGCGTATTCTTTCTACAGGTGGCACAAAAACATTTGTAGAATCTTTGGGCGTGCCATGTGATGCAGTAGAAGATTTAACTTCTTACCCTTCTATACTTGGTGGTAGAGTAAAAACACTTCACCCTAAGGTATTCGGTGGTATTCTTTGTAGAAGAGACAACGAAAGTGATCAAGCTCAAATAGCTCAATACGAAATTCCAGAAATAGACCTAGTAATAGTTGATTTATATCCATTTGAAAAAACCGTTGCTTCTGGAGCTAGCGAAGCTGATATTATAGAAAAAATAGACATAGGTGGTATTTCACTTATTCGTGGTGCTGCTAAAAACTTCAACGATGTGGTAATTGTAGCATCTCAAGCTCAATATGCTCCACTTTATGATATGCTATGCAATAATGGTGCAGTTAGTACTCTAGACGAACGCAGATTCTTTGCAAAAGAAGCATTTGCTGTTTCTTCTTCTTACGACACTGCTATTTTCAACTATTTTGATGGTGGATTGGATTCTGCATTCCGTTATGCAAAAGACAATGCAAAATCTCTTCGTTATGGCGAAAATCCTCACCAAAAAGGTAGTTTCTATGGTGATTTCGACAGCATGTTTGAACAACTTCAAGGTAAAGAAATTTCTTACAACAACCTTCTAGACATAGATGCTGCAGTAAACTTAATCGCAGAATTTGATGAAACCACATTTGCTATTCTTAAACACAACAATGCTTGCGGTATAGCTTCTCGTGACACTTTGTTAGACGCTTGGAAAGATGCTCTAGCTGGTGACCCTGTTTCTGCTTTTGGTGGTGTACTTATAACCAACACTCCTGTAGATAAAGCAACTGCAGAAGAAATAAATAAAATCTTCTTTGAAGTTATTATTGCTCCAGACTATGACATGGACGCATTAGAAATCTTAACTCAAAAGAAAAATCGTATTATTCTTATTCAAAAACCTACTGCTCGTCCAAATAAACAATTCCGCAGTCTTTTGGGTGGTGTTTTGGTTCAAGAACGTGACAGCAGTACAGAGACAAAAGAAGATTTAACTCCTGTAACTAATGCTAAGGCAACAGATGCAGAAATAGAAGATATGATTTTTGCTAATAAGATAGTAAAACATACTAAATCTAATGCCATAGTACTAGCCAAAAACAAACAACTTTGTGCTAGCGGTGTAGGTCAAACTTCACGTGTAGATGCACTTAAACAAGCAATAGAAAAAGCAGGTTCATTTAACTTCGACTTAAATGGTGCTGTTATGGCTTCTGACGCATTCTTCCCATTCCCAGATTGCGTAGAAATAGCTTATAAAGCAGGTATTAAGGCTGTAATCCAACCTGGTGGCTCTATCAAGGATAATCTTTCTATAGATTATTGCAACGAAAACAATATAGCTATGGTTACCACTGGTATCCGTCACTTTAAACACTAAAAATAATTATGGGTTTATTTTCATTCACACAAGAAATAGCTGTTGACTTAGGTACAGCTAATACCATTATAATCCAAAATGGGAAAGTGGTTCTAGATGAACCTTCCATTGTGGCTCTTGACAAAAATGACCAACTTGTGGCTGTGGGTAAAGAAGCATACTTAATGTATGAAAGAACTAACCCAAACATTCGTACCATTCGCCCACTTCGTGATGGTGTGATAGCCGACTTCTATGCTGCGGAAATGATGATTCGTGGTATGATAAAAAAAATAGGTCAAAGAAATAAATTCTTCTCTCCTTCTCTACGTATGGTGGTTTGTATTCCATCTGGTAGTACCGAGGTAGAAATCCGTGCGGTACGTGACTCTTCTGAACACGCTGGTGGTAGAGATGTATATATGATTTTTGAACCTATGGCTGCTGCTATGGGTATTGGTCTAGATGTAGAAGCTCCTTGTGGTCAAATGATAGTGGATATAGGTGGTGGTACCACAGAAATCGCTGTTATTTCACTAGGAGGTCTAGTTTGCGACAAATCTATCCGTATCGCTGGTAACGAATTAACTAGTGATATTCAAGAATATATGCGTCGTATGTACAACATCAAAGTGGGTGCTCCTACTGCAGAACAAATTAAAATTAAAGTAGGTTCTGCACTTACAGAACTTCCAGAAGATGAAGCTCCAGACGAATTTGAAGTTATAGGACCTAATAATATGACTTCACTTCCTCTAAAAATACCTGTATCTTACCAAGAAATAGCTCACTGTCTAGACAAATCTATTTCTAAAATGGAAGCTGCTATTATGGCTGCATTGGAAAGTACTCCTGCCGAGCTATATACAGACATCGTAAGAAATGGTATTTACCTAACAGGTGGTGGTGCTCTTCTTCGTGGCTTGAGCCAACGTTTGTCTAACAAGATTAATATTACATTCCATGTACCAGAAGACCCACAACACGCTGTGGCTCGCGGTACTGGATTGGCACTCAAAAATATAGATAATTATTCTTTCTTAATGAGATAAGAACCATTTTAAAGGGTGCTTTTCTCGTTGCCCTTGTCCTCGAAATCCTCGAGTACCTCATGTACACTCTGGTTTCTCGGACTTCGGGACGCCTAAAAATCCCTCCTTTAAAATGACTCTTTAAAAAGGAGGGAGTTTTTTACAATTTATGGAGAATTTACTTTTACTACTTAAAAAAGCAAGTTCACTGCTATTATTCTTACTTTTGGAACTGATAGCTGTATTGCTGATAGTTTTTAATAATAACTATCAGCATTCTGTGTTTTCTAGTTCTATGACTGCCGTGAATGGGTCTATTAGTAATATAACTGGTAGTATAAGTGAGTATTTTTTCCTTTCTACGAATAATCAAGAACTACTAGAAGAAAATGCTAGGTTAAAAGAAGAATTATTAGCATTGAAGTCTCAAACAATGGGATTAACAACTGATAGTAGTGATTATGAATATGAGATTATAACTGCTAAAGTCATAAATAATTCTGTTAATAATCAGCAGAATTTAATTATACTGGACAAAGGTGAACTAGATGGGATAAGGCCAGATATGGGAGTAATATGTGCTTCTGGTGTGGTTGGTATAATAAAAACTGTTTCTGACAATTTTTCTGTGGTTATTCCAATTATAAATAATCAGTCAAAAATTAGTTGTAAGCTGGATTCCACAAATAATTTTGGTTCTTTAATTTGGAACAATGCAGATTATAGATATGCAAAACTCACAGAAATTCCTAAACACGTAAAGGTAAAAGAGGGCGAAACTATAAGTACTAGTGGATTTTCTTCTATATTCCCTGCTGATATTCCTGTGGGCATGGTTATAGATGTAGAAGAAGAGTCTGAACAGTTTTTATCCATTGATGTTCAGTTGAGTACCAATTTCCGCACTTTGTCGTACGTACAAATTATGAACTTTACTCTTAAACAAGAACTTGATTCTATAAATGTAACACAATGAATGCGTCATCTATAAAATATATTATTCAGTTTATAGTGGTAGTGCTTATTCAAGTGTTACTATTTAATAATATGGACTATTTCTATTTGGTTAGTCCATATATTTACATTGTCTTTCTTTTGGATTTACCTCTAAATATAAAGACCCCAGGTCTTATGTTAGTCTCATTCCTATTAGGTCTAACTATAGATTTCTTTTCTAATACCTTGGGACTGCACACATTTGCTTGCACCCTAATAGGTTTTATCCGTCAGGGATATTTAAAGGTACTATTCTCACACCTAGAATTTAAATTCCAGCAGCCTTCTATAATTCAGTTTGGATTGGTAGGTTATTTAAAATACGCCGTTGGTATGGTTTCTCTTCATCATATAGGTTTATTTATGATGGAGGCTCTCTCTTTTAATAATTTCGGCTTTTTACTTCTAAGAATAATTATAAACATAGCACTTAGTTTACTAATAATTATGTGTTATGAATTGTGCCGAAAAAAATGAACCAATATAGACGAAAACACCAGGATTCTCATGCTCGCCAAATAATTATAGTTTTGGTTGTACTTCTGTGTGCTCTTATATTTATAACTCGTCTGTTTTTTCTTCAGGTTTTAAATGATTCTTACAAGGATAATGCAGATAGCAATGCCTTCTTAAAAAAGACTATTTACCCTGCTCGCGGACTTATATATGATAGAAATAATAATCTTATAGTTTCTAATCAGCCTGTTTATGATGTTATGCTCATCATGCGTGAAATGGTAGATTTTGATACATTAGGTTTTTGTAATACGCTAAATATAACCAAGGCAGAATTTGATGATAGAATTAAGGATATAAAAAATAAAAGAAAAAATCCTGGTTATTCTAGATATACTCCTCAAGTATTTATGTCGCAGATTTCCACTTCATCATACGGTCTTTTGCAAGAAAAAATGTTCCGTTTCCCTGGGGTTTTAACTCAACAACGTGTTCTTAGAAAATATTCTATGCCTCATGGAGCTCATGCACTAGGCAATGTAGGAGAAGTAAGTCAGAAACAAATAGACGAAGATTCATATTATGTAAGAGGTGACTATAAGGGACAGTCTGGAGTGGAAAAAACATACGAAAATGAACTTCGAGGCGAAAAAGGAGTAGAAATCTTACTTCGTGATGTTCATGGACGTATTAAGGGCAAATATATGGACGGTGCCAAGGATATTAACCCTGTTTCTGGAAAGAACCTTACCATGGGACTTGATATGGAACTCCAGAGATATGGTGAACTCCTTATGAATGGTAAGATGGGTAGCATTGTGGCAATAGAGCCTTCTACAGGTGAAATCCTAGCACTAGTATCTAGTCCTTCATACGATCCTGCCCTTTTGGTGGGTAGAGAACGTTCTGCCAATTATGCTAGGCTACTTAAAGATAAAAAAAGACCATTATTTGACCGCCCTGTTATGGCTCAATATCCTCCTGGTTCCACATTTAAGTTGGTACAGGCTCTTATTTTTCAAGAAGAAGGAATTATAAATGCCAACACTGCATTTCCGTGTAAGAGAGGATATTATTATACAAAAACCAGAAAGATGGGTTGCCACGAACACAAATCTCCACTAGATTTAGCTGGTTCTATACAACATTCTTGCAACGCGTATTATGGTTATGCTCTACGAGACTTCCTAGATCTTAATCTAGATAAATATGGTAGCACTGATAATGCTTACAATGTGTGGAGAAATTACGTTATGTCCATGGGATTTGGATTGCCACTAGGCATAGACTTCCCAAATGAAAAGGGTGGAACTATATATAAATCTACCACATACGATAAGATTTATGGAAAAAATCGTTGGAAATCTTCTACTATTATTTCCACCTCTATTGGTCAAGGAGAAATATTGGCTACACCAATACAAATAGCAAATCTAGCGGCTCTTATTGCTAATAAAGGTTATTTCTATACTCCTCATATTATTAAGAAAATAGAAGGTGGTGAGATAGATGAGAAATATAGGACAAAGCATGTGGTGGATATAAAGGAAAAACATTTTGATGTAGTTCAATATGGTATGGAATTAGCAGTGAAGAAAGGTACTGCTAGATTTGGACAAATAGATAGTCTGGTATTTTGTGGCAAAACAGGAACTGCTCAAAATCCACATGGTGAAGACCACTCCATTTTTATGGGATTTGCTCCCAAAGAAAATCCCCAGATAGCAATAGCAGTTTATGTGGAGAATTCTGGTTTTGGTGCCACATGGGCTGTGCCTATAGCCAGTCTTATGATAGAAAAATATCTACATGGAAGCATCTCTGCAAAGAGATTACACATAGAAAAACGTATGATGGAAAGTGTAATAGAACCTAAAGCAAAAGAAAGTGAGAAGAAATGAGAATATATTAAAGATGTTGGACTGGTGGACTATTGGTCTTTACCTAGTATTAATTTTTATAGGTTGGTGCACCATCTATGCTGCTTGTTATGATTATGACAATGCAGAGATTTTTAATTTTTCTGCAAATCACGGCAAACAAATCATTTGGATTTCTACTGCACTTATATTAGGGGCTATAATTCTAACTATAGATAGTAAGTTTTATAGTAATATAGCATACTTATTTTATGTGTTGATGATAATTTTGCTTATAGCAACTATATTTCTGGCAACAGACACCAAAGGATCACATTCTTGGCTAAACTTCGGGGCATTCAAAATTCAGCCTGCTGAATTTGCCAAATATGCCACCTGCCTGTGTCTTTCTGCTTTTCTTAGTAAATCTCAGATAGACCTAAGGCGAAACAAGGACCTTATGCTAGCCATGGGTATTATTCTACTGCCTGCATTAATTATTATTGCCCAGAGTGAAACTGGTTCTGCATTGGTCTTTTTCTCATTCTTTATCCTACTTTTTAGAGAGGGAATGAATGGAATGATATTGATTTTGGGAGTATTTGCTATAGTTTTCTTTATTCTAGTTTTACGATACAATAATCTACCAGATGCTGTGGTTGGAGTAGATGTCCCAGAACTTCTAGGATTCATTCTAGTGTTTGCTATTGCTGTTATTACCGCATTGATTTTCTTAAGGATTTATACCAAGGACAAAACTTGTATGCTAACATTCCTAGGTATTAACATTGGCATTTATGCCGTAGGAATAATACTTGCAAACTTTATTCCTGCTGTCAAAACTTGGTATTTTGCCGCATTAAGTATTGGCGTTAGCATAATATTCCTATTTATTTGGGGAATGGTGATGCATAGACAAACCTACCTGCTTATATCTGCATTCTTGATGTTTTCCATTGCTCTTTCTGGCAGTGCCGATTATGCTTTTAATAAAATTTTGGCACCTCACCAACAGATTCGTATCAAAATAGTTTTGGGATTGGAAGACGACCCTCAAGGTGCAGGATACAATGTGAGACAATCTCAAATAGCCATAGGTTCTGGCGGTCTAACAGGTAAGGGATATTTAAATGGAACACAAACCAAACTAAATTATGTTCCAGAGCAAGATACCGACTTTATTTTTTGTACCATTGCAGAGGAATGGGGATTTATAGGCTCTACACTATTTATCATTATTTATGCCACATTGATGCTTAGACTCATCTTTTTGGCAGAAAGACAGAGGTCTGCATTCTCTCGCATTTATGGGTATGGAATACTCTGTATTTTCCTATTCCACTTCTTTATAAATCTAGGAATGGTTACTGGCATCACCCCTGTAATCGGTATTCCTCTACCTCTTATTAGCTATGGTGGTTCCTCTCTTTGGGGATTCACTTTGCTACTATTTACTTTCATTCGTCTAGACGCCAACAGAATGGAAGTGCTACAAGCTAGATAGTTAGAAGTTAAACTCGCATCGCGAGTTTGTCTTTTGTTATTTTTAATGATTATTGGCTGCACTCGGGATAACACAAGCAAGCTTGGTTCTCCTCTCGTTTGCACAATAATTGTAGGCAGGTGTCAGAGCGTAGCGGCGACGCCTGTGTATAGGAATTACACCCCAACCTCCACGCCCGTAGGGTGTGTTTCCTATGTTGTAGGCAGGTGTTAAAGGAGCGTAGCGACTGCAACGCCTGTAGAATTGGATACAACCAAACCCTCCTCTACCCCAAAACCATTGGGATTTTTAATGTGGGCGGTGCGCATTGCGGAGCAATGCAGACCACTAGTTAATCGTATACTATATAAACAAACCTGTCAACCCCATACTAGTGGTCTAAGTCGCCTTTCCTGCGACTGCACCGCCCACATTAAAAATCCCCTTGAAATATCATAGAATTTACAATATTAACGTAACAACATATTAAAATAATTAATATCTTTGTGATGTTGTACATTTTGTACACATAACTTATTTTGCTCAATCGCTCTCGAATCACCACCTCGAACTAGATACGAGCAAAAGAATACACTATTGAGTTTGTGCCTAATAGGGCGCAGACTTAGTCATTGTGTATTCGGCTTGTGGTGAGCTGGAATTTCTACTATTGCTGTCGGTATACCTTTAGTATGTGTTGGAAAATCTCAAAAAAGAAAGAGTTATGAAACTTTCAATAACACTTCTGGAGGATATATATCTTCTTCAGAATTACAATTCAAAATAAACAACGATGGTGTAGGATTAGCTTTAATGTTCTAAATATAAATATCCCCATAACCGAATTTGGATAGGATATTTCTATATTCATCAGCAAAGGACACCTTTTTATGGTGTTCTTTTTGTTTTTTGATGTATTGGAAGACATTATCAATATGTGATTTTGTATATGAGAAAGCACCATAGCCTTCTTGCCACGAAAAATCCTTGTTAAAATTATTCTTAATAAATTTAGAAGAGAATTGTTTGATGCAGAGCATTAGTTTGGCAGGCGATTCTGAGTTATCCATTGAGACGAATATATGGACGTGGTCTTTTGTGCCGTTTATTATTAATGTTTTGTTTTTGCGGTTATCTATAGATGTGGTGATGTATTGATATAGTCTTTGCTCCCATTCTGGTTTAATTAGGGGCATTCTATTTTTAACGGAAATAATGAAATGAACGTAAATTTGATTATAGGTGTTTGCCATATTGATTAAGAATTTGTGGTTAATAATTAATTTTATGCAAATGTAATGTTTTTATTTTATTTGAACAAGACCCACACCCTACGGGCGTGGTATGCGTAGGGTTAATATTCCCAAACACAGGCGTTATCGCTACGCTCAACACCTGCCTACAATTTAAGATTAACCCCCGATGGGGGTCACATCAAATTCATCCTCCAGTATCGGGGAACTAAATTATCTGTATTATTTCTTTCTACTTAGTAGGTATTCAATATACAACTCCAAGGAATCTTTGATTGGGGAAGCTGGGAATTCTTCTAGGATTTTGATGGCTTTGGAATAATATCTACCTAGAATCATATTGGCATATTCTATACCGCCATTTTCATTTACTATCTGAATTATCTTATCGACATTTTTTTCTAGAATGCATTCTGAGATATACTTTCTTTCTTCTTCTGAGGCATGATTGTATGAATATAAAAGAGGTAGGGTAATCTTTCCTTCTTGAATATCATTACCATAAGGTTTTCCTGTCTCATTATCTGGTTGTAGGTCTAATAAGTCATCTTTTATCTGAAAACATATACCTATGTATTCTCCCAACTTGGTAAGTTTTTCTACATTTTCTGATGTTTGGTTTGCTGCGGAAATAGCCCCCAATTTGGAAGATGCAGAAAATAATGCTGCAGTTTTACACTTGATAATAGAGAAATAATTTTCTTCTTTGAAACTAGGATTTCTACTTTCTGTAAGTTGGAGCATCTCGCCTTCTATAAGTATTTTACCTAGATTTGATATGGTCTCTACTACTCCTAAGGTTTGTGAGGCTACTGCTTCACATAGTGCTGTAGATAAAAAGAAATCACCACCTAGAACTGCTGCTTTATTTTCAAACGCTGCCATCACAGATGGTAAACCTCTACGTTCTGCAGAATTATCTACCACATCATCATGAATTAGACTTGCCACATGAAGTAATTCTAACGCAACTGCAGATCTTATAGTCTTTTCTGTTACTCCCCCACACAACTGTGCCGAAAGAAACACCAATATAGGACGCATCATTTTTCCAGAACTCTTGGTAACATGTGCTACTATTTCTTGCAGTAATGGATTTGAGCTATGAAGTGACTGTCTATAAGCAATCTTAAATCTGTGTAAGTCTTCTGCTACTGGTAATGATATCTTTTCTAAAGTAGTCATTTTATTCACTTTTATAGAGTACAAAAATAATAAAAAATTTAGTTATATTTGCATTATGAAAAGAATTGCTGCAATAACTATGGCCCGTAACGATAACTTTTACCTTGAAAAGTGGATATCGTATTATGGAAAACAACTTGGAGAAGAAAATCTCTACATCTTCTTGGATGGGAAAGACCAAGTTCTGCCAAAAAACATTGGCAAAGCCAATGTTACTCTTTGTGAACATAAAGAGGAAGAAATGACTGTAGGCGATAGAACTAGAATAGCATTCTTAAATGAAAAATCTAAAGAACTTCTTAAAACATACGACTTAGTTATTGGCGGTGACGCTGATGAATATTTGGTGGTAGATCCCAAAACTAATCTTTCACTTAGAGAATATCTTTCTAAGATTAAAATAAAAAATTCTGTTTCTGGACTTGGATTGGACGTGGGTCATAACTTAAAAGAAGAAAAACCTATAAATCCAAATCTTCCTTATCTCTCTCAAAGAAGATATGCACTTTTGGATTCTCAATATACCAAACCTGTGGTCAAAGCACGTGCTATACGTTGGGGAGCTGGATTTCATAGAACCAAAAATCATAATTATAAAATAGATAAAAATCTTTACCTTTTCCATTTCGGTTCTTTTGATAATGATATGTTTATGGAAAGAATTAAAGATAAAGAAAAAATAAATGCTGGCTGGAGTAAGCATCTTGAACAACGTTACCGAACCATACGTTTGGCAAATGAGGGGAAAGCCAAAGATGGAGATAAATATCTACCTATTGCTAGATTTTTACAGACTATAATTAGACATCCATTTGCATGGCTTAGACCTTATATGTATTATTGGAAACTAGTAGTTACCATTCCTGAAAGATTTAAAGAAAGCGTTTAAACCCAATGAAAAAACTAAAAAAAATAGCCTTACTTACTCGTGCCAGAAGGGATAATTTCTTTTTGGAACGTTGGATGAATTATTATGGTCCTCAAATAGGATTTGAAAATATTTATATCTACCTTGATGGAAAAGACCAGGACCCTCCACAAGACCCTACTGGTAAAGTTCATATAGAACTTTGTGACCGCATTCCTGGAAATCTAGATACAATGGAAGGCCAACGCTTAAGTTTCTTGTCGGATAAGGCTGCAGAACTCTTTGCTGCTGGTTATGAAATAGTTATAGGTTGTGATGCCGATGAGTACATTGTGGTAGAACCACGTTTGGGAATGAATTTAGCTGAATATATTAGTGGACTAGATATTAAAACTTCTGTTAGTGGATTGGGATTTGATGTAGGCCAAAGACAAGGAGTAGAACCAACGTTTGACTATAGCAAAGGTTTCTTAGCACAAAGACATTATGCATTAATTGCTCCAGATTATACCAAACCTTGCATAATTAACAAACCTGTAAGATGGGGTTCTGGTTTTCATAGAATTAAAGGACATAATTATCATATAGATCCCAATTTATACACATTCCACTTTGGTGGTTTCGACTTTGATTTCTTAAAAGAACGTTGTATGAACAGCGACCTTAAAAATCATGGTTGGGAGAAACATTTAGAATTTCGTACTCGTACCATCTCACTTATAAGTGAGAGCGAACCACTCAGAGGAGATGAAATCATTAGAAAAGCACAGTTTATTCAAAAATGGTTTAGACCTCCTTACAAATGGAATAGACCTAGTATGTTAAACCAACTTTGGGTATATGAAATTCCTGAACGTTTCTGGAGCGTAGTGTAAGATTTATGAAAATAGTATTTAGTAATAAAGCCCTAAATAATCCTGGTGGAACTGAGCGTGTCACCTCTATTCTCTCTAGAGAACTTGCAGAACGTGGACATGAGGTTCATATTATATCATTCATTGGTAAGGACAAAGAACCTTTCTTTAATATAGATAGTAGGGTTAATTTACATTACTTGGCACCCACAAAAGATAAATACCCCTTCCCTATTCGTGATATTAGAAGAATAGTCCTTATGAAAAAGATTTATAAGCAGATTAATCCCGATATTATCATCATAGTAGATGCAGGACGTAGTTTTGTAAATATTCCAGCGTCTAGAGGGTATAAAACCATAACATGGGAACATTTTAATGTAGATGTAAATTGGCATCTAGGACATAGGTTGTCTCGTAAAATAGCTGCCAAATATTCAGACTTAATAGTAACACTAACAGAACCTGCTGTAGAGGCTTATAAAACTAAATTTAAGGCGAAAAATGCCATTTGTATATACAATCCTGTAACCATAGATGCTTCTACTCCATCTAGTTTAGACAAGAAAGTCTGTATGGCAATGGGTTGGTTGGGAGCACAGAAAAACTTTATAGATTTGATTAATGCTTGGTATCTTACCAAAGCTCGCAAAGAGGGGTGGAAATTGAGGATTATAGGAAAAGGCAAACAACAAACCATGCTAGAAAATCAGATTTCTAAATTGGGTCTAGAAAATACTATAGAAATGCTTCCTCCACAAAAAAATGTAGTGGAACAATACAAAAATGCTTCTGTATATGCTATGTCTTCTCGCAACGAAGGATTGCCTTTGGTACTAATAGAAGCTATGGCAATGGGACTTCCTATTGTTAGTTATGATTGTCCAACAGGACCAGCTGATATAGTATCACACGAGAAGACTGGACTTTTAATTCCATACCTTAATGTAGAAGCATTGGCTGAGGGCCTAGACAGAGTAATGCTCGACGAAGATTTACGCAAAAATTTCCACGAAGAATCACTAAAAGAAGTGGAAAAATTTTCTGTGAAAACCATTGTAGATAAATGGGAAACTGTATTTAAAAACATTTAATAACTTAACATAATGAAGAAGATAGCAGCTATAACCATGGCAAGAAATGATGCCTTTTTCCTAAAAAAATGGGTATCATATTATGGTAAGGAACTCGGTAGAGAAAATCTATACATTTATCTAGATGGACTAGACCAAGAAAATCCACCTGAGTCTGAGGGGGTTAATATCACCAAAGTGGAAAAAATTAAGGGGCAGGTGGTTTCTGCAGAAAAAGCTCGCCTTAAATTTCTTTCTGATAGAGCTGCGGAACTTTTAACAGATTATGACTTAATCATAGGCTGCGATGCTGATGAATTTCTTATAGTTGATCCTAAATTGGAAATTTCATTGAGGGCGTATCTTTCTTCATTAAATATTAAATCATCTGCTTCTGCATTAGGACTAGATGTGGGTCAAAATCTAAATGAGGAAAAACCTATCATAGAAGATGAAAACTTCTTATCTCAGAGAAGATATGCATTTGTTTCTACCCGTTATACAAAACCTGTTATAGTGGCTCAACCCTTAACTTGGGGGGCTGGTTTTCATAGAATCAAAGGACATAACTTCCATATTGCAAAGCATCTTTATCTAATACACCTTGGCTGTTTTGATGATAATATGCTTATGGCTCGTTTTTCTGATAAGGATAGAATGGCTGCTGGTTGGGGTAAACATATCAAGAAACGCAGAAGAACTATAATAGAGGTCACAGAAAGAAAATCAATAGACTTAGATAAAATTTCTAATAAACTCAGACTATTCCAAACATTTTGCCGTAAGCCATACGCATGGAATAAGCCTTCTATGGCATGGTGGAAAGTGGTGGTTAAACTTCCAGAACGTTTTAAAAACATTTTCTAATGAAAGTAAGCGTACTTATGCCCACTTATATGCATGAGAAGTACATTTCTCAGGCTATAGAGAGTTTTCTCTCACAGGAATGCACATTTGCCATTGAGCTATTAATAAACGACGATTGCTCAAAAGACAAAACAGCAGAAATCGCGGCAGAGTACGCAAACAAATACCCAGAAAAAATAAAATTTTTCGCTCAAAAGGAGAATAAAGGGTTACTAGAAAACTATAAATTTCTTCTTTCTAAGGCTAGTGGCGATTATATTGCCATACTAGAGAGTGATGATTATTGGATAGACCAAGAGAAACTAGAAAAGCAAATTTCATTTCTAGAGAATAATCAAGATTATGGAATTTCTTTTACAGGTTGGACTAGAGATAGAGATGGAGTTCAAGAAAGTTACTCAAACGACGCATTTCTAAGCTCTCTAAGCAAAGAAGATGCTTATAAATACATTCTTCTAAGAAATATAATTCGTGCAGTCACAGTGGTTTTTAGACGCTCAGAATTTGATAAATATTGCAATATAGATGACTATATCAACAATAAGTTTATCACTTTTGACTATCCAGTTTGGCTTTCTATTCTAGCACATAATAAAGTTCATTACCTACCAGAATGCACAGCTGTGTATAGAGAGATTGGCACTTCTATAAGCAACACAAGCAATTTGGGAAAGAGACTCAACTTTGAAAGAGAAACTTATAAAATAAGAAGATATATCATCAATCTTTATGGTAGTGCAGGGCTTAGTCCATTTAAAATAAGATTGAGAGAATCTATAGTGCTTTCACGCATTGCTTGGAGAGCGAGAAATCCATTTAGGGCTACATATCTTTTCTTTTCCCATCTCATTAGAGGCTAATAAAACCAGAATTAGATATACATAAGTGCAGAAACCCACAGTGGTCACTCCTCCATCTATAACTTCTGATAAAAGCTGAACAAAGATTATTATAAAAATAAGATTTAGAGTCAATGACCCTCTAACTGCCATTATTATGGATATAAATAATGCCATAATAGCAAATAGCCCTATAATTCCATATTCTTGCCAAGACTGCATAATTTGATTATGTGGGTGCATTCCATAAACTTTATCTTGTCTTAGGTTCATTAATAGAAATTGTTCTGTTCTGATAAGGTCTTCATTATTTAATAATATCTCTTTAAATTGAGCTGCATTAGTACTTGCCCCCACCCCAAAAATAGGAGATTGTTTTATCCTGTTTATACCTTCCTCCCAAATAAATTCCCTAGGATTGCCTTTTTCTAATGCAGAAATTCTAAACTCAGTTTTCTCTGAGATTGTAAGATAAAAAACTGAAACAAAAGAAATAACTAGTCCTATTAACAAAGGTATAAGTAACTTTCTGTTTGAAATAATAGCACGTAATATTATACAACCTAGAACAATAGTGGCATTTAACATTCCTACCCTACCTTCTGAAGCCATTACCATTGTATAGTATAGGATTATCATAAGCACAGAAAAACCCTTCTCCAGATTTGATTTAGATATAGTAAATAATTTAGCAAACAATGCCATTCCCACACCTAAGAATATGTTTATGGTCATGTGCTTACAAAGATTTAATCCTCTTAGCGACCTCACTACAGCTAATTTCTCATTAATTGTAGTAAGATTGTCATACCAATCTGGAATAATCAAATATAATGAAATGAGAAGTACAATAACAGATATTATGGTAGAATATGCAAAATATCTCACCTTAAACTTATCAGAAACACCTAGTAACCCTACTATCCCGAAACCTAAAAAGGCCAAACGATATTCATATAGTGTGGATAAGTATTGAGGTTGCTGCTCAAAGAAGCTAAATATAAATAACAGAACTATTTGTAAAAGCAAGAAAAAAGAAACTATCCTAGAAGAATTAATCTTAAAACCTTTTTTCCATCTTTCACTAGAGACATAATCTATGACAAATGATACAAAGAAAAAGATTAGCCCATATTGGGTAAATCTAGAATAATAAAATGGTATGGAACAAAATAAAACCAGCGTGCAGATTATATGAAAATAACTGCACACTGATTGGATATTTGACTTGTTTATACTCATACTACGCATCTATACGTGCATAAGTAGCATTCTTTTCTATAAATTCACGACGAGGAGCCACATCGTCACCCATAAGCATAGAGAAGATACGGTCTGCACTCATAGCATTTTCTATAGTTACTTGACGAAGTGTTCTGTTTTGCTTATCCATAGTGGTTTCTTTAAGCTGAGCAGCGTTCATTTCACCAAGACCTTTGTAACGTTGCACGTGGATACCACTTTCTGTACCATTATTACCATATTTTTCTATGAAGGCAAGACGTTGTTGCTCATTCCAACAATATTCTTCTACTTTACCTTTTTTACACAAGTATAGTGGAGGAGTTGCGATATAAACGTGACCACCTTCTATAAGTTCTTTCATATAACGGAAGAAGAAGGTAAGGATAAGTGTTGCAATGTGGCTACCATCCACATCGGCATCGGTCATGATAATAACCTTGTGGTAACGAAGCTTTTCTAGGTTTAGAGCCTTTGAGTCATCTGCTGTACCAATGGTTACACCTAATGCGGTGTAGATATTCTTGATTTCTTGACTATCAAACACTTTGTGTGTCATAGCTTTTTCCACATTAAGGATTTTACCACGTAGTGGAAGAATAGCTTGAGTAACACGGTCACGACCTTGTTTTGCTGTACCACCTGCAGAGTCACCTTCGACTAAGAATAATTCACATTCAGAAGGGTCTTTACTAGAGCAGTCGAATAGTTTACCAGGAAGCCCAAAACCAGAAAGTGGACTAGCACGTTGAACTAGTTTACGAGCATTCTGAGCTGCTTTACGAGCTGTAGCAGCAAGAACTACTTTCTCTACAATAAGTTTAGCTTCTTTTGGATTTTCTTCTAGGAAGTTACCAAGTGCTTCGCTAACAGCCATATCCACAGAACCCATAACTTCGTTGTTACCAAGTTTAGTTTTGGTTTGACCCTCAAATTGTGGTTCTGCCACTTTGATAGAAACTATAGCTGTAAGACCTTCACGGAAGTCATCACCATTTAGTTCTATTTTGGCTTTTTCAAGTTTGTCTAGTAGTTTGTTTTCTTCTGCATATTTCTTAAGTGTACGTGTTAAACCACGACGGAAACCAGCCAAGTGAGTACCACCTTCTATGGTGTTGATATTGTTCACGTATGAGTGAACATTTTCACCATATGAAGTATTATAAGTCATGGCTATTTCTACTGGTGTTTCATATTTATCTGTCTGAATATGAATTACATCATTTAGAAGTTTTTCACGAGACTCATCTACATAAAGAACAAATTCTTTAAGACCATCTTTTGAGTAATATGTTTCTTGTATTGGTTCTTCGCCTTCTGCAACACGCTTGTCGGTAAGAGTTAATCTAATACCTGCATTAAGGTATGCCAACTCTCTAAGGCGTGCAGAAAGAATATCAAATTTGTATTCTGTAGTAGTGAAAATAGAACCATCTGGCTTGAATGTAACTGTGGTACCTGTTTTGTCACTCACACCTATTTCTTTGACAGGAGCAAATGGTTTACCCACAGAATATTCTTGCATATAAATTTTTCCATTTCTGTGAACCTCAGCTCTAAGGTATGTAGAAAGGGCATTCACACAAGATACACCCACACCATGAAGACCACCAGATACCTTGTAACTATCTTTGTTAAACTTACCACCAGCATGAAGCACTGTTAATACCACTTCCAACGCAGACTTACCTTCTTTCTCATGCATATCCACAGGAATACCACGTCCATCATCTGTAACAGTTATAGAATTATCTTCATTGATGGTAACATCTATATTCTTACAATATCCAGCCATCGCCTCGTCTATAGAGTTGTCCACCACCTCATATACCAAGTGATGCAGACCCTTCTGACTAATATCACCAATATACATAGCAGGACGTTTTCTAACTGCCTCTAAGCCCTCTAGAACAGTGATACTTGAAGCACCATAATCTTGATTTTGTTGGATTTTTTCTACTTCTTCCATATATTGTTTTTTATGTTTTTCTATAAAATATTTGTCCTTTGATTTCTATAAAACCAAAGGACAAATATAATAAAAATAACTGAAAAACTTTTATTTTTAATTCTAATTTTTTCACTCAAAATCTTCGTCTCCAGAGACTGGAATTCCTAGTTTCTGCTTCTCCTTTCTACGAAGATAATACACTATACCAAACTCTTTTGATTTTTCTTGCATCGCTTCTGTTCCCAATTCTGCAAAATGACCTTCTATTTGGTTCCAAAGGTCTAGAATTATTTGGTCTGCCTTGGTACGAAGACTTTGAATATTATCCAAAAATCTACTCGAAGTTTTTTGTGAAACCTTTTTTCCTTGATATGCCTCTGCAAAAAGTTCATAGTGAACTTTTACTTTACCAATAGAAGGATTATAGATAGCACTACCAGGACTACTCATGGTACGTTCTGTTTCTCCATCTATTATATTTTTACCCCATTCTAGAAGAAGTGCTTCTGTACTTAAATCTGGTACAGTATAGTTGTCTGGAAGAAGTTTGTACATCAACTTCTTTTCTGGTTTAATCTCATTTCTAAGACATGACAAATTTAGCACCTGAATAAAGTGAGAAACATACATTCTAGCATTTTTAACCAATTGCTGATACTTAGAACTCTTCTCACTCTGCATAGAAACTGACATTTTATACTCAGAAATAGCTCTCTCAAACTGAGGTATAAAAGAGTTTATCTCTATCATAGTTTTTGTAGAGAAAGGAGACGCAGCAGATCCTAATTCTTCAAACTTTGACTTTGCCACTTTCATGGCACGAAGTCTCGCTGCATCTGTATTAGGTAAGCGACGATATGGCATAATCTTTGATTTTTAAGGATATTCGCCATAAAAATAGGGAGATTTTTTGAAAATCCCCCTATTTTTCAACAAAAATTTTAATTATTTTTTTCGTCCCATTAAATGATAGGCCAAATTTATCAATATATCTTTCTTATATTCAGGAAGTTGCAACTGTTTTGCACAAACGACTGATTTTTCAAAGAAATCTTGAATCGCCTCTTCGCAACGCTTATCAGAACCTGTCTTTCTATAAATATCTAGCACTGCTTGTATCTTGGCTTTTTCATCATTTACATTATTTGTTCCTAACCAATTTTTAAGATTTAGGGCTGTTTCTTCATCAGCAGTTTCCAAAGCATTGATTAAAAGATACGTCTTTTTATTACACTTAATATCTCCGCCTATTTGTTTTCCAAATTCTTTTGGGTCACCAAATGCATCTAGATAATCATCTCTCAATTGAAATGCCAACCCCAAGTTTATTCCGTAATTATATAAAAGGTCTGAATCTGTAGATGGTGCACCACCTATTATAGCCCCTATCTCCAAACTGGTTGCTAATAAAACAGCTGTTTTAAGGCGAATCATTTCTATGTATTCATCTACAGAAACTGCCTCTCTTGTTTCAAAAGACATATCTAATTGTTGCCCTTTACAAACCTCTAATGCCACCTTTGAGAATAGTGTCATTATATTGCTTAAAAGATGACCTTCTACCTGTGCTACGTGTTGATATGCACATATAAGCATGGCATCACCAGAAAGAATAGCAGCATTATCATTCCATTTTTTATGAACTGTAGCTTGTCCTCTTCTGGTATCTGCTCTATCCATAATATCATCATGCAAAAGAGTGAAATTGTGGAAAATCTCTAGACCCAATGCCGCTGGAATAGCCTTTTCTGCATCTTCTGAATAAAATTCACATGCCAGAGTACATAATGCTGGTCTAATTCTCTTACCCCCTAAACTAAGAACATAATCTATTGGGTCATATAAAGATTGTGGATTACCTTTCCAACTAATCTTGGATAGAGCTTTTTCTATTAAAGCTATTTGCTCTTTAACCTTTGGTTCCATAGTATCTTAATTTAATTTGTTTTCTATAATATCAGTCATTACATCTTTTATATCTAGACCTGCAGCACGCACTTGTTGTGGTATAAAACTAGTAGGTGTCATTCCTGGAGTGGTGTTTGCTTCTAAAACATGAGGAACACCATCTTCTGTAATGATATAATCAATACGAACAATGCCCTTACAGCCCAAAATATCATAATATTTTTTTGTTTCCTCTTGAACTCTTTTTGTCAGTTCATCTGAAATACGAGCAGGAGTAATTTCTTTTACTTGACCATTATATTTTGCATCATAATCGAAAAATTCATTTTCAGAAACCACCTCTGTAATAGGGAACACAACAGTTTTTTCATGAGTCTTATACATACCACAAGTAATCTCAGTCCCTTTCAAAAAAGACTCTATAATCACATCACCACCCTCTGCAAATGCCTTATTTATGGCAGGAAGGATTTGTGACTCTTCTTTTACTTTGGTCACCCCAAAACTACTTCCACCCACATTTGATTTAATGAAACAAGGTAATCCCAATTTTTCTACCACATCTTTTGGCTCTACATTCATTCCAGGACTAACAAGCAATGATTGAGCCACTTTTGCTCCAAAGTTTTTTAAATATTGGTTACAAGCAAATTTATTAAAACTAAGGGCCGCTGCCAATACTCCACAACAAGAATATTTAAGACCAATTAGATCAAAATAACCTTGAAGAATACCATTCTCACCTGGAGTACCATGAATGGTTATATAAGCAAAATCAAATCTTTGTTTTTCGCCATCTATAGTATATGAAAAATCATTTTTATCTATAGTGTATGATTTATTATCAGACACTTTGGCAAGCCATTCATCACCTATAATGGTAACTATAGTGGTTTTATATTTAGTTTCATCTATAAAAGATTTTATCCCCTTTGCACTTTTTAGTGACACTTCCACCTCAGAAGAATCACCACCAGCTACGATTGCTATATGTTTCATTGTTTTCTAATTTTTATTTTTTACAAAAATATAAATTAATTAGGAATGAGGAATTAGGAATGAGGAATTTTTTAACTCCTAACTCCTAACTCCTAATTCCTAACTGTGAGTTGTTGTAATACAACTTGTAATACGAAAGTGCTACTACGAACACGCAACCTATAAGGAAAATGTAATCTTCAGAGGTGGTGTAGGTAGGAGCTACCGCCTCTACTTCTTTCATAATCTCCAACTTATTAGCACCCCAAGCTGTTATCACTGCCAATGAATTATTTACACAATGAGCCACGATAGGAAGCCAAAGTGATTTTCCATAAACAAGTAAATAACCCAATGCCGCACCCAATACCATTCTAGGCAAGAATCCATAAAACTGAAAGTGAATAGCACTAAATATTATAGCTGCCACCCAAACTGCAATATGTGCATTTTTAAACCATTTTTCTAATTGGTTTTGTAAAACCCCTCTAAACAATAATTCTTCACAAATGGCTGGAGTGATAGCCATTATCACTATGTTTATAATTAAATCTAGATATGAAGTACCAGACAGAAATCTCTCTTGAAGTTCTGCCGCAGCATCTTCTGCCTCACGCATCCATTGTTCCAAAGGTGCTAAAGCATCTGGAAAACTTATTCCTTGATTCCATTCATTAAGCACTCCAACTATAGGAAGCAGAGCCAATAATGCTATAATTCCATACAAATAATTTTTTCCACCACCCCACGAACTCATCATTAACTCCTCTTTGGGATTTTCAAATATAAGGTAAGCAACAGACACTCCACCTACGATAAAAGTTATCACAGATGAAATAAACTGAACAGCTCTCTCTACATTCAAAGATGTAACATCTACCCCCGCTGCTTCAATTATCAAAGCCCAAATAACAGATGTAAGACATAATAAAAACAAAGGTATTAATAAAGTAACTAAGAGTTTTACCCAATTACTACTACCAGCAAATAATCCTTTTATTTTAAACATTTCAATATTGATTTATTATTTAAAACCTCCAATTTATAATTTGCACCCAACATTAATGGTTGGTTAAAATCTACATGACCTGCAGGAAAATTAAAACATACAGGAATATCATAGTCTTTTACTGCTTCTGCTATTACTCCATACGCTCCACCACAAAAACTATCATCATCGTCTATATCTGTAAATTGACCTACGACAAGAGCTTTTATCTTTCCAAAAACTCCACCCAAACGTAAATTTTGTACCATTCTGTCTATATGATAAAGCCTTTCTGAAAGGTCTTCTATAAACAATATTTTCCCTCTATAATCCAAATCAAATGGAGTTCCACGCAGTCCATAAAGTACAGAAAGATTGCCACCAACCAATTCTCCTTCCACCACTCCTTGTTTATTATATTCATTGGCAGTAGCCTCCAATTGCACAGACTTTCCAAATAACATATTTATCAAGTTTTCTAGACCATCTGCCTCTAGAGTGATATGTTTTGCCATAATGGAATGAATAGAAGCCACTCCTACCCCATTTAAGGCATTATGAAGAGCCGTAATGTCACTAAAACCCACCACCCATTTAGGGTTTTTCATCAGTGGAGAAAAATCTATCTTATCTATAATTCTAGCAAGTCCATATCCACCACGAGAACAGAAAATAGCCTTAACCTCTTCATTATTAATAGCCTCCTGTAGGTCTGTTATTCTCTCTTCGTCTGTACCAGCAAACCTTCCCTTTTTACATAAAGCATGATGCGCAACACCAACATCTAAACCATATGAAGTTAAAACATTGGTAAGTCCTTCCACCCATTTTGCCTCTATGCTACCAGATGGGGACAATATGACTACCTTATCTGATTGTTTTAAAAAATCTGGATATATCATTTAGGATTCATTTTTATTATTGGAATAATCATTTCTTCTAGTGATATGCCACCATGTTGAAATGTATCTTTATAATAACCTACATAATAATTATAATTATTGGGATATGCTATAAAGTCTGCATTGTACGCAAATATATAATTTGTACTAATATTAGGACTTGGCAGATATATAGAAGAGGGATTAGTGATAGCAAAAACCTCTTTCTTGTTATATGCTAGATTCTTTCCCAATTTATAACGCAAATTTACATTAGTATTTTTATCTCCCACCACCTTGATTGCATTTTTTACTCTAATACTTCCGTGGTCTGTGGTTAAAATAACTTTTATCTTATGTTTAGCCAATGTACGGAAAAACTCAGAAACAGGTGAATGCTTAAACCATGATTTCACTAGTGATCGATACGCCGCCTCATCTGGAGCTAATTCTCTAAATAATTTCACTTCTGTACGGGCATGAGAAAGCATATCTACAAAATTAAACACTACCACATTAAGGTCATTTTCCATTAATGAATTTAATTGGTCATTATATTTTTCTAGTGCTTGATTTGTATTAATCTTGTTGTAGGAGAAAGTAAAACGCCTTCTAAATCTCTCTATCTGATGTCTTATTAATGATTCCTCATTTAGATTTTTACCCTCATCTTCCTCTTCATCTACCCATAAGTCTGGATACATTTTTTTTATTTGTTCAGGCATTAGCCCAGAGAAAATGGCGTTTCTAGCATATTGTGTTGCCGTGGGTAATATACTAAAATATGTATCATCCTCTACAAACTCATAAAGAGAACTTAATTCTTTTTGAATCACTCTCCAATGGTCTAGACGCAAATTATCTATCAGAACAAAGAATACTTTCTCACCTTTGTCTAGAAGTGGAAAAACCTTGTTTTTAAATAAATCTGGACTCATCATAGGTTTATTTGGATCACCCTGAAACCATTTTTCATAATTATTCTTGATGTATTTAGAAAAAGCAGCATTTGCTTCTTGCTTCTGCATTTGTAGCATTTCAAGCATATTCTCATCTGCTTGTTCTAATTCCATTTCCCAAAAAACTAAATCTTTATAAAGTTTTTTCCACTGTTCAGAAGAAAGTTTATCACTTATCTCATTACTAATTCTCATAAACTCTGCCCTATAATTTACAGTGGTTTTCTCCATAATAATCTCCTGAGAATTTACCACTTTTTTTAGTGACATTAGAATTTGTAACGGATTTACAGGTTTAATCAAATAATCTGAAATTTTATGACCAATAGCCTGTTCCATTATATCCTCCTCTTCACTTTTTGTTATCATAATAACAGGCAGAGAAGGATTCTCCTTTTTTATCTCAAGCAAGCATTCTAGCCCACTCAAACCAGGCATATTTTCATCCAAAATTACCACATCAAAGTGTTTCTGCTTGCACTCATCTATAGCATCTTGAGCAGAAATCACTGTAGTAATTTCATATCCTTTGTTTTCCAAAAATATTATATGGGGCTTCAATAATTCTATTTCATCATCTGCCCAAAGTATCTGTATTTTTCTCATTTCTGTTTGTTTTAATTAAAAGTAATGACCCTATAAGCATAGGAATTACATAATTTAAAAACCAAAGTCCCACTGCAGAGAGTGCCACACCCACAGTATTTGCCGTAAAGGTTCCCAATAAAAGTATAGCATAAGTACCTCTAATTCCTATCTCGGCAAACGCCACAGAAGGCGTAATAGAGACTAGAAAATAATTTATTGGAATAATAATCAAAGCCAACAACATATCCATATCTATAGAAAAGAACCTAAGCATTAAGTAATACTGGAAAGTATAAACCCCAAATCTCAAAATAGAATAAAGGCTCACTATTAGCAATCTTCTATAAGATATTAACGAAATAGCTTCAATTATATTTTTTAGTTTTTGTGAATTAGATTTAATTTTTCTTATCCAAAAAGGCAATGTAAAATACAAAACACTAACAAGTGCTAATCCTATCACTGCAACATTTCTTATTAAAGAAATTTCATCACCATCTATATGTGGAATGTATTGTGCAACACCCAATAATGATAACATAACAAAAAACAATGTTGCAAAAGTCTGTGAGAGCGTGCAAATAAGAGAGCAAATCACACCCTTTGTTTTGTTGCCATCATTTAAAATAAATGTTCTGCCTACAGGCTCACCTACTCTATTTGGAGTAAAAAATCCAGATGTTAGACCTATTAAAACAGATTTTATAGAGGTCCAAAAAGAAACCTTTTGAACGCTTTTTAAAACTTCCTTCCATTTTGTTGCCTCCAAAAACCAATTTAATGGCATCAGAAGCAAACAGAATAACAAATATTTTACGTTTTCTAGTCCGTAGTTTTTAAAGTAAGAAGAAAACTCATCGTAATGTTCAAAATTGATAAATGTATAAATAAGATAGCCGTATGCTGCTATCATTATAAAAATCTTTATCCACTTGAAATTTTGATTAAAGATTTCTGAAATATTTATATCATTTATTTTCATCAGACGAAGCAGACTCCTTTTTTACCCTAAATGAAAAATACTTTTGTATTATAAAACCTATGATTGTGGTTACAACTGTTATTATCATTTTAGACGGCGTAGGATAAAATCCTACCACTTCCACCAAAAGTTTTAGACCCAAATATGTTAGCAAAAAATTAAATGCCAACAAAGAAGCATATCTAAATATTTGCGAAAAAGTTTTTAAGTTGGACTGACTAAAAGTAATATATTTTGAGAAACAAAAACCCACAGTAAATGTGATTGGAGTAACAATAAAAAGACTCAAAATATGTGGAGACATCACCACAAAGCCTAAGTCTAGAAACCTTTTCTGAACAATAAAATTGTAAGTGATAAAATATAAAATCCAATCAGAAACTGTATTTATAGTTCCGCAAGCTAGGTAATGATAAACCTGCTTATTCATCCACCTGCTAAAAAGCGGATAAAAAATATCTATTATTTTTTCTATTATTTTCATTATCTTTGCATTGAGACATATGTCCCATTGCAAAGATAGTAATTATTATGTATGTAAAACCAAAAAAACACCTCGGGCAACATTTTTTAACCGATTTAAGTATTGCTAAAAGAATAGCTGATACATTGCCAGAAGAAGAGGGAATTAAAGTATTGGAGATAGGTCCTGGTACAGGAGTGCTTACTCAGTTTTTACTTGAAAAATCTAATGTAGATTTGAATGTAATAGAACTAGATGGAGAGTCGGTGGAATATCTATCCAAAAATTTCCCTAAACTAGATGGCAAGATTCACTTTAAAGACTTCTTAAAATATGATTTAAAGGAATTATATGGTGAAGACCCATTTATGGTGATAGGAAACTATCCTTACAATATCTCAAGCCAAATTTTCTTTAAGATATTGGAATATAGAGACCAAATTCCTTTTGTGAGCGGTATGCTACAAAAAGAAGTAGCAGAGAGAATTGCATCTAAACCAGGTAAAAAAGCATACGGTATTTTGAGTGTGCTTCTGCAAGCATATTACGATATTGAATACCTATTTACAGTGCCACCTTCTGTGTTCAACCCACCACCAAAAGTGCAATCTGCGGTGATTAGCCTAAAGAGAAATACTCGTGAGAGTCTTCCTTGTGATGAGAAACTGTTTAAAACAGTGGTAAAAACCACATTTAACCAACGTAGAAAAACCATTAGAAACTCAATCAAACCACTTATCCCTGATGGTGATTTCTCCAAAAAAGAAGATATTGACCTATTGACCAAACGCCCAGAACAGCTTTCTGTAGAAGAGTTTATAAGACTTACAGAGTGGTTAATAGCAGAATAAAAAAATTCCGACGATGAGTCGGAATTTTTTTATTCTATATAAATTAGGATTTTGAAGACGAGGACAACGTAGAAGACGCCTTTTAAATTTCTAATTTGAATGTTCGGAGATATATTTAATACGAACCAAACGAATTTCTTCTTCTGTGAAATCTGGACCCAATTCATTAATAGCTTCATCAATGTCGCCATCTGCAGATTCACTAAAGTATTCCATAATTTCATCTACTTTGTCTAGGTCTATTTCGTCTTCTATAAAGTAGTCTATGTTAATCTTTGTACCAGAATTTACGATAGCATCAATTTCATCTATTAATTCTGCAAATTCCAAACCTTTGGAGATTGCAATATCTTCTAGACTAATCTTTCTATCTATAGCTTGAATAATTTCTACTTTAAGTTTAGACTTATTAGCCACAGTCTTAACACGTAGGTCTTCTGGACGCTCAATTTCGTTTTCCTGAACGTGTTTCTTAATTAGAGCAATAAAGTCTTGAACGTATGGTTTATTAGCCTTACCAACACCAACACCAGGAATATTTTGCATTTCTTCTACAGTGATAGGATAAGTAGTAGCCATAGACTCAAGAGAAGGGTCTTGGAAAATAATATAAGGAGGCTGACCCTCTTGTTTTGCTATTTTCTTTCTTAAATCTTTAAGCATAGAGAATAGAGCCTCATCTGCCGCACCAGAACCACTCTTTAATACTTGTTTTTCTTCTATCTCTTCATCTTCGTCAGAGTCTTTGGTGATTTTAAATGATTTTGGTTTGTTTAAGAATGCTTTACCAGCCTTAGTTACCTTCAGAACGCCATAGTTTTCTATTTCCTTATCTATGTAACCACTTATTAAACCTTGACGAATAACAGTACTCCAAACAGAGACTTCCTCATTCTTTCCTGTTCCAAATACATCTAATTCGTGGTGTTTATAATCTACAACTTCTGATGTTTCTTTACCAATAACAATATCTATTATATGGCCTTCTTTAAATTTTTCTTTTACCTCTAAAATCGTTTCTAGAACGGTACATAATAAATCTTGCGCTTCCATTTTCTTCTTAGGGTGCAGGCAATTATCACAGTTTCCACAATTTTCTTGATCATACTCCTCTCCGAAGTAATGTAAAAGTAATTTTCTTCTACATATAGACGATTCTGCATATGCTCTAGTCTCACTTAGAAGCTGTTTTCCTATTTCTTGTTCAGAAATAGGCTTGCCCTGCATAAATTTTTCTAATTTTTGAATGTCTTTTGTTGAATAAAATGCTATACACTGACCTTCACCACCATCACGACCAGCACGACCTGTTTCTTGGTAGAATCCTTCTAAACTTTTTGGAATATTATAATGAATAACGTAGCGAACATCTGGTTTGTCTATACCCATACCAAATGCTATAGTTGCTACTATCACTTCTACTTCTTCTAATAAGAAATTATCTTGGTTTTCACTTCTCACACTAGAATCCATACCAGCATGATATGGAAGTGCACTAATACCATTAACTTTTAATTTCTCAGCTAGGTCTTCTACTTCTTTTCTGCTCAAGCAATAAATAATACCAGATTTACCCTTTTGAGATTTTATATATTTGATAATTTCTTTGTCTATATCATCAGTCTTTGGTCTTACTTCATAATAAAGGTTTGGTCTATTAAATGAAGATTTAAAGACTGCAGCATCTAATATTCCTAAATTCTTCTGAATATCATTTTGAACTTTAGGTGTTGCTGTTGCTGTTAAAGCAATTATAGGAGCCTCCCCTATCTTGTTTATTATAGGTCTAATATTTCTGTATTCTGGTCTAAAATCGTGTCCCCATTCAGAAATACAATGAGCCTCATCTACTGCATAAAAAGAAATTTTCACTCCCTGTAGGAATAATACATTTTCTTCTTTGGTCAAAGACTCTGGTGCTACATACAAAAGCTTAGTCTTTCCACTAATAACGTCATTTTTTACTTCGTCAATAGCAGATTTTGATAGTGAAGAATTTATAAAGTGTGCTATGCCTGGTTCTTTACTCATAGAACGCATAGCATCTACTTGGTTTTTCATAAGTGCTATTAGTGGAGATATAATTATGGCCACACCATCCATAATAAACGATGGCAATTGGTAACATAAGGATTTACCTCCACCTGTTGGCATAAGAACGAAAGTATTCTTGCCAGAAAGAAGATTACTTATAATTTCTTCCTGCTTTTCTTTAAAGGTATCAAAACCAAAATACTTCTTTAAAGCTGAATATATTTCTTTCTTTTCTGCCATAACAAAAGCAAATATATGAAATAGAAATCTTTAAAACAATAGTTTAGACAAAATTAAATTAATTTTTCTTCAAATTTCTCTATTTTTTCTGCAACAATAGACTTATTTATCACTAATTCATCTATTTTTTCTGATGGAATAGAGTACATAAAGTCCACCATCACAGATTCTGCCAACGAACGTAAACCACGAGCACCTAGTTTAAATTCTATTGCTTTATCCACTATATATTCTATAGCTTCGTCTTCAAATTTTAACTTCACACCGTCCATATCAAACAGTTTAACGTATTGTTTAGTGATGGAATTTTTTGGTTCCACCATAATACGGCGAAGTGCTTCACGGTCTAGCGGATTTAAGTAAGTCAAAATAGGCAGACGACCTATAATTTCTGGTATAAGACCAAAAGATTTTAAATCTTGAGGTGCCACATATTGTAATAAATTGTCTTTATTAACCTTTCTAGTGGCTTTAGAAGCAGAATAACCCACAGTTTTTGTATTTAATCTAGAGGCTATTTTCTTTTCTATACCATCAAATGCACCACCGCAGATGAAAAGAATATTGCGAGTATTCACTGCTATTAGCTTTTGTTCTGGGTGTTTTCTGCCACCTTGAGGTGGAACATTTACTATAGAACCTTCCAATAACTTCAATAGACCTTGTTGAACCCCTTCTCCACTAACATCACGTGTAATAGAAGGATTATCGCCCTTACGGGCAATTTTATCTATTTCATCAATAAATACAATGCCTCTTTCTGCGGCTTCAACATCATAATCTGCCACTTGTAAGAGTCTTGTCAATATACTTTCTATATCCTCACCCACATAACCTGCTTCTGTAAGTACAGTGGCATCTACTATGGTGAAAGGAACTTGAAGTTTTTTGGCAATGGTTTTGGCTAGTAAAGTCTTTCCTGTACCAGTGGAACCCACCATGATTACATTAGACTTTTCTATTTCCACTTCATCACCCATATCTTTTTGTAATAGGCGTTTGTAGTGATTATAAACCACCACACTAAGATTTTTCTTAGCTTCATCTTGACCTATTACATATTGATCCAAAAATTCTTTTATTTCTTGTGGACGAGGAAGTGAATCTTTGTCTAATGAAAAATTAGTCTTTTTACTTTTTATTTGTTCCTTAATTATATCATTAGCACTTTCAACACAATTATTACAGATATTTCCTGTAACACCTGTCAAAAGAAGTTCCACTTCACTCTGCTTACGCCCGCAGAAACTACATCTTTCTTCGTTTTTTGCCATAAATTACTTAGATTGTCTTACTAAAACCTCATCTATCATACCATATTCTTTTGCTTCTAAAGAAGTCATCCAATAGTCACGATCAGAATCTTTTTCTATTCTTTCAAAAGGATTTCCTGAATGATCTGCTATGATAGTATAAAGTTCTTTTTTAAGTTTTTGGATTTCACGAGCTGTGATTTCTATATCAGAAGCCTGACCTTGTGCTCCACCCATAGGTTGGTGAATCATAACACGAGAGTGTTGAAGAGCAGAACGTTTACCTTTGGCACCAGCTGTTAATAACACAGCAGCCATAGAAGCAGCCATACCTGTACAGATAGTAGCCACATCAGATGATATAAACTGCATTGTATCATAAATACCTAGACCTGCATATACAGAACCACCAGGAGAATTTAGGTATATAGAAATATCTTTACCAGGTTCAGAAGAATCTAAATAAAGAAGTTGTGCTTGAATAACATTTGCAGTATAATCATCTATCTGTGTACCAAGGAAGATGATTCTATCCATCATAAGACGAGAGAAAACATCCATTTGTGCCACATTCAGCTGACGCTCCTCTATAATTGTAGGAGAAATATAACTGCTAGTAACATCCATGTATTTGTCTAGAGCTAAACTATTTAACCCTAGATGCTTAGTAGCATAATTTCTAAATTCGTTGTTCATAATATATAATGTTTATTGTTGTTTCTAATTACGGACTGCGTCCGTGATTTTTGGCGGCACCTCGGCAAATTAAGTGAACTTATTTGCACTCGGTTTGCACAAAAATTCCTAACTTTTAACAAAGTTATACAAAAAAAAGGCAGAACACAAAATAGTTCTGCCTTTTTTTATTCTATTTAGAAATTATTTATTGGAAGAACTTATTAAATTCTTCAAATGAAATAGTTTTGTTTTCTAAAGTTACTTTTTCTTTAACCACTGCTATAAATTTAGCGTTAGCTGCTTGATCTGCTGCATTACGTAAACCATTTTTATCTTTTAGCATTTCTGTTACGTAGTTGTCTAGAATATCTTCTGGTACATTTAGCATACCGTATTGGATAAATTGCATTTTAGCAGCACTGCGAGCAGCAGCTTCTATATCAGCTCTTTCTACCTTGATTTCTGCATCTTTCACCAATTGGTCTTTAACCATTTGCCATTTAAGGTCTTCTATCATTTTTGGATATTCTGCTTCTATAGAAGATTCTGTCATTTCTTTGTTAGTTTCTTTTAACCAACGTTTCAAGAAATTATCAGCAAATTGAACATCTTTTAGTTGAGAAAGAACCCATTCACGAACATCGATAGAAAGTTTAATATCGCTATCTCCTACAAATTGTTCTTCTAGACCAGCTTTAACTTTTGCACGGAATTCATCTGCAGATTTAACTGCGTCTTTGCCAAATGCAGCATCAAATAATTCTTGATCAAGTTCTGCGTGAGCAAAACGTGTGATTTCAGAAACAGTGAATTGGCAATCTGCTGTAAATTCTTTTGCTTCTTCTTTTTTGATTTGAAGAAGAGAAGCTATTTCGTTTTCATTAACAAATGCTTTTGCAGGATTGAATACGAAGCTTTCGCCTACTGCTTTACCCAAAGCTTTAGCTTGTTCTTCTGTATCTTTCATGTAACCAGGGCTAAGAATAGCTTTTTCTACTTTAACGCCACCTTCTTTTACAGAACCATCAGCATTAAGTTCTACTAATTCACCTTTGATTACGTCTTTTTCTTCTACTTTTTCTGCTGGAACATATTTACCGAAACGACCACGATAAGCATCTACTTGTTTTTCTAGAAGTTTTTCATCTATTTCGATATTATAGAAAGGAAGTTTTGCGTCTTTGTTCCATTCTACTTTTAGTTCTGGAGCTAAAGCAATATCAAATACAAATTCAAAGTCGTCACCTTCATTGAAAGCTTCTACTTTTGAATTTTCATTTGGTAGAGGTTCGCCTAAAATATTTACTTTATTTTCGTTTATATAGTTATAAAGTTCTTCTGAAACTATTTTATTAATTTCATCAACCAATATAGTTTGACCATACATTTTTTTAACCATACCCATAGGAGCCATACCTACGCGGAAACCTGGTACGTTAATTTTTTTACGAGCGGTTTTCAACGCTTTTTCATACTTTTCTGCATAATCCTGGTTGCTAACTTTCACTGTTAGAGTAGCATTTACAAGATCGATGTTGTTTTGGATAACACTCATATTTTAAAATTTTATTAAATAAAAAAAACCGCTACTTAAAGCAGCGGTCAATTGCCTTTTTTAAAGTGCGGCTGAAGGGACTCGAACCCCCACGCCTCTCGGCACCAGATCCTAAGTCTGGCGCGGCTACCAATTACGCCACAGCCGCAAAACTGAGTGCAAAGATAGGAACAATTTTTTACCTACCAAAATTTTTTGCACTTTTTTTCAAAAAAAATGAATTTTCTTGAAATTTCTGCTATTTATGCCCAAAAATTGGGATTTTTCCCTATTTAGCTAGATAAAGAGTTTTATTTTATCAAATAAAACCCTAATTGTAATAAATAGCCCACACCTTTATACTCCTATAAATACGGCATGGACCTTATTTGACAAGATTAATAATTATTTCTTTAAATCTTTATTTTACTTAAAAATTTTATACAATTTTATTCAACATTTCGTTAGCATCGATGCAGGTAATAAGTGAAACGGCACAAAGTTTCTTGCCTAAATCCTTTACTGATGCGCCTACGTGATAAACTTTATCATCGAGTATTAAAAATCTATCATGCGCTTTGGTATATAGTTTTACCTCTATTGGCGAATATTGACTATTATAACTTTGAAGGTCATGTCTAAAAGTTCTACTTACTTGCAAAGTATAAATTTTTGCAGAAACATTGGCTTTGCGTTTAGAAAGCAACATCAACACTGATTCATCAATATAGTTGTCAATTAAAACAATTCTATTCTCTGCCGATTCTATTAACGTACTTATTAATATATGTGCATCAAACAACTGCCCATCAAAGAAAATATTCTGTTTGGGTAGTTCGTATTTTGATATAGAATTAAATATTTCATCAAATTTACCTTCTGCTCTATTCTTCCACTCAATCAAATTTAATTGATTAGATTCTA
>JAFWXW010000006.1 GCA_017517845.1 Paludibacteraceae bacterium
ACCAACTGAGCTATGGCACCATCGCTTTTGCGGTTGCAAAGGTAAGACAAAATTTTAAATCACCAAAATTTTTGGCAATAATTTTGAAGAAAAATTAATCTTTTAAGTTTTTGTGGTATTTTTTATAATAGGTAGTATGAGAAAAATTACTGTTAATTTCTTGAATATGAATGCGATTAAACCAGAAAACACAATGCGATAAGAGTGATTTTATAGGGTGATTTTATAAATTTCGTAAATTGCGTTACGTGATTTACGAAATTTTGTTTTTAGATTCTTTGGAAACTTAATTTTTAATCATTACTTTTGCATTACGTAAATTACGTAACGTAAAATGTGAAATATGAGAACAAATAATCCTTTTTTGATTTCAGGTTATCATAGTCCAGAGTTTTTCTGTGATAGAAAAAATGAGACTAAAACTATAATCAGTGCACTTCACAATGGTAGAAATGTTACTCTTATAGCTCCTCGTCGTATGGGTAAGACAGGTCTTATTCATCACTCTTTTTATAATATAAAGGAAGAGAATGCTGAGATTATTACTCTCTACATGGATATTTTGTCAACTCAAAATTTGGGTGATTTTGTTAAACTTTTCGCTGAAACAGTATTAGGAAAACTAGATTCTGTTCCTCAAAAGGCACTTTCACGTATAGGTAAGTTTATACGTAGTATTCGTCCAGTGTTTACATTCGACGAGCTAACAGGTTTGCCTCAAACTTCAATTGATATTACATCTGCCAATGAGGAAAGTACACTAAAAGAAGTTTTCAATTATCTAGCTTCTTCAGAAAAGCGTTGCTATATAGCAATAGATGAGTTTCAGCAGATTACTGACTATCCAGAAAAAGGAGTAGAGGCGTTGCTTCGTTCGTATATTCAGTTTTTGCCAAATGTAAACTTTATTTTTGCAGGAAGTAAAAAGCATATTATGCAAAAAATGTTTACATCTTCTACACGACCTTTTTATCAAAGTACACAAATACTTAATATAGGTGAGATTGAAAGACGAGAATATGCAAATTTTGCTATAGAAAATTTTGCCAAGAAGAATCTGAAAATCTCCGAAGATACCTTTAATGCAATGTATGATAGGTTTGAAGGCCATACTTGGTATATTCAAAACTTGCTTAACCGACTTTACGCCTATGGTGAAGAAGTGAACTTAGAAAGTGTGGAATTTGCTATAAATCAGGTAGTTTCTGAGTATTCATATTCTTATGTAGATTTATTGAACTCACTCACAGCAAGCAATGTGCGTTTGATAGAGGCTATTGCCAGCGAGGAATGCGTGAAGGAAATTTATGCAGGGGAGTTTATCTCAAAATATAAACTAACAGGAGCGAGCAGTGTGAGTACTTCGCTTACAAAACTAGAAGAAAACGAGATTGTATATAAATCTGAAAATGGTTATATCATTTACGATAGATTTATGTCTGAATGGTTGAGAAAACGTAAAATTAAATAATATGTCTGAAGAAAAAGAACTTAAAGCTCCGTACGGAGAGCGTCCGGTGTATAAAACACCAATGCTAAATAGTCTTATCAAAAGACCAGAAGATAGTGATATAAAGTGCAAAGTGTGTGGAGTGTCACTTGCAGGCAGAATAATGCAATCTACTCAATACACCTGTGACCACTGCGGACGCCGTTTTGATATGTGTCGTGACTGTGGCGTAACAGAGTTTTGTCCAAACTGTGGCGGTTGGCTTTTAAATAGTTGGGAGTTGGAGGGAAAGTGGATTGAGAAGAAGCTACATAAGCCACACAAACACCATTGAGAGGAATTTTAAAGGGCGTCTTCTTCGTTGCTCTCGTCTTCGAAATCCTCATTTACGCCAGTAAACTCCGGTTTCTCAGACTTCGAGACGCCTTGAATCCGCCTCTTTAAAATTCCTCTCGGAGTAATACGCCTAAAACACCTTCTCAGGTACGTCTGAGAGGGTGTTTTTATTTTCTAACAAAAAATATTTTCAAACGTTTGCATATATGAATTATAGTACATATATTTGGGCATAAATTTATAATAAATGAGATAATTATCTAAGTCGTTTGTATTCAGCGAATTATTATATGAAATTATTGAAAATATTTTTGATATTTTTATTAGTTAGTTTTACAACAAAAATACTAGCTATAACACTTCCTTCTCATTCATTCTTTGGGGCAAATGAACTCTATGAAGAAAATCTAGACTTTATAGAGTATTCTTTTGGAACCAAGATTAAGAGTATCAATATTCTTATCTCTGCAGTGAATGATGATTGGGGAGAAGCATGTGTAAGTTCACAAGATTTTGATGTTTGTCAAGATTGTTGTGATGCCTCTTGGGCAAAAGACAACTATGAGGATAATGAGCACAATGTTACATTGTACGAAGAGTGTATGAAAGCCTGTGATACACTTAGTGATGCAGGACCTTCACTTCCTTTGGGTTCGGTTTTTTCTTTTTTACCTTTCGCTTTTGCCTATATTGGTTTTAAAAGATATAAGGCAAATAAAAAATCTAATTAATATCTGAATAAAAATATAATAAAATCAACAATGTCTTTTAAAATATACTTTCAATCGTTTGCAAAGGTTAAGAATATTGTTTAATTTTGTATTATAATCTTAGAAAAAATAAAACAAATACATATGAAACGTTATTTACTAATATTAAGTTTATTTATCTGTTCGTTAGGGGTTGTAGCTCAGACTGTTAATGATAAATTTACACTTCATGAATTTAAACAAACTACTGACGATATGGTTACTGGTAAATTTTCGTATAGTGAGGTGTTAGATGCTAATGCAAAAAGTATTACATTCGAAATTATAAATTATAAAAAAATAGGAGGAGATTATTCTCCTGAAACTTATGCTGGGTTTGATGCTACAGAAAGAGTTCCAGAAGGTGAAACATTGAGCTCAGATACACAATTTTCATTCTACATAGATGGATTGGATTTAACTGGAAATGTTATATACAAATTTGCTATTAAGGCAATAAAACACATGAATGATGACTCTACTGTAGAAGAATTGGTGTTTGTATATAAACAAGGAAATAATTATAAAGTAACAACCGATGAAGCACAGGCTACAGAGTTTACCTTTACTTATGGTCTTGCAATACCAGAGCTATCAAATAAAAAGTCTTCTTCAGTTGTTATTTCTTGGTCTAAAGAGTGCGTCTGGGGTGAACCTGAATTTTATACTATTTATGGTAGAAATATGAATAAACCTATAGCAACAACTACAGAAACCTCATATTTTATAAATAATTTAATATCTGGATATGATTATAGTTTCTTTGTTCGTGCCTACGATGCAAATGGAAATTATTTATCTTCTTCGTCAGATGTGTTATATACACCAGAAAGAGTAGATTGTATCACATTTACAGACGTTAAGGTGGAAAATAACTCTATTGCATTATCTATTTTGGGCTATGATAATGATGGTCCATTCCAAACAGAAGCTTCTGTGTACAGATTGAAAAATGCAGATGAAGAAATTGTGTGTAATTCCATAGATAGAGAAGGTTTCTTAAATTTTGAATTTGAATCAATAGATTATAGCGAGGAATTTAGATTGGAAACGGAGAAAGTAGTAGAAGAGAAGAAAATAAAGGCTGTAGGTATATTTAGATTAAAATCAGATGGTTCTGGTATTGAAGAACAATATTGTGATATTGTCTTTGATTTGTGGGCTACACATGTTACTCAATATACAGCAACTATAGAATGGAGTAATCCTGGATTTGATGCTCAAAAAGCTGTATTGGAAATTTATAATATAGATAAGGACCCAGATTTAAAGAATGAACCAGAGCAAAAAATAAACATTTCAAATCCAAGGGCGTATAAATATTCAGTAGGTGCTTTGGAACATTCTACAAACTATAAATTTATCTTGAAATTGTCCGATACTTATAATAATCAAGCAAAGGATGATGTTAAGATTAAAACCAAAGTAGGAAGTATATGTGGATTGGAAAATACCACTTCTGCCTCTATAATAGGCTGTGGTAACAATGGATTCTTAGCTCCTTATGATGTGGAGTTTTATACAGAAGATATAGATGGTCAGCCAACCATGACAGTGAGATTTAGATTAAATAGTGCAGATGAAATAAATAATGTATCATTATTCTATGGTCCAAATCCTAATAATATTTTAGAATTTATTTTTACAATCAAGGCTATAGAAATGAAAAAGGGAGAAGATGGTTGGTATTCTTGTACATTTGATAAGTTAGGCGGAAACAAAATGAAAACAGGAGATAAAATGTATTTTGCAGTAATGCTTACCCCCGCTAAACGTTGTAGTTGGCTTTCGCTTTCAAGTTTCTATTTGACAAAATCTGTGGCGTATCAAGTAGGTACAGGTTGTCAAGACGAAGAAATCTTCCAAATAGTAGAATTTGAAAAACTTTATGATACTCAGAGTCAATTTACACTTAAAACAACTGGTCGTATGGCTTCTGTTGGTGTGTTCCCAGAAAGCGGATATAATAAAACTACAGGTGAATTTGATTTAGACCAACGTAAGTTTTATAACAACTTCGACGACGCTCCTTCTAGTTTCACGCTAGATATCTCAGACCCAGTGAAGTATCCTGTGGGCAAATATTACCTACATATTCACGACGTGTATGGTGAAGCAGCAGATTTAAAATATTTATGGGCAATTTATTAATGAGGAGGGAAGAAAAAATGAAAACAATGATGATAAATAAGATATTAAGAGTTTTAGCGGTATTCTTTTTCTGCCTAATCACTTTCACCGCAGGAGCTGCGAATATTACTGAGGGTACTGTAATTTATTTAGATGTAACGGATTTTCCTAAAGTAAAACAGCAAATTGCTACAGGTGATAAATTGCAATTAATGATAGGTCGTAGTGACTATTCTGCTTGTTATTTAATGTCACAAGTTGCTGGTGTAGATAATTTATATGAAGTAACTATGCCTAAGTGGGAGAATTTTGATCAAATTGCTTTTATAACCGCATCTTCAGTATGGGGTGGGGAGAATGGCGCTGGAGCAAAACCAGCAACTCGTTGTAAGTGGGGTACATCAAATACTGGATATATTGATATCTCTTCTGATATTTCTGGCGATGCAACCTTTGCTTGTGTTTCTGAGAAACTAACAAGTGTTCGTTATGTAGCAGGGAATGGTTCAGAAAATAATCCTTGGTGTGATGGACAAAGTTGGAATACCGTTGGAAGCATGTTTGAGGTTCCTGGTTCTATTACATTTAAGTCTGTACCTGCTGGAACTTATGAATTTAAGATAACTAATGGAACATGGAACAATGCGATTGGTTCAGATGCCTTAGATAAAGAAAATAGTACAAAAAATGATTGTAGATTTAAGGATTTAGGTGGTGATGGAAATGCAAAATTTACAATTACTGAGTTGGCAGATATTACTATTGGATTCAAGGATTCTAAAATCACAGTTACTGCGTCATTTGCTACACCAATGTCCTATTCTTATGTTCTTATGGGAATAGGTGGAGATTGGGATAATGGTGTTCCTTTAGAAGTTAATCCAAAAAATGATAATGAGTTGATGTTGTTAAATCAACCAATTGATAACAAAAATGACGCTGTTAAGATTGTAAAACTTGATATATGTGGGAATAAAGTTGAGTATGAAGCAGATGTAGATGATTCTCCTTGTTTTGCAAAGGTTTCTCGCGATGATAAAAACAACATTAAACTTCCTGATGGAGTCTATGATTTCTATTATAGAGATGGTGAAATCTACATCACACCTTCTGCGTCTAATGTTAAATACTACCTTATGGGTGTGGATACAGATGGTAATGGAGAAACAAGTGACAACTGGGAGGCTGATAGTAACTATGAGTTAACTCCAAACCCAGAACCTGGTAAAGAAAATGAGTTAGTATTGTTAGGTGCTACAATACCTGCTGCAAACTCTGTGAAGATTGTAAAGAAAACACCTTGTGGTGATGAATTTTACGCAGATGTAAAACTTTCTTCTCCAGTGCCTTATTCTGGTGGTGGTACTGGTGATTACGCACCAAATATAGTTCTAGAAGCTGGTACCTACGATTTCTATTTCAATAAAGAATCAAGTAAAATTTATATTGGCGGTACGCTTGATAATGCAAAAGTTGTACATTTAGATCCAAAAGCAGAAGATGGAAGTGACTGGGAGTCAGACGGAGCTAAGATGGCTGTGCATTACAGAAATTCTGACACAGATAATGGTTGGGTAACTGCTGAAAAATGCAATACATACTATTTTGCTCAAATTCCAGAAGGATATACAGAATACTTCTGGGTGCGTATGAATCCAAATAGAACAGAAAATAGATGGAATAGTGATGGTGAAGAAGAAGGAACCAAACCTGTTTGGAATCAAAGTTCTGGCATTAAGTATGATGCTCAAAAAACTCTAACCATAATGAAAGATATGGAGTGGGATTGTTACCAAACTGTTTATAGCGGTATATGTGGTGAAAACTTCGACAACTTAAATTGTACATTCCCAGAGGCAGAAGATGATACAGTATTTGTTCATATCAACCAATTTGTAGAAAGCGACCCTTGTAACTATATATTTAGGTCGTTTGAACAAGCATTTGCAGTATTAAAAACCAATACAGACATTTGTACTTCTTCTACTACTACATTGGGAGGTCTTAAAGAGGATGTAATAGACTTTACCAAACATGTTGTAATGTTGGTTCACTTTGGTCCTGCATATTACAGAGGCACTGAAAAAGTAGGTATGTCTGGCGGACATGTAGGCAATGCGCCAGTTATATTCTTCCGCAATATCAACCAAAATAGTGACAAACAACTTGTCGTGCGCACTGCAGACCCAAAAGGTAACCGTGCCGTGCTAGTACACCCTGTCATTCGTCGAAGCAGAAATATTGTGTTAGACAATTTAGATATTATCAGTGATAAAAACCTAAGAGACAATGCTTTAGATATAGATACTGGTAAAGGTGACGAAACATTGGAATATACAGATGGCAATGATAGAAACTTCAATATTGTACCATTGCCAGTAGTACCTAGCAATATTACACTAAAAAATTGCTATGTAGAATCATACGGACGTAATGGTATTCACATAGTGGGTATTAAGGGTCTTCATGTTGAAAACAACGAGTTCTATACAAAATATGATTTTACAGGCTCTCAAAGTGAGGATGAAAAACTTGATGTAGTAGACTGGGGTGGAACCATTAAATTTATCAACTGTACAGATGTTAAATTCCTACGTAACAACTCAGAAGGTACACTAGCAACATCATTCTTTATACAAGGTTGTCAACGAATGCTTATTATGAATAACGTATTCTGGAATGAGAATAAAGTAGAAGTGCCAGGACTTTCAGGTACAGGTAGAACAGTGGCGAATGTGCGTTTAGTAAATTATGTAGACGATCCAAACATTGCTAAGGCTGTTGATTTCCCTGTGAAGAATATTGGTGTTTATTACAATACATTCTTTATTAGAAGTAATGACAGTGAAAGTGCAAAAGATAGTTATGTTACTTTCGACTTCTTCCGCCTTGGTGGTTTAAAACAACCTGTAAGAGAAAATAATGCAGGAAATAAATACTATGACCCCGAAACTATCCGTTTCCAGTACAACAACTGTTATAGTTACGATGCAGATATAAAGGGAAACAATGACGATGAAAACACTACTACTACTTTCTACCTTCAAGGAATAGGTAAAAGTACAGATTGGTGCCAATGCTTCAAATACAACAACTTCTGGAGTGCTTATGATAAAATAAATATAAAAACTTCTTCTGCTTTTGAGGTAGGAAAATTCTGTGTAAATGCAAATGAGACTTATAATGCATTCATTAATGTTCCATCACAAGTATGTAATACAGACCCTAAAAGACCTGGAGCTTTAGTAGTGAAAGGAGAAGGTCTAAATATAGGCACTGTAATATCAGAAGATGAGGATGTGTCAGAACAAGGCGCACACCTATTATTCAATGATAGATTAAATCCAGACAACGGAGTAAACTCTATTCGTCCTCAAATGGCAGTAGACAATAGCAATGAGTCGTTGGTGTCATACGATAAAATCTATAAAGAACCAGGTACTATAAACCTATATACATCGCCTATTGTAGGTTCTCAATCTACAGATGTGCATATTAGTTCTCTAAAATTAGTAAAAAACAGTAATGTAAATCTAAGATTGGTAGATGCAGAAAGAAATCTATATCCTAATGAACAGAAGCTTTTTGCTCTCACAGATAAAAGTGGCAAAAATACTATAGATACTTCAGGTAAAAATACATCTTATTATTTTACTACAGATGCAAATGGAACATTAGATGATGAACCTATTTACATAACCTTTGTTCGTCCAGAAGGTTTTGAAGATATTGAAGATGAAACTACTTATGAGGTATTCTTAGAAATAGTTCCAGAAAAAGATGATCAATTAGTATTACTTATCCCTATCCGAGGACATTATCAACCAAAAATAACAAAAATAGGTGGAGCATGGACTGTAGGTGCATTCCAACAACGTCAAGAAATGCCTGTAAATACCATTATTTGGCATGGTTCTGAATCTACCGAGTGGGACAATCGCAACAACTGGTACAAAGAAGATGGCACATTGGTTACTTGCCTTGATGCTCTAACAGAAGACTTAACTGTAATTATTCCGAATAAAGATTCTGAAAAATATGTTACACCACCAGAAGGTATTACCCAATATCCCCAATTACCAGAGATTTCTAACGACACCAATTTTAAAGGTCGTGGAGAGACATGGAAAGGCGAACAAGTAAATGCAGGAGATAATGCAACAGCTACAGAGGTTGCACATAAAATATTTATGGAATATGGTGCTGCACTAGTAGGTGTAGAACAATTAGGTGCTAATCGTTACAGTGAAGCCGAAGTAGAATTTACAGCTCGCAGAAAAGATTGGTTATTGGTAGGTAGCGTAGTGAAACCATGGGAACTAGATGAAGAAGGAAATCAAGTTTTTAATAACGGAGAACCAAAAACTAGAGATTTCAAGTCAGGAGACTATTATCTAAATCATTTACCACACGTATATATGCATGAGGCAAGAATTGATACTGAGTCTGGTGATGTAGTGGTAAATTGGAATGAAACTTTTGCACCTTTAGATGTTGTAGTGGACCCACAAAAGGTATTTGCAGTACGTTTGCCAAACCAATATGGTCCTAAAAAATTCCCTGCATCTGTATATAACAAAAGGACAGGAACAAACTATGATGGAGACAAACCTCATACATATAGTTATAAAGGACGTTTCTATAATGAAAGTAAACTACCATATTATGAAAAATTAACTCCAGGGAAACCTGTTCTTTTAACAAACACATATCCTGCAAATATTGATGCAGATGAGTTGGCAGGTAAAGGTGTTGCAGAAGGAACATTCTTGATATACGATTATGACCAAGAGTCTTTTGTGCCAGTTGGTGGAACAGATGCAGTTATACTATCTCAACATGGTTTTGTCTTTACCCCTGCTAACGAGCAATTACAAATAGATAAAGAATATTTCCTAAATAATGAGACTGGTCACAGAAGTTTGACAGATGATATTCTTTCATTAAGATTGAGGGTTAAGAATGAAAAAGCCTCAGTGTCTAGTGAGGTCTACATTAGTTATGATGAACTTAAGGAAGACAAGGTAGATTATGCTGTAGATGCACCTAAGGTATTTAATGGTATGGTGCCAGCTCTTCCAGATGTCTATGTAATGCGTTATGATAAAAATTGGGCTGGACTTTCTCTACCTGATATTACCAAACCAATTCCACTAGGTGTTAGAGTGTCTGCTGCAAATCAAGTATTTAAGTTTACTTTAGTGGATTCAAATCTACCATTTGATATTATATTAGAAGATAGACAAGATGAAAAAACTTATAACCTATCTGCAGGTGAAACTTGCGAGGTAAGTGATTTGGTAGTAGGTAAATGTGAAGGTCGTTTTTATTTGAATTTAAGCGAAAGAACTATAGAAGAACTTCCAGAAGGTGGTGAAGATGTTACCACAGAAGTACAAGAGTCAGACATTGAAAATTCAGAAATAGACATCTATACAGAAGGCAATAAGATTGTTGTTTCTTCTACATCAGATGTAGAACTTCAAACCATTATGATTTCGGATATTTCTGGTCGTCATCAAGTTTATAATGTAAGTGGTAGATACGTAACTATAAACCTACCAGTAAGTACAGGAGTTTACACCATATATGCAATAGGTGATAAGGCTTCTAGAATAGAAAAACTCAAACTAAACTAATATCAACAAAAAAGTCGTCAACTTAAAATTGACGACTTTTTTTAACTCCTAACTCCTAATTATTCGGGCTACGCCCTCATGATTTTGCTCTCGCTCGGCATAGTTCAAACAAGTTTGACTCTGCTCTCACTTACTCGCAAAATTCTTCCGCTTTCTCCAATGAATCAAGTTTTCCTACATCTAGTAGTTGTAGGTTCGTTTGGGTGTATGCCTTGATTTTTTCCTCTTTGCAAGTGTTGAGGTAGAAATCTATAATGGAGAATTTCTCTGGATATGCACCAAAGTATTTGAATAGGCGAGGAGTAAAAATATGAATACCACTAAATGCAAATTCTTCTAGGGTTGCTATATCAATGCTCTCGTATGGTGTTTTCACCTCTCCTGTGGTTTTGTTTGTCCAAGCGGTAAGGTTACCATCTGAACTAAAAAGCAGTGCACGAGTGCTATTTCTTTTGCTCACAAGAAGTGTCGCAGCAGAATTAGACTCTGTGTGCGCATTAATAAGTGCCTTTATATCTACATTAGACAAAATATCTACATTGTGAATAAGGAATGGTTCATCGCCAAGTAAATCTACAGCATGTTTTATAGCACCGCCAGTTTCTAGTAGCATTTGTCTCTCATCAGAGAAAACAATTTCTATCCCAAAATTGTTATTCTCTTTTACATATTCAATAATCATTTCACCGAAGTGGTGAATGTTTATCACTATTTTTTTGATGCCAGCACTTTTAAGCTTTTCTATTACATGATACAATAGAGGTTTTCCGCCTACAGGCACAAGTGCTTTGGGCATGGTGTCTGTAAGTGGTTTAAGTCTAGTGCCAAGTCCTGCGGCAAATATAAATGCATTCACTTTATTATTCTTTTTATCTTTTGTTCACGATGATTAAGGCGTATTTGCACGCCAAATTTTTCAGAAAGGTGTAGTGCTAGGTGTTCTGCTCCATAAACAGATCTATGTTGCCCACCTGTGCAACCAAAACTAAACTGTAAGTGAGTAAATCCTCTTTCCAAATAGCGAGCCACAGATGCATCTGCTAGTGCATACACACTTTTCATAAATTCCACCATTTCGCCATCTTCTTCTAGGAAGTCTATTACACCTTTGTCTAGCCCTGTAAGTTGTTTGTATTCCTTGTATCTGCCAGGATTATGTACGGCACGGCAATCGAACACAAAGCCACCTCCATTGCCAGAATAGTCTGCAGGAATACCTTTTTTGTAAGAGAAACTATAAATATCTACACATAGTTTATTGTGGTCTATTTCTTCTGCAGTATTGTCTGTATGGTATTCTATTAGTTCATAAAGTATAGAAATAAGGTAGTCTATACCTGTAAACTTATATTCATTTAAAAGGTTCTTTAAATTTTTAATAGCATACGGAATACTGCTTATAAAATGTGCTTTGCCCTCTATCAGCCCTCTGTAACCATAAGCACCAAGCACCTGCAGGTTTCTAAACAGAGCATAAAGCATAAGTTTCTCCCTGAAATCTTTTTCATCTACCTCTGTATATGCTTTTAGATTATCTAGATAAGTGCAGATTAAATCCTCTCTTATCTGTCTAGGAATATTGGCTTTGGCTTGAAAAATAAAAGAAACCAAATCATAATAAATAGGTCCTTTTCTACCTCCCTGAAAGTCTATGAAATATGGCTCTCCATCTTTAATCATAATATTTCTAGATTGAAAATCTCTGTATAGGAAGGTTTGAGTGCTATCGCACAATAGTATTTTAACCAAATGGTCAAAACAGTCTTCTAGCAATGCTTCGTCAAATTCTATTGTGCTTAACTTCAAAAAATTATATTTAAAATAATTCAAGTCCCAACGAATGCCTCTTTCGTCAAATTCTGCTTGTGGATAACAAATAGAGAAGTCCAATTTTTTGCCAACCTCAAATTGTATTCTTGGTAGTATGGCAATGGTTTTATGCAATAAACTTACACATTCTTCGTCAAAGCCGTTGGCTATATGATCAAAGAATAGAGACTCATCGCCCAAGTCGTCTGTGAGGTAACAATGAAAATCTTCTGAAACAGCCAATACTTTTGGAGCAGGAATTCTACATTCATTAAATATTCTACAGATTTCTATAAATGCTTTATTTTCTTTTACTTGACTGCCGTACACACCGATGACACTTTCGGTCATCTTCACTTCGGGCACGTTATTCCCTTCGGTCATCAATACGTCGACAGGCTCAGTGACCGAAGTGCCCGAAGTACTAGACATTCTATAGTAAATACGGTTGGACCCAGAACCAGCAATGCACTGCAAGGAATCTGCAGTGCATTCTGTATATTGTTTATAAAGCTCTAAAAGTGGAGTCATAAACTATTTTTTATTATGTTTAAATTCAGAGATATTTTTTTTCTTTTTGTTTAAATCACCTTTTGTTTCGTTTATTTTTACTTTCAAAGAGTTTAAATCATTTGTTAAGTCATTAAATTCTTTTTGTAAATCAAGTGCTTGTTTTTGTTCTTTTGCTATTTTTTTAGAATCTACATTAAGGTCATTTTCATTAACCACAGTTTTGGTAGCATCCAATTTATGTTGTTTGTCTTCTACTTTTTTTATTTTAGATTCTAATTTATCACGTTGAGATTCCAATTTAGAAAGTTCTTTTTCTATATCCTTTAGTTCTTCTTCGTGAGTTAGTAATGTTTGTTCGTGAATGTATTCATAAACCACTCTATCTACACCTATAAGCCATTTATATGCTTTTGCTGTGGTAATAGTGTCTTTGTATGGGTCTATGAAGTTGTCATAACCTTGAGAGATGATAAGGTTTACATTACCTACTTCTTTATTTCCTGTAATAGAAACATAGATGTCGCATGTTTTGTCCCATAGGTGAGTATATTGTACTTCTTTGAAAGCATAGAAATTATTTTTTCCTTTACTACCTTTGATGCCTTCTGTTTTTAGTCTTTCGTGAAGAGCAGTTTTAATATCTTCTGCAGGGTAAGGAAGAGTGATAGTATATAGGTTTACCAATTCTTTGTCTTTACCTAATGCAGTTTTAATCTCTGGTGTTGCTCCAGAAAGAGATTTTTCTAAACCTTGAGCAAATAATCCTACTGATGCAATTAATGCAATACTTACTAATAATAATTTTTTCATCTTGTTTAATGTTTTACGAGTAGGGACAAAGCACGCTTTGTCCCCAACAAATATTTAACCGATTACAAAGTTAAACATTTTGATTGAAATTTATATCTGTAAACTTAAAAATCTGTCATCATATCTCCTCCCATGCTATCCATACCTACAGATGCGTCCATATTTGGTTGACTATTTCTGTTAGGACGTTTGCCTCCCATATTTCCAAAATTGTAAGATAGGGTAAGTCTGTAACTTCTTCCAGATGAGAGATTCCCGCTTTCTTCATGGAAGTTTTCACCCCATGTTTCCCTACTACTCTTGGAACGTGAATTAAGTACATCTCTAACAGTAAAAGTTAAATTTAGTGCTTTTTCTAGGAAACTAGCCTTTAAACCTAAATCCATTCCATATCTATGACCCATAGAGCCTTGTGCTATTAATCTAGGAGAATTATAATATCCTGTAACTTGTGCAGATAGATTGCTTATAATCTTTACGTTAGCATTAATTCTGGCATTCCATGAGAATGTTTCTGTTTTGGATATATTATAGTCTGCATTTTCACCCAATTGATAATAATATGCAGTGGCAGTGGTGGTTAAATCTAGATAATTGTTGAATAATCTGTTTTTGGCAGTAATGTCTATACCTGCACTTTGAGAGTGGTTTATATTATCCCAAGTGCTTTCCATTACACCATTGTCATTAAGTTTTTGTACTCTCTGGATTACATTTTCTGTGTATGAATAAAATGCTCCCACAGAAAGCGTGTGCATATCCCATGTTTTAAGATAGTTAAATTCCAAGTTGTTAGAATATTCTGGGTCTATTAATGGGTTACCATAACTTATGTTGGTAGGGTCTGTTCTATCCACATGATTATTAATAATCCAACCACGAGGTCTATTTATACGGCGAGTATAGTTAAGTTGAAGTTCGTTATCCTTTGGAAGTTGAAAAGATAGATATGCAGAAGGGAATAGTTGGAAGTAATCTCTTTTAACTTCATTTGCAGAAGTAAGAGTTTCTTCTGCCCTTAGTCCTACTTGCAGACCAAACCAATCCCATTTATTACCATAACTAGCGTATGCAGCATAAATTTGTTCGGTATAATCAAATGGATTGTATTGTTCCATATCTTCCACCATATTTTCGTCGAAACTACGGTCAATACTATTACTTGTTTTATATTCTGCTTTTAAACCTACTTCTAGTTTAGAATCTTTATTAAACTTCTTATAATAGTCTGCTTGTAATGAGAAGTTGTTATCATTACTTTTTGATGTTTGGTAATCTTTGTTTTCTGTGATTTTGTTATCTATCTGGCTCCAGTTGTGATAATCACTTTTATTGTCTCTTATTGCACCAAAATAGTTGAAACTAGCAGAGAACTCTTCATTGTCTTTGTTGAAGATATGTTTATAATCAACAGCGGCATTGTAGAAACTCATAAGGCCCTCATTGCCAGTGGTTCTAATTCTGTATTGAGTGGTGTCAAGGTCTTGGTTTAATTGATAATAAAGTATCTTATTACTTGATTGATTTGCACCAACCATACCCATGCCGCTAATGCCAAAGTCATTTTTTTCATCTATATGATAGGTGAAACCTGCTCTAAGGAAACCATTGGTATGGTTATTATTTCTGGTATTATATTGATTTAAATATGTGGTGTCTTGTGAAGCTGAAAATGAAGTTCTGTTGTTATAGCTTTCATTGTTTCTTAAGTTGTGTCTTGCAGAAGCATTTAGGAATACGTCCCATTTAGGGTCGCTATATGTGAAATTTAGACCTAAATTACCTCCTGGATAAGGATTCCCTTCTCTGTAATTGCCACCCAAAGATACACTGCCAAAGTAACCTCCTTTTCTGTTTTCTTTTAGAACTAGGTTTATAATACCCACAGAACCTTCTGGATTATATTTGGCAGATGGATTAGTAATAAGTTCTACCTTTTCTATAGTTTCAGCAGGTAACATTTCTAGAATTTGTCCTCTATCAGAACCAGAAAGTCCAGATGGTTTACCATTAATCCAGATTTCGACAGATGAGTTATTTCTAAGTGAAACATTGCCTTCTGTATCCACTTCTACAGATGGAATATTTTCTAGTAGTTCTGAGGCAGATGCTCCGTCTGCTACTATGGTTTGTTCCACATTAAATACCTTTTTATCTATCTCTAGACTCATTCCAGATTTCTGACCAACCACTTGAATTTCTTCCATTCGCTTAACTTCTTCTTTAAGCACAATGCGTCCCATTTTTATTTCTTTTTCTTCTCCTGTTGCAAATCTCTTCTCGAAACTTTTGTACCCTATAAAAGAAGCTTTAAGCAGATATGTCCCTGCTGGAATGTCTATGTTAAATTCTCCGTCTATATCAGAAAATCCACCTGTGATAATTTTATTTCCACTATTGTCATAAATAGTGATATCTACATACTCAAAAGGTTTAAGATTGTTACCGTCTATCACTTTCCCGGTAACCAAAAAGTTTTGGGCGTAGCCTACCAAGCCCCCCAAAAACATGACTAAAGTAAAAATTAAGCGTTTCATAACGCAAATATAGACGAAGCGTAAAATAGAAAGTTTAATAAGAAAAAATATTTAACATATTTTAAATTATTAGTTAGTATTACAAAAAAAGTTAGGAGTTAGGAGTTAGGAGTTAGGAGTTTTTTGTATTTTTGCACAAAAATACAAAAAAGACATGCAAGACATCAGAAACATAGCTATTATAGCTCACGTTGACCACGGAAAAACCACCCTAGTAGATAAAATGCTTGTTGCGGGAGCATTATTCAAAGAGCATGAAAAAGCCGGTGAATTAATTCTAGATAACAACGATTTAGAAAGAGAAAGAGGTATAACTATAGTATCAAAAAATGTTTCTATTGATTATAAAGGAACTAAAATTAATATTATTGATACCCCTGGACACAGTGACTTCGGCGGAGAGGTGGAACGTATATTAAACATGGCAGATGGTGTGTTGCTACTTGTTGATGCTTTTGAAGGACCTATGCCACAAACACGTTTTGTGCTTCAAAAAGCTATTGAAATAGGACTTAAGCCAATCGTCGTTATCAACAAAGTGGATAAACCAAATTGCCGTCCAGATGAGGTGCATGAGGCTGTGTTTGACCTTATGTTTAGTCTTGATGCTACAGAAGAACAATTGGATTTCCCTGTAGTGTATGGTTCTGCAAAACAAAATTGGATGTCCACAGATTGGAAAAACCAAACAGATAATATTTTCCCACTTTTAGATGCCATTATTGAGCATATTCCAGCACCCAAAAAGTTGGAAGGTCCTCTACAAATGCTTATTACCTCACTTGACTATTCTTCATACGTAGGTCGTATTGCCATAGGTAGAGTACATCGTGGAACAATCAAGGAAAATACAGATATTCTTATTGCACATCGTGATGGAAGTTCACATAAATGTAGAATAAAGGAACTCAATGTATTTAAAGGATTTGGCAAACAAAAAGTGAGCGAGGTGTCTTCTGGCGAAATTTGTGCTATCATTGGTTTAGACAAATTTGATATTGGTGATAGTATTTGTGATGCAGAAAATGCAGAACCACTTCCACCTATTGCCATTGACGAACCTACCATGAGTATGGTGTTTACTATAAATAACTCTCCATTTTTTGGAAAAGAAGGTAAGTTTGTAACTTCTCGTCATATTCATGAAAGACTTATAAAAGAACTTGACAAAAACTTGGCTCTGCGTGTACAAAAAGAAGAGTCTAGTGATATTTGGCACGTTTATGGTCGTGGCGTACTTCACCTTTCTGTACTTATAGAAACTATGCGTCGTGAGGGTTATGAACTTCAAGTAGGTCAGCCTCAGGTTATTATAAAAGAGATAGACGGTGTTAAATGTGAACCAATAGAAGAACTAAGTGTAAATGTTCCAGAAGAAACATCTGGTAAAGTTATAGAATTAGTTTCTGCCAGAAAAGGTGAAATTGTGAGTATGGAAAGCAAAAATGACCGTATTCATTTATTGTTCAATATCCCTTCTCGTGGTATTATTGGTTTGCGTACAAACCTACTTACTGCCACAGCAGGGGAAGCTGTAATAGCACACCGTTTCTTAGAATATGCTCCCTACAAAGGTGAAATCTCACGCAGAAGTAATGGTTCCATGATTGCAATGGAAAGTGGTACAGCATTTGCCTATGCAATAGATAAACTGCAAGATAGAGGTCGTTTCTTTGTATTCCCACAAGATGAGGTTTATGCAGGTCAAGTGGTAGGCGAACATGCCAAAGAAGGTGACTTGGTTATTAATGTAACCAAATCTAAAAAACTTACTAATATGCGTGCTTCTGGATCAGATGAAAAAGCTAAGATTGTTCCTCCTATTGTATTCAGTTTGGAAGAAGCATTAGAATATATTAAGGAAGACGAATATGTAGAAATCACTCCACAATCTATTCGTCTGAGAAAAATTATATTAGATGAGTTGGAAAGAAAACGTGCTAATAAATAAGACTTATCTAAGTCTAGGTAGTAATTTGGGCGACAAAGAGGAGAATATAAAAAAGGCAGTTGAATTACTATCAGAAAGAGCAGGAGAAATCATATCTATATCTAGTAACTACGAGACTCAACCAGATGGATTTGTCTCAGAAAATAGTTTTGTGAATATTGCTTTGTGCATGGAAACTAGGTTTTCTGCGTTGGAACTATTAGATATTTGTGAGGATATAGAGAAAATTATTGGTCGCAAGACAAAAAGTGTAAATTTAAATTATTCGGATAGGGTTATTGATATAGATATTCTATATTTTAATAATGCTCAGATAAATACAGAGAGGTTGATACTTCCTCACCCTAGAATGCACAAAAGAAGATTTGTTTTGGAACCATTGTGTGAAATTGCTCCTAAGGTGAAACACCCAATATTAGGAATTAGCACTAGGCAAATGTTGCAAGAATTAGAAGCAAAAGAAAAATATCTGAATTAGATTGTCAGGGAATATATTATGCGTAGTTCACAGTTAAGATTAATATCATATTTCGGATGTATAATTCTGGTTTATGCTACAGGCATAATCCTAGGTTATTTCTTCAAAGATACTTCCATTATAATATTCTTAATTTCTGCTTGTGTAAGCCTTGTTCTCTTTTATATAATAGCAAAAAAAATGTCTGCCGAGAATACCAAAAGGTGGGAGCAAACCAAAGAGTCACTATATATGGAAAGGGAAAAACTTAGGACTCACCTTAGATATTCCACTCGTGGTCGTGCTGTATTTTCTCCTCATAGAAAAGAAATAAGTTCCAACGAACTTTTTATCCAACTTCTAAATATAATATCCGATCACAAGGTTCAATATTCAGAAAAATTTTTTGACTTGCCAGAGGTTTATGAGATAATAGAATTCTTGGATAATAAACAATTGGAACCTACCAAAGAAACAAAATCCACAGAGATTCGTTTTTCTAAAAATGACTGCCATTTTGAGGTAAGTTGTGTGATATTCGCCGATAAGAGTTTTGAAGTAACTATAGAAGATGTTACAAAGGAAGAAGAACAAGCTATTCTAAAAAAACAACTGGCTCAAAATGTTTCCCACGAACTCAAGACTCCTATTAGTAGTATTCAGGGCTTTACAGAAACCCTAATAAATAATCCTAATATGGACGAAGAGAAGAAGTTATTCTTTATAGAAAGGTGTCATGCTCAGGCAGTAAGACTATCAAATCTTCTTCAAGATATTTCCATGCTTAACAAACTAGATGAGTCTAGTGATAGTTTTGAAATGGACACGATTAATATTCTAGAGGTAGTAGAAAGTGTCACTCAAGACGTATCATTGGTGCTAGAAGAGAAAAACATGCATGTAGATGTCAATATTCCTGCAGATGTTACCATTAATGGTAATATGCTTCAGATTTATTCTATCTTTAGGAATCTAATTGATAATAGTATTTTATATGCAGGTATTGGAACTACAATATTTATAGAATGCTATAGAATAGATTCAGAATTTATCTATCTTTCTGTTGCAGATAATGGAGTAGGGGTGGATAGTAAGCACTTGAACAAAATATTTGACCGATTCTATCGAGTAGATAAGGGTCGTTCTAGAAAACTTGGTGGTACAGGACTAGGTCTTTCTATTGTGAAAAATGCAATCCAGTTTCACCAAGGTCGTATCTCTGCAAAAAATCGCAAAGGTGGTGGGGTGGAGTTTTTATTTACCCTACATAAATAACCTATAATTAATTAACTCCTAACTCCTTACACCTCTAGTCTTTTAAGCTTACAGTTTGCAAGGTCTGCTGCTACTTGTTTCTTTTTAGCATTTAGTTCACTTTGCTCCTTAAGGAGTGATATGATTTGTTCGTCGGCTCCAGGTACACGCGAAGCAATAGAAATAGAATTCTTTACCTCTTTTAGTCTGCCTTCTACAATTCTTAGTTCCAAACCAAACACAAGTTGAGGTATAATAGATGAAAGTTTCAGAGAAAGTTGCTCTGGAGTATAATCAACAGTTTCTTTATGTATTTCATATTTATCCTCCACTAGTGAGAATGTATAATCTTGTATTTCCTTGTTGGCATGGTTTAGGAATTCGTTCCTTAGGTCGCCACTCTCACTCTCAAGTATGAAATCCCAGATTTTGTTGTGTAAGTCGTATGAGAATGAAATAATGCCGTTTTCTTTCATATATGCCACATATTCCACTACAGATACTTTTATCACCTCATCTGGAGTAATAAACTCAATAGGCACAAGTGCAAAGTTTATTATATGTTTTAGAAGTTCTCTTTCTTGAAGATATGTATATGGTAAATCTTTTTTAGGTGCAGTTTCTTCCAATGCTTTTTGTGGTTTAGCATTCTGATTTTTTTCTGCAATGATATTTTTTACACTCTGTGTTAGTGTTTCTAGTTTTATACCAAAACGAGTTTGACAATCTTGAATATACACAGAACGTTTTATCTCATCTGGAATAACAGAAATGGAACGAAGTATCTCATTTATTAGGTTGGAACGCTTAATAGGATCATTACCAGCTTCTGTCAATGCCAATTCAGATTTAAAAGCAATAAAATCCTTCTGATTCTTTTCCATATATTCTATTAGTTCAGAAGCATTTCTGCTACGAGCAAATGAGTCTGGGTCTTCTCCGTCTGGCAGAAGAAGCACTTTCACATTCATATTTTGTTCCAAAAGCATATCAATGCCCCTAAGTGAAGCCTTAATACCAGCAGAGTCACCGTCGTAAAGCACTGTGATATTGGAAGTGAAGCGGTGAATCATATTAATTTGACCATAGGTCAATGATGTTCCAGAAGAAGCTACTACGTTTTCTATCCCAGACTGATGAAGTGATGTAACATCTGTATAACCTTCTACTAGATAAACATTATCCTTTTTAACTATTTCATTTTTGGCGAAATATATACCATATAGTTCGTTGCTTTTGTGATAAATAAGTGATTCTGGGGAGTTTACATATTTAGCAGTTCTCTCATCGGTTTTTAATGCTCTGCCTCCAAATGCCACCTCTCTACCCGAAATACTATGAACCGGGAAGATAACTCTGCCCCTAAAGCGGTCTGTAGTATGCTTCTCGCCTTTTGAACATAAACCCACTTCTGTTAGCACTTTGGGGTCAAAACCACTTTTTATGGCTTCGTCATAAAAGGCAGTGTATCTGTCTGGACAATAACCTATCTTAAATTTCTTTATCATGGCATCAGAAATTCCACGACCTCTAAGGTAAGAAAGCCCCACAGACTGTCCCTCATCAGTGTTCCAAAGAGTATTAACAAAATATTCTGCAGCAAATTTATTCACTTGCATCATACTTTCTCTCATACTCTGAGCCTTCATTTCTTCTGACGTTAGCTCTTTTTCTTTTATTTCTATATGATATTTATCTGCTAGATAGCGTAGTGCCTCAGGAAAGGTTAGGTGCTCTTTTTCCATTATAAAGTTGATGGGCGTTCCGCCTTTGCCACAACCAAAGCATTTGCAGATGTTTTTAGATGGTGAAACCATGAAAGAAGGTGTTTTCTCCTCGTGAAATGGACATAAACCCTTTAAATTGGCACCGCTACGGTGCAATTTCACAAAGTCACCTACCACTTCCTCTATCTTGGCAGCAGCTATAATTCTCTCTTTAGTCTCGTTATCTATCATTAATTGTTTAATGTTTAATGTTAATTACTCGCTATGCTCGTGATTTTTCTTCACGTTAGCTTCGCTGAAGTTGCTCTCGTTCGGCATAATCAAAATAAATTTTGCTTCTGCTCTCACTTAATCGCAACATTCGGCAATGCTTAAGTAAACTTATCATTGCTCTCGCTACTCGAAAAATTATTCCCTTCGGTCATCAACTCGTCCTAACTCCTAACTCCTAACTTTTTAATTTCGTTCCTCTCAACAAGTCCTCCGCTTTCATCGCTTTCTTGCCAGCAAGTTGCACTTTAATTAGTCTTAAAACGCCATCAGCAGTAACAAATTTAAGAGTCTTGCCATCAGAAATAAGTGTTCCTGCAGGAAGTTCTGATTTTTCATCAAGAATTTCAGATTCATAAATCTTTAGTCCAAGTTCCCTATCTTTGTCGTCTTTTACCATTGTAAATGCAGCAGGGTAGGGTGAAAGTCCTCTAATAAGATTGTGAATCTCTACAGAAGTTTTGTTCCAATCTATTTTGCAAGTGTCCTTAAAGATTTTAGGAGCAGGTTTTAGGGTTATACTTTCATCTTGTGGAATAGTTTCCATATTTCCATTTATGATTCTATCCACAGTTTCTATAACCAAGTCTCCGCCTATATTCATTAGTTTATCATAAACTATTCCCACATTATCTGTTGGTTCGATAGATATTTTTCTTTGTAAGATAATGTTGCCTGTATCTATCTCGTGTTTTAGGAAAAATGTGGTTACACCGGTTTCTGTTTCTCCATTAATTACTGCCCAATTTATTGGTGCAGCCCCTCTATATTGAGGAAGAAGTGAAGCGTGCAGGTTAAATGTTCCTAACTTAGGCATATTCCAAACCACTTCTGGAAGCATTCTAAATGCCACCACTATCTGTAAATCTGCATTTAAAGCACGTAATTCAGACAAAAACGCTTCGTCCTTTAGGTTTACAGGTTGTAAAATATTTAGTCCAGCCTCCTCTGCATAAACCTTTACTGCAGATGGTTGTAAATTGTAACCTCTACCTGCAGGTTTATCTGGCATAGTAATTACACCTACCACATTATATCCACCCTCAACTAATCTTCTCAATGGTTCTACCGCAAATTCTGGTGTCCCCATATATACTAGTCTCATTTTTTTGTCCATAGATTTTAAAATGTTGCGTAAAGGTATATAAAATTACCTTAGTTATAACTATTTGTTTGCCTATTTATAAATATTTCATTGTTAGTTTTATTTAAATATCTATAAAGAGTTCCTCTTGCCACCTTTAATTTTTTTGCGATTCTAGAAATAGAATATCCTTGTTTTAGAAGTAAATCTATCTTTTCTTTATTGTATTCACACTTTTTATTTAGGGTTTTGTTGTAGCTGCCTTTTCTTCTTCCAAGAACAACTCCCTCTGCTTTTTTTCTGTTCAATGCCTCTTTTGTTCGTTGTGAGATAAGATTTCTTTCTATCTCTGCAGACAACCCAAAAGCAAATGCCAATACTTTACTCTGAATATCATCGCCCAGTCTGTAACCATCTTTTATTGACCACACCTTGCAACCCTTATTCATACAGACATTCAAAATCTCCATAATCATAAACAAGTTACGCCCCAGACGTGAAATCTCAGCACAAATAATCAAGTCGTCCTCCTTAATTCTTTTTAGAAGTTTCCCCAACTCTCTTTTAGAATAGGACTTTGTTCCACTAATGGTTTCTTCTATCCAACCATCTATCTCTACTTCATTTCTTTTACAGAAATTAACTATCTCAAATCTTTGATTCTCAACAGTTTGCTTATCGCTACTTACTCTAATATAACCGTAAATCATAACTAAAAATTGTTTATTAACAATAAAGTTATGAATTTTCTACTTGTTTTATGTGTGTAGGGAAGGTAGCGATAATATCCTTTACAGAGAGGATATAAGTTCTCTCATTATAAGTGCCATTTTGGGCTGCACAGAATTTGCTACTTGTTGAACTTCTTCGTGAGTTACTTCCACGATTTTGCCTTCTACACCTAGGTCTGTGATGATAGACATGCCAAATACCCTCATATTGGCATGTACAGCCACAATTACTTCTGGTACGGTGGACATTCCCACAGCATCGGCACCTACTATTCTAAAGTATTTGTATTCTGCTGGAGTCTCAAAAGTAGGACCTTGTGTGCCAAGGTAAACACCTTCTTTTACCCTAATATTGTGTTTTTTTGCAATTTCTTTTGCTTTTGCAATGAGCTCAGGGTCGTATGCCTTGCTCATATCAGGGAAACGAGTGCCAAGTTCGTTGTAGTTTTTACCCCTAAGAGGGTGTTCTGGGAAGGTGTTGATGTGGTCATTTATAATCATAAGTTCACCTATCTCAAATTCTGGGTTCATACCACCTGCGGCATTAGAAAGTAGCAAGATTTCTACGCCTAGTGCTTTCATTACTCTGATAGGAAAGGTGACCTCTTGCATAGAATAGCCTTCGTAGTAGTGAAATCTACCCTGCATAGCTAAAACTTGAACATCGCCTAAATATCCTATAATGAGTTTTCCAGAGTGTCCTTCCACAGTAGAAATAGGGAAGTTTGGAATGTCTGTATATGAAAACTCTGTTTCTATCTTTATCTCTTTTGCTAGTTCGCCAAGTCCAGTGCCTAATACTATCCCCACTTTAGGAAGAAAAGGCATCTTAGTTCTCAAATAATTGGCTGTTTCTTGTATCTTTTTCAACATAGTGTTTAATTTTTTGGGTTAATATTTCTTCTCCCTCATTCAGAATTTTTATTTTAACAGGGATAATTATTAGTTTATCTTTTATTTCATTAGAAAAATCATTCAGCTTAGCAGCATCTTTTTCTGTTGTAACAATCCATTTGTTCTTAGAATTCATGGCAGAGAACTCTGAATATATCTTTGCATTGTCAGTATTAGAATAATTATGGTGGTCTGAATACTCAATAGATTTAAGTTCTTTTATACTATAAGTTAGATAGTCCTTTAAAGGTTTGGCCTTAGCTACTCCTGTGAATAATAGTAAAGACATATCAGTATTTAATTCTACTTTTTCTCCTGTTAAACATTTGTAAGGAGTACCATAATTTAGGCAAGAGAAAAATACTTTTTGATATGGGTAGGGGTTGATTTCTTTAAGTAAATTACTGAAATCTATGGGTTTTAAGTCTTTGGGACATTTTGTAACTACTATGATCGAAGCCCTTTTTTGAGCAGAAGGTAGGTCTCTCAATTCGCCCACGGGCAATAAATAGTCGTCTTTTATAGGTCGGTTGTAGTCTATTAGCAAGATTTTACAACGTGTTTTCACATATCTATGTTGGAAAGCATCATCGAGGATTACAGCCTTGATTTCGGGGTGTTTTTTTTGAATGTAGTCTATAGCTCTACATCTGTCAGAGTCTGCTACTATCAGAGTTTTAGGATATTTTTTTAGCATCTGATAGGGCTCATCACCCAATATTTCTGCAGTAGAATTTTCATCAGATACTTGCATACCTTTAGATTTTCTTTTATATCCACGACTTACCACAGCCAATGAATGTTTATCTTGTAGAAGTTCAATTAAATATTCCACAAAAGGAGTTTTGCCAGTTCCGCCTACGGTAATGTTACCTACACAAATCACTGGAATATTAAATTTTCTCGATTTTAATTTCCCAGCATCAAACAATCTATGCCTTATCCAAATCACTAAAGCATAAATCCAAGTTATAGGTAATAATATGTACTTTAAATTCCTCAATGTATCTTTATATAAGTTAGGAGTTAGGAATTCCGCGAGTAAGCGAGAGCAGAGTCAAACTTGTTTGAACTATGCCGAGCGAGAGCGGAATCGCCGTTAGGCAATTAGGAGTTATCACCAAATCACCACATCACCCAATTCACTATCTGAATGACTCAACAAATTTAATAAATTATTTGCTTTTTTAGTGCTATATTTATAATTTTGCACCTTAATTATAGAAAAAATTATAAACATTAAATAATATGGAAAATATCAATTGGTCAGAATTAGGTTTTTCTTATATGAAAACCAATGGTAACGTACGTTGCGAATACCACAACGGAAGTTGGGGAAAATTGGAGTGGCACACAGATGAATATATCAATATGCACATGGCTGCAACTTGTCTTCACTATGGTCAAGAAGCATTTGAAGGTCTAAAAGCATTCCGCGGAGTAGATGGAAAAATTCGTATCTTCCGCCTAGAAGAAAATGCAAAACGTTTAGCTTCATCTTGTAGAGGTATCTGCATGCCAGAACTTCCAGAAGGCGTTTTTGAAGAAGCTGTTATTATGGCAGTAAAAAATAATGAAGGTTTCATTCCTCCATACGGAAGTGGTGCTTCTTTATATATCCGTCCAGTATTGTTCGGTTACACAGCACAAGTAGGTGTAAATCCTGCAAAAGATTATATGTTAATCGTGTTTGTTACCCCTGTAGGTCCTTATTTCAAAGGTGGTTTCTCTACAAACCCTTACGTTATTACACGTAAATACGACCGTTCAGCTCCTCTAGGTACAGGTATCTATAAAGTAGGTGGTAACTATGCTGCATCTCTAGCAGCTCACCAAGAGGCTCACGACAAGGGTTATTCTTCTGAGTTCTATCTAGACGCAAAAGAAAAGAAATATATTGACGAATGCGGTGCTGCAAACTTCTTTGGTATCAAAGATAACACATATATCACACCAAAATCTACATCTATTCTTCCTTCTATTACAAACAAGAGCTTAATGCAAATAGCAGAAGACCTTGGTCTTAAAGTAGAAAGACGTCCAATTTCATTAGATGAATTAGAAACATTTGAAGAAGCAGGTGCTTGCGGTACAGCTGCAGTTATTAGCCCAATCCAACGTTTAGACGACCTAGACAACAACAAATCATACGTGTTCTCAAAAGACGGCAAACCAGGTCCTGTTTGTACCATGCTTTATAACAAACTTCGTGCTATCCAAAATGGCGAAGAAGAAGATGTTCACGGTTGGAATACAATAGTAGAATAATGAGAATTTTAATTATAAACGGTCCTAATCTTAATTTATTAGGAACTCGTGAACCAGAAATTTACGGTAAGGAGGGATTTGAATCCTTCCTTACCTATTTACGTGAAGAGTATTCAGAAGTTCAGATAGATTACTATCAGTCCAATGTAGAAGGAGAAATCATCAACAAACTTCACGAATACGGATTTGATGCAGACGGCATTATCCTCAATGCAGGAGCATACACTCACACTTCCATTGCCATAGGCGATGCCATCAAGGCTATAAGTACACCAGTGGTAGAAGTTCACCTTTCCAATGTGTTTGCCCGCGAAAGCTACCGCCATGAAAGTTTCCTTACTCCAGTCTGCGTAGGTTGCATCTCCGGCTTCGGTCTTAAGTCCTACAAACTCGCTTTAGAGAGTTTCTTATAGAGATACAAAAAGCCACTTGAATGTGGCTTTTGTTATTTAAAAATTCTATCTATAATTTCCAATTTTGCTTGAGAAGGTTCTTCGTATGCATTACATGCTCTTAGATATTCTTTAAGCTCAGTAAAATCTGTTCCATACAAATTGTCACTAAACTTTTGTAATTTTACCATTACATTTACGTATGCAGAAGGGTCTTTCTTACGTGTCAATTTTCTTAGAGCTAATATATAATCTTCTCTAAATACAGTTGGAACAATGATTCTTGTTTGCTCTGCTTTTACTAACTCAGCATTCATCATTATACGCGAAATTCTTCCATTACCATCGTTGAATGGGTGCACTTCGCTAATCATAAACATCATAAAAATAGCACGTGCAAATGGGTCTTTAAGTGCTGAATAGAATTTATATCCATAGTTTAATGTTCCTTTTACCAATCTATAATCCACAAATTCTGTATTCCCAGCTCTATTATTTCTTGTTTTAAAAATACCAGGTTCTAGATGTGGGCGACCTCCTAGAAGTATTGAATGTCTTGATTGTAAAATTGAATATAGTTCATCAATAGATGATGGAGTACGGTTCATTTCGGCTCTATTAGATAGTACCTTAAATGTCCCTAATATGTCATGCGAGTCTTCGTCACGACGCGGAATTGGAATGCCAGAATCGACAATTTGTTTTGCTTCATCAATTTCAAATTCTGTACCTTCTATATAGTTTGAAAAATAACTTTCAAAGAAAGAGAAAAGTCTGAATGATTCTTCATCCTTATTGCGGTTTACTCTTTCTACAAAATATTCATCTTTAATAGCATGAAATAGTGCTTCAAATAATTCACCTCTTGTTTGGTCAAATGGCAAACCCACAGATAACGCTTTAGCAGATGGTGTTGTAAGAATATCAGAAGAATGAGTTGATAGCAACGCAGATATTATTTTGCAGATTCTTTCATACTCTTTTGGCATATTAAGTCTTTCTGAAACTTCTCTTAATTTATCTCTATACTCATTAAGTTTTTCTTCACCGCCTATAAGTAATATTTTTTCTAATTTATTTTCTATATCAGCAATAGGTAATGATTTTGAATTTTCAGAATCTTTTCTTGCTATTTGCATATTTTCAAGTAACCACCTATACTCACTAGCAATATAAATGCCGTTGTATGGCAAGTCTCCTTCGTCTGCAGCAGGACCTTTTAAAAGATTTATAGTTATTCCTGGTAAATCTGTTACTTTCTTAGAATAAGTTGTTGTCAAGTAAAAATTACCTTCTGATGTAGGACGCATTTCTTTTGCACTTCTATGACTTATTATTGCTTTAGGATAACGCCATACAAGAATATCAATAATATTTCTTCTTACAATATGTTCAAAACTATCAATTGTATTAGAAGTATATAAACGCGGTGCTATTTTACGTAGTTTACCTGCTTTCTCCAACAATGATATTTGTCTTGAAACATTAGAATCAGAAGATGCAAATATTATTTCCTTTGTAATATCTACTTTGCTATTCATACAAATTTTATAGATTAACTTTTGCAAATATACAAATTTTGTCGATTATAAATGTTAAATTGATAAATTTTGTAGATTATAAACATTCATTCTACAAATTTTGTAGATTAAAACTCCCCAAAATACCCAAAACCTACAAATTTTGTCGATTATAAATGTTAAAATGATAAATTTTGTCGATTATAAACCTTTATTATATGAAATTTGATAATTATTTATTGTTTTTCGATAAAATTATTTTGTTTTTCAAGAAAAGTGTGTATATTTGCATCGTGAAACTAATTAGTTCGTAATGTGAAGTATAAACTAACAAATCTAAAACTATGAAAAAATTTAAAGTATTAACTATTTTGCTGTTTGCATTGATTGTATCATCAACATCTTTGGCACAACAAGTTGCAAATGTTGAAACTAAAACATTTAAATCTAGATATTTCTCTTTTGATAGAGAAGTATTAATATACACTCCAGAAAATTATAATGAAGCAACTCAAAGTGAGTATGATGTTATTTATGTATTTGATGCACAAGCACGTTCTTTTTTTGATTTGGTGCATGCTTTGTTGCATTACAATGTGCAAGAACAAAATGACCAAAATTTTATAGTTGTTGGAGTAGTTTCACCCTTTATGCCAGAAATAGAATATCATAGGAATAATGATTTTCTGCCTATCCCAGAGTACACAACTCTGTCAACACCCTATTACGGCAAATCTAATGAGTTTAAGAAATTTATCAAAGAAGAATTGATGCCATATATTAATACACATTATCAAACTTCTGGACATACATTGGCAATAGGCCATTCTTTAGGAGCTTCATTTGCTTTAGACGTTTTGGTTACTGATGAACTTTTTGATGACTATATAGCAATATCTCCAAATTTTGCTTGGGATAAAGAAAGATTTGCTAGAGGTTTTATGCAATATGATTTTAATAATAAAAAACCACGTTATATATACTTATCTATGGCAAACGAATCAGAAATGACAGGATGGCCAACAGAATGGCGTCTAGCTTGGAGAAAGGTGAAGAAGTTTGTGGAAACCTCTCAATTGCCTCAATACGTTCAAATTAAAATTTCTGAATTTCCTGCATTAGAACATAATAAAACAATATTACCAGCCTTGTTAGAGGCATTATCAGATTATGTAAAATATCGTCAGAGCCCTATTATTTCAGATTCAACCTTATATCCTGTTCACATAGAATTATCTGGGGCTTCTCTTCGTGGCGATGTATATATAACAGGAAGTCAGTCGTCTCTATGTAATTGGAATCCACAAGGAGTAAAGATGAAACAATTAAATGACTCAACATATAGTATTGATTTACAATTACAATTACCTGTAGATTTTAAATTTACACAAGGAAGCTGGGAAAATCAAATTTGGATAGAAAATGGTAATGCTGGAAATCAACGCATATCACTGCCTAGCAAAACCACGAAATATTATAAAACGTTTTAACTCGTATAGTATCAACTTTTTTCAGTTCAAGTCAAACTAATTTATAAACTTATAAACACAAATTATGGAAAATAAAATGAGAATGTTTAAAGTAATGTCTGCATTACTATTGTTGTTGGTTATTGGAAATACATTTACACAAAATGTTGCTGCGATAGATGTCATAGCAAATCCTATGGAAAGTCCTTCTGCACATTCTTCTGAAACACCAGTATTAGAGTTGCCCATGGCATGTAGATTAGAGGCAACTGATTCGGAAATGGTTTATCCTGCCATTGACTTAGGAACAGTAGAGTTGGGTAATCAAACTGCACCTGCCCATTTAACAATAGCAACCGGACAACCGGGGGCATCATTTGTTTGGTTAAAAGCAACAGCTCAAAATAGACATGAGCTTAAATCTGTGTTTATTACCTACGCAATTGTATTGATAACAATGTCGCTTTTCCTATTTGTTTTTTTTGTTATGGTTTTGGTAGCTGCTTGTAAAATATTATGGAATTTTACTCGCGAACATATTTTTACACTTCAACAATCAAAACGCCTTACTCGTTTGGCCGTCTATTTATTAGTCTTAGGCGTACTGAACAATGCTATGATTCTATTTTCGCACTACTATGCTGCAGCGCACGTGTCTATTGTTGGTTGGAATTTTGTGATGCCAGGTTTGTTTTTGGGTAATTTTATTGTAGCCCTTCTCATATTGCTTTTCAACGAAATGTTAAAGCATTCTATTTTATTAAAAGAAGAACAATCTTTAACTATTTAATATTATGCCAATAGTTGTAAATTTAGATGTAATGATGGCCAAGCGAAAAATTTCGCTTGGAGAATTGGCAGAAAAAGTGGGCATTACTCAAGCCAACTTGTCAATACTAAAAACAGGCAAAGCCAAGGCGATACGTTTTGGCACATTGGAAGCCATTTGTGAGGCGCTTGATTGCCAACCATCAGATATTTTAGAATACGTAAAAGAGTAAAACAGAATTATTATGAAAAAATATTTATTATTATCAGCCGTTGCCGTTATGGCATTAATGACTTCTTGTCGTGATTATTCATACGAAGAAGAAACAAATCGTGTATTTATAGAAGGTTTAACAGTAGAAACTGTTGCTCACGAATATTTTGAAGAATCCAGATGGAATACTCCTAACATCTTATCACCAGAAGTTAAAACAGATGTAACAAAATATGCAGATATATTAGAATTGGATTCTACTATAGTGAAATACGAAGATGTGCTAGCCAATGTACAAAAATATAATACCAAAGGCGACCTTGTTTTTATGATGCATCGCATTCCTAAATTTGTAGTTGTAAATGCAGATGGCAAAGCATCTTGCTATAAGGATTTTAGAAATTTGGGGAATGAAATCGTTTCTTTAGACCTAACAAACTGTATTTGCGCCACTTGTGTAGGATATGTCACAGATAGTTACGTAGCACTACTTACTCCAGACCAACGTATTTATAACTGGAATACAGACCACCTAAATCGTTGTTTAGATTTCTACTCACTTGCAGATGGCACATATATTGGCAGTATGAAACTTCCAAAAGAGGTATGTGACATGTGGTTACAAGATGTTCATTTTGAAAATGGTCTATTAGAAGTGTATTACACTGATGCATTATTTAGCGAAAAATACACGTACAAATTTAGCAAAGATATTGAGTCACTACTAAACAAAGAGTAATATGTTTTGGCAGTTTTTATTGTTAAATATTAAGCCTTGGGGCAGAACATTGCTTAAAAGACAACTTGTATTTCCTTTTTTTGTTTTGCCAATGATGATAATGCAATGTAGTTATACAGACTTCGGAGATTGGACTGAATATATGAAGATATTATATTTGGTATTAACAATATCTTCTGGTTTTATAATTTTGACCTCTGAATTTGCTTTACGAATAGAATCTCATTTTATCAATCTAGTATTTACAAAGAACAAAAAAACATTACATTCATACCTGCTATCTAAATGTGTATTAGCATTTCTATTTACATTAATATATTTCCTACTATATTATTTTATAGTTCCTATGTCGCCTGAAATATTTTTAGGTAGTTCATTATTCTCAATAGGGTTCTCTATTTGTTTTGGTTTACTCAGCATTCCATATAACAATTATAGTATGGATTTATTTGATATGGCAAAAATGAGAGCGAATTCTATGAAAGGGTATATGGGGTTTCTTAGAGGGTTCATTATGATTATAATACCAGTTCTTTTATGTATTCCTATATACTTTAATATAGAAAATAATATTTACTGGATATATTTTGGCATTGGTTTAGTGTTAACCCTTCTTTTCCCACTATGGCTAAAAATAGCTGTAAACAAGATTATTAGTAGAAAATATGTTCTTATCGATTCACTTTTAAAATAACATTATGATAAAGATAGATAACCTAACTAAATATTTTGGAGAAAACAAAGCCCTTGATATCAAACAATTACAAATAGCAGAAGGTAGCATTGTTGGTTTGGTAGGAAATAATGGTGCTGGTAAAACCACCATGTTGAGACTTATCTTAGACCTATGCAAGGCAAATAATGGCACTGTTTTAAGTAAAGGAAAAGATGTCTCAAAAACTGAGGATTGGAAAGAATATACAGGCTCATTCCTTGACTCTGGCTATTTAATCGATTTTCTTACAGCAGAGGAGTATTTCAAACTTATTGCTGAATTAAACCACATTACCAAAGAAGATATGCAATTGCGTTTATCTAGGTTTGACGCATTTATGAATGGTGAAATATTAGGCAAAAAGAAACTTATCAAGAATTATTCTGCTGGCAACAAACAAAAGATAGGTATTGTTGCTGCTATGATTACAAATCCAAAAGTTCTTCTTTTAGACGAACCTTTCAACTTTCTCGACCCTTCTTCTCAAATGGAGATGTTACGTCTGTTAAGAGATTTGAATAAAGAATTTGGCACAACAATGATATTGTCTAGTCATAATATTGAGTTGGTTTCTGAAATATCTTCACGTATTATTCTTCTAGAAAAAGGTTTGGTAAAAAAAGATATTTCAGCGAGTGCAGATGAGGCAATTGAAGAATTGAGAACTTATTTTTCCATCAAATGAATTTTAATTTAATTTTCAAACTATATAAGTTATCATTTAAGAGGGTTATTCTTGAAATACAAGAGAATAAACTAGCCATTGCCTCTACTATTTTTATGTATTTAATAATGATAGGGGTTTTGGCTGGATTGCTTATTTCTCTGAGCGATGAAATTAGTAGGTTGCGTGATAGTATTATAGGTAGAAACGATACACACCTTATTATCAATGCCTCTTTAATTTCACTATTTTCATTAGATTTTTCAATAAAGCTATTTGGCAAAGGACACAAAGGTTTTAATGTATATTCTTTCCTTACACTACCAGTGAGGAAAGCTGTATTGGTTGACATTGTGTTTATCAAAGAATGTTTTTCGCTTTACAACTTAATATTACCTTGTCTATTTCTGCCTTTTCTACTTGTCTATCCATACGCCATAGACAAGATAGTTTGTTATATGTTCTTCTTATATACTATAAGTGCGTGCAATACTATTATAGCTAGAATTTTTAGACTTGGCAGAAAGAGGAGTTATATTTACTATCTTTATATTGTTCTTTACTTTTTACTTCCAGTGCTGCTTATACCTATTGTGTTGCTGTTTAGTTATGCTGTGCTATTCAAAGCAAATATCTACTTTTATGCCTTGCTAGGGGTGTTTATATTATGCGTTTTGCATCGTATCTTCCGCAAAACCTGCATTCGAGATTTTTATTATATAGATGAGTAAAACAAAAAGTTTCCTAAAAACTAGGGAACTTTTTGTTTGTTAATAACGATTGTTTTTTAAGTCTTACTTTACATAATATTGAAAAATTTGGTGGATATTGACAAAATATCAAAAAAAATTTGGTGGATATTGACAAAATGCCAAAAAAAATTTGGTGGGAGATTTTTTAATCTATATTTTTGTATCAAAATTTAATGGTATGGAAGAGATAAAAATTAACTTCAAGAGAAAGATTTATGATACCATGCTTAAATGGAAACAAGAGCGTAATGGTGATACTGTGTTGCTTATACAAGGAGCTCGTCGTATTGGTAAATCAACCATAGCAGAAGAATTTGCAAAAAATGAATATAAGTCTTATATCCTTATAGATTTCTCAAAGGTATCTAAGGAGGTAAGAGATTTGTTTAATGATATCTCAGATCTTAATTATCTATTCCTTAGATTGCAATTTATTTTTCAAACTCAACTACACGAGAGAGAGTCTGTTATTATTTTTGACGAAGTACAGCTTCAGCCATTAGCACGACAAGCAATTAAGCATCTTGTAAAAGATCATAGATACGACTATATAGAGACAGGTTCTTTAATATCTGTAAAATCTAAAAGTAAGAATATAATTATTCCAAGTGAAGAAACAAAAGTGGATATGTATCCCATGGATTATGAAGAATTTAGATGGGCATTAGGTGATACTACAACAATTCCTTTGTTGCGTTCTGCTTTTGAAAATAAAACTCCGCTAGGAGATGCTGTTCATCGTAAACTTATGAAGGATTTTCGTCTTTATATGCTTGTAGGAGGTATGCCTCAGGCTGTAGTTGCATATATAAAGACTAATAATTTTACTGCAGTAGATTTGGCTAAACGTGATATTATTTCTTTATACGAAGAAGATTTCGGAAAGATAGATGAATCGGGTAGAGCAAAAGCTATGTATGACACAATTCCTGCGCAATTAAGTAGCAATACTATGCGTTATCAAATTAGTAAAGCTATACCAGAGGAAAGACTAGAGCGAATTGTTAATATCCTTAAGGATATGGATGACTCTAAAACTGTGAATATAGCATATCATTGCGATGACCCAAATGTGGGATTGGCTTTGACAAAAAATCAAGAATGTTTCAAGATGTATGCATCAGATACTGGTCTTTTTGTTACTCTAGCTTTTATGGATAATGAAATTACGGAAAATGTAATTTATGAAAAACTTCTTAATGATAAATTAAGCACAAATTTGGGTTATGTATATGAGAATGTAATAGCTCAAATGCTAAGAGCAACAGGTAAGAATTTGTTTTATCATACTATTCCGTATGCAGAAGGAAAGAAATATTATGAAATAGATTTCTTGATTACTGATAAACATAAAATATCACCTATTGAAGTGAAATCTTCAGGTTATAAAACTCATAAATCATTAGATGAATTTTGTACTAAATTCTCTGAACGTGTAATGAACAAATATTTAATATATACCAAGGACTATAAACGTGAAAATGGAGTGGATTATATTCCAGTTTATATGACAATGTTTTTATAGTATAAAAAACTATCCTAATTAATTTTTAATTCTAAATGAAAGTAATATTAGCAGAAAAACCTTCGGTAGCAAAAGATATAGCCAGAGTATTGGGAGTGAAAACAAAGAAAGACGGCTATATGGAGGGCAATGGGTATCAGGTAACTTGGGCATTCGGACACTTAATTTCACTAGCAGATCCAGGTGTCTATGGCTATGAAAAGTGGCTAAAAGAAGACCTACCTATGTTGCCTTCATTCTTCATATACAAACCTACAGAAGACGAAGGGGCGAAGAAGCAACTAGACACTATAGAAAGACTTTTTAATGAAGCAGATAGCCTAATCTGTGCCACTGACGCTGGTCGTGAGGGTGAGGCAATATTCCGTTACATTTACAACGATAGTAAATGTAATAAACCATTTGAACGACTTTGGATTTCGTCAATGACCGACGAAGCCATATTAGAAGGCTTTGCAAATCTAAAACCAGGCAGTGAGTATGACAACCTATACTTCTCTGCACGTAGTCGCAACGAGGCAGATTGGCTTGTGGGAATGAATGCTACACGTGCACTTACTCTCGCTTCTCGTAGCAAAAAAGCTCTTTCGCTTGGTCGTGTGCAAACCCCAACCCTAGCACTTATCTGTAAGCGTTGGAAAGAACACACCGACTTCAATCCAGAACCATTCTATACCGTTGAAACACAACTTTTTGCTGAAAACCAAAGCTTTGTGGCACGTTATCCAGAGCGTTTTATGCAAAAAGAAAAGGCAGAAGCTTTGGCAGAACTTATCACACCAACAGTTACTGTTGTAGATAAGCAAATAAAACAAAAACAAGAAAAAGCTCCGCTTCCTTTTGACCTTACTTCGCTACAAGCAGAAGTCAACAGACGCTTCAATCTGGGTGCTCAACAAACCCTAGATATAGTTCAGGCACTTTACGAACGTCATAAAATGCTAACATATCCACGTACAGGTAGTCGATATCTTGGTGATGATATGCTCTCAGAAGTGCAAAAGAAATTAGGGAATTTAAAAGAAAATGATTTTGGAAAATCATATCTTTCTGCTATTGAAACACTAGAAAAAGGCAAACTCAACAAGGCATGTTTCGATAGCAAACAACTTACAGACCACCATGCTATTATTCCTACCTTTCAGAATATGAAATCATATTCTACACTCACAAAGGAGGAAAAGAATATCTACGAAATGGTTTGTAAACAGCTTGTTATGGCACTTCTTCCTGTTTGTAAAAAAGAAGTTCTTTCATACAAGTTTCATTTCTCAGACGACAAGGAACTTCTAGAAGCATCTGGAACAAAGATAAAAGAGGCTGGTTGGCGAATGGTGTTGGACAAGGATGTGCCTACTGCAGAAGATGCCGAGGCAGAAGACGAACAGTCTCTTCCAAATCTTAAACTTCAAGATATAGTTGATGTGCAGGAGAAGTGCATCAAAGAAGGTATGACCAAAAAGCCAGCCCTAATGACAGAAGCCACGCTCCTTAAAGCAATGGAAACTGCAGGTCGCCAACTAGACGATCCAGAAGCAGTACAAGCAATGAAAGATTGTGGTCTTGGCACTCCAGCCACTCGTGCCAATATAATAGAGACACTTTATAAACGCAACTATATAGTTAAGGAAAAGAATAAACTTATTCCTACCGAATTAGGTTATCAAGTATATGAACTAACCAAAGAACTTCCTATAGGCAATCCATCACTAACTGGCGAGTGGGAAAAAAAACTCAATCTAATGGCTAAAGGAGAGTATGAGTCTGATATTTTCTATAACGAGATTCTTGCCTTTACAAAAGAAGAAACTGCACATATCCTTTCTACGGGAGAACAAGTACAAACACAAGTCTTGGACGGAGTTCGTTGCCCTGTATGTGGAGAAAGGTTAAAGGAACTGCCCAAAGGGTGGGGGTGTGTTGGTTTCAAAACCAATGGATGTAAGTTTGTTTTATGGAAAGAAATGGCGGGTAAAACCCTTACAGAAAAACACCTACGCCAAATAGTAGAGAAAGGTAAAACTGAGGTTATAAAAGGGTTTAAGAGTAAAAAAGGCACAGACTTTGATGCTCGTGTCAAATATAGCCCAGAAGAAAGCAGAATGGTATTTGACTTTACCCCAGAAGAAATCGGAGAATGTCCTATTTGTGGAAAAGACATTATAGAAGGCAAACGTGGTTTTGGTTGTAGCGGATATAAAGAAGGTTGTAAATTTGTTTTATGGAAAGAAAAATCTGGCAAAATAATTACACTTTCGCAAGCACAACGCCTACTAAAGGGTGAAACTATTGCACTGAAAGGTTTCACTGCAGAAGACGGCACTACATTTGATTCCAAAATTAAGTTAGTTCCAACAGAAGACCCTGCAAACCCATATAAAGTGGATTTTGTAAAAACAGAAAAGAAGTCTAAAAAGAAATCTGATTAAAGAGTGATATGATTTGCCTCTATATTGGTTTGTAGAAATGTAGAGGCAGATTTTTTAAACTTATCCACAGATTCGGTGGTGTAAAATGTGCATTCGCCATTTTTACTAAGTTTAGTTTCCATTTCTGGGTGTCTAAGAAGATAATCCTTTAGCCTATCGGCAATAATAGGACCCTGAGAAATAATTTGCACGTGTTCCCCCACGTGCTTTTTTATTTTATCTACAAGAAGAGGATAGTGAGTGCAAGCCAACACTAAAGTGTCAATTTTAGGATCAGCACTTAAAAGTTTGTTGATATATTTTTCTACGAAATAATCAGCCCCGTCAGAAAGGTGTTCGCCATTTTCTATAAGTGGCACCCACATAGGACAAGCCTGTCCAGTAACAACAATCTTAGGAAAAAGTTTGTTTATTTCAATAGGATAAGAACCAGACTGAATAGTACCCTCTGTGCCAAGAAGTCCCACATGATTTGTTTTGGTAAAATCTCCTATCTTCTCAGCAGTGGGGCGTATCACGCCTAATACTCTTTTGTTTGGAGCAATAAGTGGCAGGTCTTTTTGTTGAATTGTGCGTAGAGCCTTTGCAGACGCAGTATTGCATGCAAGTATTACTAAATCACAATCAAGTTCAAAAAGTTTTTTTACACATTCAAGTGTGTATTGATACACAACTTCAAAAGAACGTGTACCGTATGGAGTACGGGCATTATCGCCCAAGTAAACATAATCGTACTCAGGCAATAATGCTCGGAATTTTTCTAATATTGTTAAACCTCCGTAGCCAGAATCAAATACACCTATTCGAGCCATTGAGATGTTTAATAAAATTATTGCAAGTTAAGTGCTTTTTTGATAAGTGGCAATACGTTATCTGCATTAGGAGAAACGTATGGTACTTGATTTGCAGCGTTGTCTATAATGTATGTGAAATTATTTTCGTCACCTACTTTCTTAATAGCTTGATTAATTTTGGTAACTATAGGTAACATTAATTCTTGTTGTTTTTTCTTAATGTTATTTTCTGCATTAACAGCAAACTCTTGAATAGATTGTTGAAGACGAGCCAATTCAGTTTCTTTGTATTGTCTGATAGCAGCGTCTAATGTTTCTGCTGTAGATGTGTATTCTTGATATTTCTTTTCAAACTCTTCTTGAAGTTTTTTAGCCTCAGTTTGATATTTTAAGTTCATATTTTCTAATTCGGTCATGGCAGCATTATACTCTGGCATAATGGTGATAACCTCTTGTGAATTAAAAACACCAACTTTTAAAGAACCTTGAGCCATTACTGTGAATGGAAGGCACATAAGTAAAGCAATAATAATCTTTTTCATCTTTATATAATTTATTTGTTTTTTTATTCTATTTATTTCGCATATCCTAATTTTGTCAATACTTCATCACTAATATCCACTGCAGGGTTGGCAAAAAGGATGCTTGGTGAAGAAGCTCTATCATCTACACGCATATAATCTTTTGCTTCTGCAATGTCTTTGATAGCATTATAAATTTCTTCTTGAATAGGTTTCATAAGACTTTCACGTTTCTTGTAAAGTTCACCATCGTTTCCGAAATATTTACGTTTTAAGTCTTTTACTTGTGTCTCTTTATCTACTATTTCTTGTGCTCTTTCTTTCTTTTGTTCGTCAGAAAGTAGAACCATTTCAGATTGGTAGTTTTTATAAAGAGTTTGTATTTCTGTATTTAGAGCAGAAATTTCTTTTTCCCATTTTTTAGAGCATTGTTCTATTTGTTGTGTAGCAGATTCGTATGCAGGAATGTTTTTTAAGATATATTCCATATCTACTAAAGCCCATTTTTGTGCCATTGTGCTAGAAAATGCACCCAAAGCAACAATTGTTAATAATAGAATCTTTTTCATATTAATTTGTTTTTATAAGTTGTTTTCTCAGTTGTTTAGACGATGTTTATGTGTATAGGTTTAAAAGTAATAGGGCAAGAGTTCTAAATGAAATTTAGAACTCTTGTCCTATTACAAAGTGGAACTGACTACCACTAACCACACCATTAACTTTGTCAAATCCGTATGCCCAGTCCACACCAAGAAGACCAAACATAGGCATATAAACACGCAGACCAACACCAGCAGACTTTTTAAGGTCTAGAGGGTTATAATCTCTATAGTCTCTCCAACAGTTACCAGCTTCTGCAAATGCCAATACCCAAACCATGGTACTTTCTCTCATAACAATAGGGTACCTTAATTCTATACTAAATCTATTATAGATATTACCAGCTTGACCACCATCATCATAATATGGAGTTAATGAACCATTTGCGTAACCACGAAGTGCTACAGTTTCTGTTGCGTATGTACTACTATAACCACTCATACCATCACCACCTACCCAGAAAGTTTCAAATGGAGAACGTTTATGAATATTATAATAACCCAAGAAACCAAATTCAGCACGACCCATAAGTACAAGTTTGTTATCCTTTGTAAGTGGGAAGAAGAATTTAGATTTGAATTTTACTTTGTAATACTCAATCCATTTATATTTTTCTTGCATAGTGGCATTTTCGTAATCTATTCCGTCCCATGCTGAATATGGAGGTGTTAGTGCCACAGAAAGTGAAATTTCTGAACCTCTACTAGGATAAATAGGTTGGTCTAGTGAGTTTCGTTGTAATACTGCTGATATATTAAAGTTATTAGCTATACCATCGGTTAATGCAAAATAGGTCCAGTTGCTTAGGTTGTAGTTTAAGTATGCTATTTGACCATACAAGGTGAAATAGTCATCTGGCCAATTAAGTCTAGTGCCTAAACCTGCAGTAATACCTAATGTTTTAATATACTTATCTGGGTCATAATCGTATGAATACCAAGAGTTGTCACCATAGTATGTATTACTATAGGCAGAACTATAAGTGCTACTTACACCAGATTGTATAGAATAATATGCAGAAAAACTAAATGTATTAGGTCTTTTTCCACCAAGCCAAGGTTCTGTAAATGACAAACTATATGCTTGATAATACATACCATTAGTTTGAGCACTGATAGAAAGAGTTTGGCCATCACCCTGTGGTAGAGGACGATATTTCTTAAAGTTAAATAGGTTTCTTAATGAGAAATTGGTGAATTTTAGTCGAACAATACCTACCACACCTGTTTGCCCCCAACCTGCAGAAAGCTCTATTTGGTCATTACGTTTTGATTCTAATACGTATGTTAAATCCACTGTGCCATTTTCTGGGTCAGGAACAGTTTTTATATCCATTTTACCTGGTTCTGCAGAGAAGTGACCTGTGGCTGCAAGCTCACGCATAGAACGCATAATGTCAGATTTGCTGAATAAGTCACCTGGTTTAGTTCTTAACTCGCGTCTAACAACTTGTTCATAAAGATATTCACTACCTTCGATATTCACTCTATTAATAGTAGCTTGGCGACCTTCTATTATACGTATTTCTAAATCTATAGAATCCTTATAGATATTGGTTTCTACTGTTTGAAGATTAAAGAAAAGGTAACCATTATCTAAATATAGATTACTAACACAGTCATCATCTATGTTTAGTCTTTCGTCAAGTTTTTTTTGGTTATATACATCACCTTTCTTAAAACCTAAAACAAGATTCAAATATTCAGTATTATAAACGGTATTGCCTATCCAGTTTATATTCCTGATTTTATATTGTTGTCCTTCGTTTAGTTTAATATATACGTTTACATATTTCTTCTTATCCGTACTCTTAACAGTGTCTGCATAAACACTATCTAGTAGAATTTCTGCATCTCTATAGCCCAATTCGTTATATTTATCTATAAGTAGGATTTTATCATTTTTATATTCCTTAGGAATAAATTTTTTACTCCTAAATATATTCATAAAATTATGGCTATCATTTGTTTTCTTCATGGCTCTGTCCAATTTCTTCTTAGAAACTTGCTCGTTGCCTTCAAAAATCAAATTATTAACCTTAGTCTTAGAACCCTTTTCTATTCTAATATCTACTATGGTTTCAGAACCTTCTTCTTCTCTAGGAGTAATAGAAGACTTAACGTAGTAATAACCTTTGTCTTGATAATAATTGGTGATAAATCTTTTAGCTTTGTCTATGGAATAAGGTGTTAATTGCCCACCTTTACTTATTCCCATTCCTTTTTCTATTTCTTCTATTTCTTTTTTCTTGGCTCCAATGAAATTTATCTGGGAAATTTTAGGGCGTTGATCTAGGTGAATATTTAACCATACATCACGACCTCTAATGGCAGCAATTTCTACTCTAACATCCTTAAAAAGACCTTGTTTCCAGAATCTTTTTACAACATTTGAAATATCATCACTAGGAATGGTTATTTTTTCTCCCTTTTTTAGACCAGAATAGCCTATAAGAACGTAATCTTCATAGTTATTTTTACCAGAAGTAGTAATTTCTGATATGGTATATTCTTGTGGATGAGAGTAATTTATCTCTGGAATATCGTTGCCAGAGATAATGTCTGCAGATTCCACTACGTCCTGAGCCACTATATTAACAATAGCTAGAACTAGAAGCAGGTTTGTAAATATGATTCTCAAATATGAATTCATTCCCTGCTTATTTGTTTATTTGTTCGCTAGTTTTACCGAAACGGCGTTCTCTAGACTGATAGTTTACAATAGCCTTATATAAGTCCTCTTTTTGGAAATCTGGCCATAGTACATCTGTAAAGTATAATTCACTATATGCTATTTGCCATAGTAAGAAATTACTAATTCTATATTCACCGCTTGTTCTGATTAAAAGTTCAGGATCAGGAATATTTTTTGTGCACATATAGTTAGAAATAAGTTCTTCAGTTATTTCTTCTTTTTTTATTATACCTTGTGCTATGTCATTTGCTATATCTTGAGTTGCTTTTGTGATTTCCCAACGAGAAGAATAACTCAAAGCCAATATTAATGTTAAGCCTGTATTGTTTTCTGTGGTTTTAATGCAGGCTTGAAGTCTTTTATTAACGTCTTCTGGCATACGTGAAGAATCACCGATGCTTAGAAGCCTAACATTATTTTTATTTAGGGTAGGGGTCTCTGCTTCAATGGTTTGAATAAGTAATTTCATTAAACCATTAACTTCGTCTTGAGGACGATTCCAGTTTTCTGTAGAAAAGGCATATAGTGTAAGGTACTTTAATCCTAATTCTGCAGACGCTTCGGTTACGGCTCTAACAGAACTAACACCATTATTATGACCAAATAAACGTAGTTTTCCTTGTTTCTTAGCCCAACGGCCATTGCCGTCCATAATTATTGCAACGTGTGAAGGTAAATTTTCTAAGTTTATTTGTTCTTTGAAATTATTCATATTATCTACAAAATTTTTTAGTGTCAAACAAGTTGACAGATAATGATATATTAGCTAGAGAATAAAAGTCTGTATCCAAAAATCCAACCTTAGGTGAACCTGTTGGATTATTTAATATTTTGTTATTTTCATTGGTAACATCAAACTTGTCTGTAAAAAGTTTATTAATACTCCATTGTATTCCCAATGTTAATCTTTTATTTATCTTCCATTTGCCACCTATTGCAAAAGGAATGGAAAATTCATACATACTAGAACCACCATAAATGTCATTGTAGGCACATAAACCTAAGCCTAGTAGAATATATGGTGTGGCATCAAATTTTGATTTGTAATAACTATTTTCGCCTATATCAAAAAAGTTGAATTCTACAGCTGCTTGAATATCAACAAATCCTCTCTCAAAGCGAGCATATTCCTGTCCGTTTGGCAAGATATAACCGAAATCTCTAGTATCTCCCTCTACTTTTGCGTAGTTTACATCTAGTTTTACTGCCCATCTAGTATCGATATTATATCTATAGAATGCACCAGCAGTCCATTTAGGCCTATTAAAAGGAGTGATGTGATTGGCATCTCCTAAATAAAATGCAGTCCCACCAGATAGTCCTAATTCGTGGTTGTATTCTGCATGACAAACTCCACAGCATAAACACATAAGAGAGAGAATTATGTAAATTCTCTTATGGTTACCTTTATTTAATTTCATAATCTAATATAAGTGAATAGCGTAGAGTTTTATCAATAATATTCTTACTATAATTTATCTTGCAAATATAGTGAATATCTTTATTTTAACGGGTATATCAGTCGCAAATAATGCAATGATAAATCATAAAAAAATAAAAAATATGCTATTCTACGCTATAACAAAAGAGGTTGACTGAAATAGTCAACCTCTCCAATTTTATTATAGGATAATTAATATTCCCAAAGGTCTTGCTCAAAGTTTATAATAGAAGTTTTAATGCGTTCTTGTTCTTTGTGCATTTCTTCTGCTGTGCTATTATATTGAAGCAAGTTACGGTTCATGGTAGATGATTCTTTGAAGATGTAACTACCAAATCTACGTTTGATAAACAAGTCATCCATAGTTTCACGAGCACCATTGTTTCTGTCAGAAATAAGTGCTTCTTGTTTTGCTAGGTATGGACGTAAGCCATCGTATGTAGTCCAGAATAGAGGACGTTTTTGAAGACCTAGGTCATAATCTTGTTTATACCAAATAGGGCAAAGCGCTATTAATCTAACATTGAAAACAGAATTATGTTTGTCGAAGTACCATACTTCTTTTGCATAATATTTTAAAATTTCTCTGTTAGGAATATTACTTTCGTCTATTTCTGTACTTAGTGTATCACCTGTAATAGAATCTGTATGAACAGTTAAAAGAATATCGCATGTTTTAACGAATTCATCAAATGGTATTAAGTTCTCTTCGGTGAATATTTCCTTGTTGTCTAGATAAGCGTAAGCTTTGATCTTACCTTCTTCATATAGACGGAAAATAGATGTGAAGAGACTTTGGCGATTATCACTAGCTTCTTCTGGGAAATACAGAGGATAGTTAATCTTTTCGCGTAAGTCGATAATACGATATACAACTTTTTGCCAGATAATATCATCTGCTCTTGGGTTGTTATATTCCACAGGTTCACGTTCATCTAATGGAATACTAGTAGGTAAGTTTGCTACTACTATTTCTCCATTGTCACTGAAGAATGAGTTGTCTGTTTCTTGTGCTATAGCAGATGCTGCAAATAGCGATAACAATCCAATTAATATGCTTCGAAAAAACAATTTCATCTTTTAATTATTAATTTACAATTACTTCTATAGGAGGTAAGATTTTTTCTACACCGTCTGGACCTTTTGCACGAACACGAGAGATATAGAATTTTTTACCTTTACTCATTTTACGCATAATATCTTGTTGCTCACCTGTGAATCTGCCGCTAGAAGCTGTTCTAACGATAGAGTTACCCATTGAGTCAAAGAAGTTAAGGTCGAAACCTAATACTTGATAACGTACATCTAAGTCTGCATCATCTAATTCTGCTTTGATACCTTTTGCACTGATTAACGCACCTTTTGAAATAGGACGAGAACCTTTGTATTTAGCAGGATTGCCTTCACTTGTGTATTCGATGTATGCTACTGGAGGAGGAAGTAGTTTTACACGGAATGGTTTAGAACCAATGCTTTGAACTTTTCCGTTCTCACCTTTTGTAGAAACAGCGATTTTGCAATCTACACCAGCTTTGGTAGGACGAACAGACCAACCTTTTGATGTACGAGTCAATCTACCGTTGCTAACTGATACTTGAATGTTTTGTGAAGGTACACCAGGAACAGAAACACTGATAGGGTTTTCGATACCTGCGTAGAACACGTTCATCATATCAGCAGAGATAATTGCTGTAGGTTCGCCTACGATGTATGAACTGCTGAAGTCGTATGGTTGTACTGTACCGTCTGCTCTTGGAAGCTCGATTTTACCAGAGATTTCAAATTGACCTACTTTTGGACAGCTTACTTCGTAAACAGAGCTATCTAATACAGCACCGTTAAGAGTGATTTTAGGACGTTTTGTTGAGTCCACAGCTGCTAGAATGATACGAGCTTTATATGTACCACCACGTGTGATATAAGAAGCATCTGGAATTACTTCTGCTGTAATTTTGTTTACACGGAAGTCACTAGCATCTACTTGGTTTTTAAGGTAACCTACTACTTCTGATTCAGTGTTACGTAAGTCTGCTTGAATCTTGGTCAAAAGTGTGATAGTTGCAGAAACTGGCATAGAACTGAAACGAGCTGTTTCCCAAGATACTGGGTCGCCATTAACTATGCGGTCTTCTGTGTTGAATGTTTCTTTAATAGCAGCTATTTTAGCAGTGTCTTTCACTAAGCTAGTCATATAGTCTGCATATTTATTAAGGTCACCTTTAAGGATAACACCACGTTGTTTTTGTGGAATAACACCAGAAGGTAGTGCAATTTGTGCACTTACGTCTAGGTTGTCTTTACCTTGGATGTTGTTAACATCGCCTTCTTCACCGTCTGCTGCTTTTACGATATCAACTTTTAATGTTTGGATAACGTCATATAGAGAGTCGGTTTTTGCTTTTACGTCATTTGCTATTTTCAACCATTCTCCAACTTTTTGAGGGTTTTGAGAATTTAGGTCTGCAAATTGGTCGTATAGAGCCTCGTTTTTAATCTCAGTACTGTGGATAGTCTTGCTTAGACTTTCTTGTACTAAAGAGAAACCATTTAAGACATCAGTAGATACGTTCAATGCAAGCATCGCGGTAAGCACGATGTACATCATACTAATCATCTTCTGCCTCGGTGTCTCTGGACAATTCGCTGCACTCATATTATTATTGTGTAGTTTTTAGGTTAATGAATAAGTGTGATTATACTCTAGCACCGAATGCATTTAACATGTTGCCATAAACGTTGTTTAAGCTGCTAACTTGTTGTGTAAGTTTGGTAGCTTGTTCTTTGAATTGTTCTGTTTGAGCAGATGCTGCTTGCATTGCAGAACCAATTTTGTTAAGGTTGGTATTAACATTTTCAACGATTTCTGCTTGTGCACTGATGCTCTTAACTTGCATTTCGTAGCTTGCGTTGATAGCAGAAAGGTTTTTGGTAATACCTTGCATTTCTTTCATATAACCTTCTGCGTCAGAAGCAACATTAGCCATGCTTTCTGCAACAGTTTTATATGAAGCGAATAATGAGTCAGAAGAGTTCTTTAAGCTAGATTGAGTAGCAGCAAAAGAAGCAATAGCGTCAGAAGCAGCATTCATATTTCTAGCGTAATTTGAAGAAGCAGAAACTGCAGCTGTAACATCAGAGATTTGAGAAGCTGTTTCGCTTAGTTTGCGGATACCTTCATTTAATTTTTGTACATCGCTTTCTGATAGTTTACCAGCTTGAGCAATGTCGTCGATAGAGTTACCTGATTTAGAAGCTGCAGGAGCAGGAGCTGCACCCATGATAGGACCACCTTCGCCACCTTCTAATTGTGGGAATACTAAATCCCAGTGGTATTCTTTGTGTGGATCTTCAAATGCAGATAGGGCGAAAAGGATAGCCTCTGTACCCATACCTATTGTTAATACGACAGCTGCACCAGGAAGGTGAAGAATTTTGAATAACGCACCAACGATTACGATAGCTGCACCGAATCCGTATGCATAACCTACCAATTTTTTGCCTTTAGGGCTGCTTAAAAAGCTTTGCTTTGCCATAATTTAAGTATTTAATTATTAAAGTTTGTAATTTTATTTTATTGTTAATTTCTTTATTAGTTTTGATAGTTAGCTCCGATTACACTTCTTACGCAACGGAAACCGATGTAAGAACGAGCTTCTGATTGGTATTCGTATGTACGAGTACCGCATTGTAGGTAATAACCTATATCTTTCCAAGAACCACCTCTAATAACTTTACGAGTCATAATTTGAGGGTCGTTAGATTTAGAGTTATAGTTGTAACTTGGATTCAAGTCATTTACGAAACTATAGTTAGATTCGTGGAATGCAGATGATGTCCATTCTGCTACGTTACCAGACATGTCATATAAACCATAATCATTTGGAGGGAAAGAACCTACTTTTGATGTAATCATATAACCATCTACAGTGTAGTTGCCGTGCATAGGTTTGAAGTTTCCTAAGAAACAACCTTTGGCTGTACGAACGTATGTTCCACCCCAAGGGTACATTGATAATTCACGACCGCCGCGTGCTGCATATTCCCATTCAGATTCTGTAGGAAGACGATAGTCTTGAACTATAGGGTTGCCCATGCTTACTTGAGCAGAGTTGTAATATTGTGTACGCCAGTGGCAGAATGCACTTGCTTGTTCCCAGTTTACACCTACTACAGGATAGTCTCCGTATCCATCGTGGTGGAAGTACATTTTCATGTATGGTTCGTTATAAGCGTATGTGAAGTCACGGATCCAGCATAGTGTGTCTGGATATACGTTTATGATACGAGAAGAGATAAAGTCTCTACGGCTTTTTAACTCAACGAACATGGTTTTATTGACGATGTAACCATTTTCATCAACGTATGATGTATCTTTCTTAACCATTACGTCTGCTGAGTCTTTGCCTTTGCCTAGTAAAGATAAGTCATTTTCGTAGCGACCTTTGTTTGGATTGTATTTGTTGCGTTTTAATGCAGCTTGATTATAGTCAATCCATAAGTATTTGTAGTTTAGGATATGACCATTTACTTCTAGAGAAGGAGAAATTGATTCTTCTGCAGAATAGTACATAGAGTCAATAGCTTTAGCTTGTGCCTCTGTGGTAGGTTTTGTCCATGGAATTTCTTCTTTCCAGTTGATTTTTGGACGACGATTTTCTACAGCTTCTTCTGAATCGTTAGGACGACCACCAACTTTGTAAAGAACAGAACCTTTAGCGGCATCTTCGTTGTCGCTTTCATAAGATAGGTCTTTGGTACGTCTGTCCACAAATGTAGAAGTTTCCCAACCTGGATCTTCTTCTTCGGCTGTGATGATTTTTTCGCGGGCGATAGAGTCTTTTACCCAAAATACGAATTGTTTGTACTCACGGTTGGTTATTTCGGTTTCGTCCATCCAAAAAGCGTCGATAGAAACCACTTTGGATTGTGTAGAAGCAGCCCATGCAGCATCTTGGTCATTAGGTCCCATAGTGAAAGAACCTTGTTTGATGAACACCATACCGTATGGGTTTGGCTCTGTCCAAGATTCACTTTTAACGCCTACTAATTCTCCGCTAGAAGAATTACTACAACTACTCAAAATAACTAACGCAAATAAAGGAGCAAGTAATTTTTTCATGTTAAAATTAAGGTTTTACTTACAAGTATCTTATACTTTTATATTTATTCTTTTTTGACAAATCAATGTTGAAACTATAGGAAAGAACTACTTCGTGACCTCCTGCTGAATTTATTAACCCAGATGTTGGTAGGTCAAATGAATAGGCTATCACTAGTCCGTTTAAGACTTTTATGCCAGCAGTGAAAATAACTGCTCCATCAACTCTATACCCCAAACCTCCCCAAAATTTCTCTTTGTACTCAAAGTTAGCATTGATAATACCTGTCCATGTGATAAAATCAGTATTAACTAGAGCCGATAGTTTCAATTTATATAACGGATTCTTAAATGATATATTGTATCCGCCAATTAGAAATAAATTTCTAGTTTTGTTAAATTGTGTTAAATCTGAACTTGTGCTTAAACTATACTCTGGTGCGAGTAGGTTTAAAGCAGAAATACCAGCGTACCAATCTTTGGTTTTATATAGAAAACCAACTCCTAAATCCATTTTAAAGTCATTCGCCTCGCTTTTTGGGAAAGCAGGATCGTTTTCTGAATGGTAATCACTCTCTACATTGTGTATTCGCTCGGTGTCATACTTCAAAGTGGTGAAGTTTACAAAGAAACCGCCACTTAAATATCCTTCTCCTATTTTATGTCTGTAAGCATATTGTAGGTTGATGTCTTGAAACACAAACAAACCCATGCTATTGTCATAAAAAGAAAGGCCAACACCGTGTTTGGTATTCACTATATCAAAAGCAGCATCTACAGCAACATCATAAGTTATAGGTGCTCCTTCTAGTCCAGCATATTGAGACCTAAATGTTCCAAAAACATTTATCATCTCATTACAACCAGCCGCTGCTGGATTGTATGTATTTAAATTTAGCCCGTACTGACTAAATATTATATTTTGTTGAGCGACAGATAAATACGCAAAACAAAAAAGCACTACAGTGGTAACGATTTTTTTCATCTTTATTAGTTAAATCGCGTTAGAACGTTTGCAGAAAGCTGTTATGTTAATGCGTAAAGTCTTATCAAATATATGCAAAGATATATAAAAATACGTGAAAATCAAAATTTTTAATACTCATCTTCGTTAAAGAAGAAATCTTCTTTGCTAGGATAGTCTGGCCAAATGTCTTCTATTGTTTCGTAAACATCACCTTCGTCTTCGATTTCATTAAGGTTTTCGATTACTTCTAGAGGTGCTCCAGAACGCATAGCGTAATCAATTAATTCTTCTTTTGTTGCAGGCCATGGTGCATCTTCCAATTTTGATGCTAATTCTAATGTCCAATACATTGTAAAAATGTTAAAAATATGTTATAAAAATGTATATTTATGAGAAATCACGCAAAGGTAAGGATTTTTCCTCATATAACAACATTTTTTATTGACTATTTTAAAATTTTCTTCCTAGAACAAAGAAAAAATCAGATAATCTGTTAATGTAGATAGCGGCTAATTTTTGGTTTGGTAGTAAATCTATGTGGTAAACTTGTCTTTCTGCACGTCTGCATATAGTTCTTACCACATTACATAATGCATTGATTTTGCAAGAACCAGGAATAAGAAAACAGGTAAGAGGTTCTAGATTTTCTTGGATTTCATCTATTTTATTCTCTAAAATAGATGTGAGATTGGTGTTGAAACCTATTTTTTTGTCCCATTCTATACTATCTGTGGCAAACAAAGCATTTATAGAAATGAGATTTTCTTGTATATTGTGTAGAAATTCTTTCTCTTCAGAAGGAATTTCTGTTTTTAATAATCCTATGAATGAGTCTAATTCGTCTAGAGTTCCGTATAGTTCTAGTCTTGCATCAGATTTGGATACTCTGTTGCCTCCTACTAGGCTAGTAGTGCCTTTATCTCCTGTTTTAGTATAGACTTTCATATCAAAATTTAATTCTAAAGTGTGACTTTTTCCATTCTTTATTAAAGAATACAATTCCCATGGAAAATAAATCTATGGAGTATGTTACTGCTTGATTATTATATATTTCTTGCCAAGCTTGGGTCATTTCTTCTGACCAATAAATATCGTCAAAAATAAATATTGTATTATTATTGACTTTTTCTAAGCATTGGTAGAAGTAATTTAGAGTGGCTTCTTTGGTGTGATTTGCATCGAAAAAGACCATGCCTAATTCATCTATAGATGATAGAACTTTAGGAAGTTGAGTGTTAATGTTTCCTACAATGCTTTTGATATTGCTTGCTTTTGCATTCTTAAAATTTTGCTGAGCAATGCGAGCTATATTTGGACAACCTTCTATTGTGTAGATTTGTGCCGATGGTCTAGAAAAGGATAAATAAAGTGTGGTAACTCCTAAACATGTACCAAGTTCCAAAATGTTTTTTGGTTGCATGGAGCAGGCAAGCCTAAATAGCATTTGTGCTTCTTTTTTACCTTTTAGACTTTTGTGTGCAATGTCTGAAACTTTCCTCTCTCTAGATTTTCCAGTTCCATGGTCATTTACGTATATACTAGAATGGTCTGATAGAAGGCTTCTTCTGATGTTTTCTATTTTTGTATAGGCGTAATATGGGTTCTTTTCATTTAGTATATCTTCCACTAATGAAAAGACAAAAGGTGAGTGAACACCATGTCCTTTGTGGTGCTTGGCTGTGAACTGAAATTTGATGTATTCCTTTATGTAATGCCAATTACTCATCTTATCCTAAATGTTCTATTCTGTGTATAAGTTCTTGCCCTAGAGCTGTTTTAATCTCTATGTGTCTTAAAACTTCTTTTACGAATGGGTTTTCTTCAAACTTGCCTCTAACATTATTGAAGTCTAATATTTTGGTTTCTTCATCTCCGTCTGTACCGAAACCTGTACGTGAGATTAGGTCAAACTCTTTTTTTGCATCTTCGTATAGAAGTTTGTCTAGGGTAACTACACTATTAGTCCAAGTATTAACTAGTTCTATAATGTCTTGTATTGTAAATTCTGTATATTTTTTATCTAGTTTTTCTTCTATTTTCTTTAACGCCCATGTCCATTCGTATTCATAATAGTTTTTATGAATATCTTGGAAGCGTTTATTAATATCCTCTAGTGAGTTTAAATCTTTATTATCTATATCATTTAACAACTTATCTATCTCTGAGGAAGGGGCGATTAGTCCAGATAAGTCTATCCATGTACCTAAGCCTATCTCAGTGCTAGGTTTTAGGCGTTCTCTAATTTCTTCTATAGATTGGAATTTAGTTTCTTCTAATCTTTTGATAATAGAGTTTCCTAAAAATTTATTGATAGCCATATTGTAATATCCAATACCTTTTTTTAGTGATGATTGGTTTATTACTGTGCTGTGATAGCTATATGTGTGTGATGTTTCGCCAGATAGTGACTTCAATGTGTTTAGGATGTCTATACCTGCATACATTTTTTGTATGGTGTATGGACTTAATAGGTTGAAGTTTATTTGGTCTAGTTTATTTGGATCTTTTCTGCGATCACGTTTGGGCCATTTTTGAGCGTCACGAATGGTTCCCACACTCTTGATGTTGATGCCTGGGACGATATACGTTTCGTTGTCGTTTTCTATTAGGTATGAAAATGGTAGGTTTGAAGTGTCTGAGTGGTGGGTGTGACGTCCCATTACTAATGAGAATGCACCTATCTTAGCTGGCCATAGTATATATGAGTCACTTGTGGTTTTTGAGCCTCTTTCTACCACACCTTGGTGTATTGGACCAAGTTTGTACATGTGGTTACTTTGGTTTGAACCACTACCTGCATTTAGGAATGAGAATAAACCTGCTATTAAAAGGCTGGATTTATGGTGGGTAACTGTAAATGGACCACCAAATATGGCACATGCCTCGCCGTGGAAACCTTGGCAGTTGCAAAAATATACAGAATCATATATTGAGAAGTGTTTGCCCAAAAGTGTTCCTTGACCTATGAAACAGTTTTCTATAAGGGTGTCGTCGGTGGCTTGTACGCCAGATGATATAATGAAGTTTTTGGCAATAACTCCATTACCTATATATACAGGGTCGCTTGCGTTACTATTGATGCTACCATTTATAAGTTCGCTAGCACTATCTATTACTGCGCATTCTCCAATTCTTACGTTTTTGATATTACGACAAGTGGTAATCTTAACGTTTGGCGCAATATAACCCATATCAGATTTTACGCTTTCTGTATATTGGTCTATGATGCGAGTAATGTTCTCTATAGTTTCTTTTCTGTGTCTATAAAGTGTTAATATATAGGCTAGGTGAGAAGATAGTTGGTCGGTAATGCGTATTTCTCTACCTCCTGCTTCGTTTAGTACAGCTACGTCTTTACCATTGCCGAATGTGCTATTTTGTTCTGTTACAAGTAGTTGTGTGTTTTCAATGTAGCAATTGTCTGAAATAATGTAGTTTGCTATATAGCGGTGTATATTTGCAATGAAAACATTGTCGCCAATTTGACAATTGTGTAGTGTGGCGTGGAAAATGCCGCTATGTTGTTTTAGTCCACCTTCTAATTCAAAAACTTTTTCGGCCTTGCCTAAACGGATGTCTCCTGAAAAGTGAACGTGTTTTACGTATTTGGTTTTAAACTCATTGTGAACCAATATTTTAGACCAATCTGAACAGGTGCAATATTGGTCTTTTAGTATTTGAATTTCTGCGTCGGTTAGGTTTCTATAATTCATAGTAGTGTGATTTTATTCTTCGTCATAGTTTTCGTATAAGAAATTGTTGTATGGAAAGCGAGATGTGTGAATTTCTTTTGCTTTATCATATAATAATGCCTTAAATTCTTCTATGTTAGTTTTGTCTTTTGCTGAAATAAATATGCAGTTTTCACCTTTTTTGGACATCCAAGTGCGTTTTAAATCTTCTATGGATAAGTTTTCCTGCTTTATAGGTGAAAGATCATCTTCTTCTTTTTCTGTGTATGTGAATGCATCTATCTTGTTGAAAACCATGATGCTAGGTTTGCCGTTTGGCTCTATTTCTGATAGAGTTTTTTCTACTACTTGTATTTGGTCTTCAAATTGTGGGTGTGAAATATCTACAACGTGTACCCAAATATCTGCTTCGCGGACCTCGTCTAGTGTAGATTTGAATGATTCTACTAGACCATGTGGAAGTTTGCGAATGAAACCAACGGTATCTGTTAAAAGGAAAGGTAGGTTGTCTATCACTACTTTTCTTACTGTGGTGTCTAGTGTTGCAAATAATTTATTTTCTGCAAATACTTCTGATTTGCTAATTAGGTTCATAATGGTGGATTTGCCTACGTTGGTATAACCAACTAGGGCTATGCGGACCATATTGCCTCTGCCTTTTCTTTGGGTGTTTTTTTGAGTGTCAATGCTCTTAAGCTCTTTTTTTAATAGAGATATGCGTTGTAAAATGATACGACGGTCGGTTTCTATTTGTGTTTCACCTGGACCACGCATACCTATACCACCACGTTGGCGTTCTAGGTGAGTCCACATTCTGGTCAATCGTGGTAATAAGTATTGGAGCTGAGCCAACTCTACTTGAGTTTTGGAATATGAGGTTTGAGCTCTTTTTGCGAATATATCTAGGATTAGACTAGTTCTGTCTAGAACTTTCACTTTAAGCTCATTTTCTATATTTCTCAATTGTGAAGGTGAAAGTTCGTCATCGAAGATGGCAAGTTGTATGTCGTTTTCTTCTACATATTTTTGAATTTCTTCTAGTTTCCCACTACCTACAAAGGTTTTTTTATTGGCAAAATCTAGATTTTGGAAGAAATGTTTAACAACTACAGCACCTGCAGTGTCTGCCAAAAAGGCTAACTCTTCTATGTATTCTTTGGCTTTTCTTTCATTTTGTTCGTGAGTGATAAGTCCAATAAGTATGGCTCTTTCTGCTGGTGTTTCTATGGAACTAGTGTGGTTGTTATTAAGCATACAATATGATATAGGATAGGTTGTATTCAAAAAGAGGCTGACTTATGTCAGCCTCTAATGTTATAAAGTTTGTGTTTATTATTGTAGTTTGAAACGGATAGGTAAGGTGTATTTTACGCGAACGTTTTTACCACCTTGACGTCCTGGAGTCCATTTAGGCATAGATTTGATTACTCGCATAGCTTCTTTGTCTAAGCTTTCTTCTACACCACGTACTACAGCGATGTCAACAATACTACCATCTGAGTTTACCACAAATTGGCAGATTACTCTACCTTGGATGCCGTTTTCTTGTGCTAGAAGAGGATATTTAATATTTCTAACTAAGAAACGGTTAAGTGCTTCTTGACCACCAGGGAATTCTGGCATTTTTTCTACACGTATGTGGATTACTTGTTCTTCTTCTTCCTCTTCTGGAGGAGCAATAGGAGCTTGGATTTCCACACGTGCATCAGCTTCGTCTTCTGAGTTGAAGTCTGTGGTTTCTACTTCAACATCATTTTCTTGAATGTCAATGATGTCACTTAATACAGTCTCTGGTTGTGGAGGTGGAGGAGGTGGAGGGGTTTCTTCACGGAAGGTAACTTCTACCATTTCCTCATCAATTTCCACTGGGCCTTGTAGAGCCTCTTCATAGACGGTGATTTCTTGTTGGGACCATTCAAATGCTATATACACCATGCCCAACGCCATTACCAAGCCGATCAAAACCGCCATCATTTTCTTGTTTTCTAAATCGGCTTTAGGTGATTTTTTGATTTCCATATTATTGTTTTATGATTTTATTTCAACTATCGTTTGCAAATGTAACATTATTTTTTTAGAAAAAGAATATAGAAAGGACTTTTTTTATAAAATTTATGACATTCAATTTTATATTATGTGAGCAAAATTCAGTATATTTGAACAATTTTTAGAAACAGTGAGAAGAAAAGTTATTATATATACGTTTTTACTATGCTCTTTAAGAGTGTTTTCTCAGGGAGCAGGTATGGTTTTTGATAGTTTTTTAGAATTTCCTTCATCTGCACATGTGGCAGCATTGGGTGGACATAATGTGTCATATATGGGTGAAGACCCTATGTTTTCTATAAACAATCCTGCATCATTAACTACAGATGTGGATAATTTACTTTATCTGAATTATTCCATATATATGGCTAATTCTGGTTATGGTTCTGCGTTGTATTCTACAAAATTTAGTGATGTAGATGCTTTTGCAGGGTCGTTTCAATTTGCTCAATATGGAAAAATGAAAGGGTTTGATGAAAATGGGGTGGAAACAGGTAATTTTTCTGCACAAGAATTTGCCCTGAATGCCACTTATTCTAGAAAATTAAATAAATACTTTACCATTGGTGCTACTTTTAAACCTGTTTTATCCACTTATGAAAGTTATACAAACTTTTCTTTGGGTGCAGATATAGGGGTGATGTTTTGTGATACAACACATTTGGTATCTGCAGGTTTGTCTGTAACCAACATAGGTGGTAGGGTATATGGACCAGAAGATATTCATTTAACTAGTGATTTACTCCCAATGAATGTTTCTATAGGGGTGAGTAAAGCTTTTTCCAAAGCACCTATTGCTTTGCATCTGACTTTACAGAAGTTGCAAAAGTGGGATTATGATTATGCAACAAATTCTATAGATGAAAATGCAGGGAAGGTGAGTGTGGGAGAAATGTTTGCTAGAAAAATTATTTTAGGTTTGGATATTGTGCCTAAATCCAAAAAGTTTTGGATTTCGATAGCATACAATTTTGAAAGGGGATTGGCTTTGGCCAATGAGGATTTATTTTCTGTGGCAGGTTTGACTGGTGGTGTAGGATTTAAAATAAAGATGTTTAGTCTAGGTGGGGCTGTGGCAGTTTATAATTCGGCAGGAATAACAGGTCATATTTCTATGGCTGTAGATATAAATGGATTTAATAAGAAAAATTCATTATGAAAAAAATTAGTATAGCAATAGATGGTTTCTCTTCTTGTGGAAAGAGTACTATGGCTAAGGAATTGGCCAGGGCTATTTCTTATATATACGTGGATACAGGTGCCATGTATAGAGTGGTAACATTGGCAGCTCTTAGGGCTGGTGTAATGGTTGATGGGGAGATAGATGAGGAAAAGTTAAGAGAGTGTGTGAATAATCTAAATATAAATTTAGATGCTGATGCCAAAGTTTATCTTAACGGGGAAGATGTAGAGAGTGAGATAAGAGGACTAGAAGTGTCTAATTGGGTGAGTAAGGTAAGTGCAATAGGATTTGTAAGAGAAAAATTGCTAGATATTCAGAGAGAATTAGGGGCTAGTAAGGGTGTTGTTATGGACGGGAGAGATATTGGTTCTGTGGTTCTTCCTGATGCTGAACTTAAGATATTTGTGACTGCAGATGCAGATGTTAGGGCAAAACGTAGGTATGATGAACTTTTGAGAAAAGGTGCTACTGCTACATATCAAGAGGTGCTAGATAATATCAAAATGAGAGATTATAATGACTTAAATCGCAAGGTAAGTCCTCTTGTTCAATCTCCAGATGCACTTTTGCTGGATAATAGTTATATGAGTATAGAAGAACAAAATGCTTGGCTTTTGGATAAAGTAAATAAGGTATGCAACCAGTTATAATAGAAATAGATGAAGATTCTGGATTCTGTTTTGGGGTGGTAAATGCCATTAAGAAAGCAGAGGAAGAATTGGATACAGTGGGAAGTTTATATTGCCTTGGCGATATTGTGCATAATAGTGATGAGGTAGAAAGACTTTCAAAAAAAGGATTGAAAATAATTGATCATGATGATTTGTCAAAACTTACTGATACCAAGGTGCTTTTGAGAGCACATGGAGAACCCCCTGCTACATATAAACTGGCATTGACCAACAATGTTGAGATAGTTGATGCGACTTGTCCTGTGGTATTGGCTCTTCAGAAAAGAATATTAAAAGCATGGACAGAAAATCCTGGTGCCCAGGTAGTTATTTATGGAAAGAAAGGACACGCAGAGGTTAATGGTTTAGTGGGACAGACTCAGGGTGAGGCTATTGTGGTTGAAAATGAAAATGAAATAGATAATATAGATTTCTCTAAACAGATTTTTTTGTTTTCTCAGACAACTAAATCTCTAGAAGGTTTTAAAATCTTGGTGGAGAAAATAAAAGAGAGAATGAATGAAGGGGTGAATTTTGTATATTATGATACCATTTGTCGTCAGGTGGCAAATAGAATGGACAATATAAGAAAATTTGCTCGTGAACATGATTTGGTGATATTTGTAAGTGGAAAGAAAAGTTCTAATGGCAAGGTGCTTTTTGAGGAATGTAAAAAACAAAATTCAAATACATATTTCGTGTCTTCTGCAGATGAGCTGGAAATGAGTATGTTGTCTGACAAACCCCGATTGATAGGAATTTGTGGAGCAACTTCTACTCCTAAATGGCAAATGCAAGAAGTGAAAGATAAACTATTAACTATAATAAATTATGTATAGCATTAAGACTATTGGTATTCTTACTTCAGGTGGAGATGCTCCTGGTATGAATGCCGCCCTAAGAGCAGTTACTCGTGCTGCTATCTTTAATGGTATCAAAGTAAAAGCCATTATGAGAGGTTATAAGGGTATGGTGACAAACGAGATAGTAGAGTTTAAAACTCAAAATGTTAGTAATATTATCCAACATGGGGGTACTATTATTAAAACTGCTCGTTGTGAGGAATTTAAGACAAAAGAGGGCAGACAATTGGCATACGAAACTCTAAAAAGTCATGAGATAGATGCACTAGTAGTTTTGGGTGGTGATGGTACATTTACAGGTGCTAGGGTTTTTGCACAAGAATTTAATTTCCCTATTGTGGGTGTGCCTTGTACTATTGATAATGACCTTTATGGAACAGACTTTACTATTGGTTATGACACAGCACTTAATACAGTTATAGATGCTGTGGATAAAATTAGAGATACAGCATCTTCTCACGAACGTCTTTTCTTTGTGGAAGTGATGGGTCGTGACGCTGGTTTCTTGGCTCTTAATGCAGCTATTGCTTCTGGTGCAGAAGCTGCTGTGATACCAGAAATTAGTATTAAAGATGACCTTCTTTCAGAAGTCATAAAGAATGGTTTCAGAAAGAGTAAAAACTCTAGTATTGTGTTGGTTGCAGAAAGTGATGTTACTGGTGGAGCACAAGGTGTGGCAGATAGAATTAAAAAAGAACACCCAGAATATGATGTTCGTGTAGTGGTTTTAGGTCACATGCAACGTGGTGGTTCTCCTTCTGCTCAAGACCGTATATTGGCTAGTAGAATGGGGGCAGCTGCTATAGAAGCATTGCTGGAAGAACAACGTAACTTAATGGTAGGTATTGTTAATGATGAGATAGTTTATGTGCCATTTACTAAGGCTATTAGAGATGATAAACCTATCAATATGAAATTATTAACAACACTTAGAACACTATCTATTTAATTGGAAAATAATATTCACATAAAGGGCGCTAGAGTCCATAATTTAAAAAATGTGGAACTAAAAATCCCTCGTAATTCCCTAGTGGTGATTACGGGGGTTTCTGGTAGTGGAAAGTCTTCGTTGGCTTTTGATACTCTTTATGCTGAGGGTCAGAGAAGGTATGTGGAAAGTCTTTCTTCATACGCTCGTCAATTTTTGGGTAGAAAAGCTAAACCAGAGGTGGATTTTATTACAGGGTTGCCTCCGGCAATAGCTGTGGAACAAAAAGTAAAAACTAGAAATAGTCGTTCTACAGTGGGCACTTCTACCGAAATCTATGATTATTTAAGAAAATTATTTGCTAGGATTGGGGTTACATATTCTCCTATTTCTGGTAGAGTGGTAAAAAAGCATCAGGTTTCTGATGTTTTAGATTATATTTCTTCGAGAAATGAAGGTACGTCTATGGTCTTGACAGTACCTTTGAATATGAGTTCTGGACTAAGTAATGAAAAATATCTAGAAACTCTTTCTGGTCAGGGTTTTACTCGTATATATGCAGGTAAGAAATTTCTGACATTAGACCAATTTTTTTCTTCTGATGAGTTAATTCCAGATGCAGAACTACTTATAGAACGTTTTACAGTTAAGTCTGGAGAAGATTTTCTTAATAGAATAGCAGACTCTGTACAAACTGCCTTTTATGAAGGTGCAGGGGTGTGTAGGGTGATTACTCTTAATGAGAAAAGAGAAGAAGTGTGTAGAGTGGAGTTTTCTCACAACTTTGAAGCAGATGGAATAAAATTTGAGGAGCCTACAGAGCAACTCTTTAGTTTTAATAGTCCGTTGGGAGCTTGTCCAGAGTGTGAAGGTTTTGGCTCTGTAATAGGAATAGATGAAGATTTAGTAGTGCCAAATAAATCTCTTTCTGTTTTTTCTGGGGCTATTGCTCCATGGAAAGGAGAAAAGATGGGAGTGGATAGGCAACTTCTTATTACTCATGCACATAAATTTAATTTTCCTGTTCATAAACCCTATTTTGAATTGTCAGAAGAAGAAAAAAAACTATTGTGGACTGGGAATGAATACTTTGAGGGGTTGGATGAGTTCTTTAAGTTTTTAAAACAGAATCAGTATAAAATTCAGTATAGAGTGATGCTTAGTAGGTATCGTGGCAAGACTACTTGTCCTGTTTGCGGTGGGGCAAGACTAAAAAAGGAGGCTACATACGTAAAAGTAGGCGGAAAGTCTATTGCTGAATTGGTTAATATGCCTATATCTGAGTTAAAGGACTTTTTTGATAACTTAAATCTGAATGAATATGAAGCAGCAGCCTCCAAGAGGTTGATAATGGAGATAAATAATAGAATTCAATGTCTTATGGATGTGGGACTCTCTTATTTAACTCTTAATAGGGCATCCAATACGCTTTCTGGTGGTGAAAGTCAGAGGATCAACTTGGTGAGTTCACTAGGAAGTTCTTTGGTTGGTTCACTTTATGTTTTAGATGAGCCTAGTATTGGTCTTCACCCTAGAGATACAGATGCTTTGATCAAGGTATTGAAAAGATTAAGAGATTTGGGTAATACAGTGGTGGTAGTGGAGCATGATAAAACCATGATGATGGCTGCAGATTGGATTATAGATATAGGACCAAACGCGGGTAGATTGGGTGGCGAAGTGATATTGGAGGGAAATCCAAATGATTTGATTAATAGTGATTTGGATTCTTCTGTGTCTAAAACTTTAGAATATCTTAGAAGTACAAGTTCTGTGTATAATGGTGCTATTCGTACTTCTTCCAATTATATAGAATTAAAAGGTTGTTGTGAAAACAACTTAAAGAATATAACAGTAAAATTTCCTCTTAATACCATAACTGTGGTTACAGGTGTATCTGGTTCTGGTAAATCTACATTGGTAAAAGATTCTTTGTATATGGCGTTGTGCCGTCATTTTGAACAACCTGTAGAAAAAGTGGGAAGTTTTGAGAGTATGTCGGGAAGTCTTCATTTGCTCAAAGGGGTGGAACTTGTAGATCAAAATCCTATAGGTAAGTCTTCTAGATCAAATCCTGCCACATACATTAAGGCATACGATTATATAAGAAAACTATTTGCAGATCAGCAATTGTCTAAACAAATGGGTTATACTGCCACATATTTTTCCTTTAACTCTCCAGGGGGAAGATGTGAAAGATGTGAGGGAGAGGGTACTATTACAGTGCCAATGCAGTTTATGGCAGATGTGGTGCTAACTTGTGAGGAATGTGGTGGAAGGAGATTCAAAAGTGAAATCTTAGAAGTAAAATACAAGGGGGCAAGTATTTATGATGTTCTAGAAATGACTGTAAATCAGGCAGTGGAATTCTTTGGTTCAGATAAGTCTTCTGTTTGTAAATCTATAGTGGATAGATTGAGTTTGCTTCAACAAGTAGGTTTAGGTTATATTAAACTAGGACAATCTTCTTCTTCACTTTCTGGTGGCGAAAGTCAAAGGGTGAAATTGGCTGCATTTTTGGCATCTGAGGGAGTAGGACATCAGTTGTTTATTTTTGATGAACCTACTACGGGACTTCACAATGCAGATATTCAAGTGCTTATGAATTCTTTCCAGAAATTGATAGAAAGAGGTCATAGTGTGATTATTATAGAACACAATGTTGATGTAATAAAACAAGCAGATTATATTATAGACCTTGGTCCTGAGGGAGGAGACAAAGGTGGGTATCTTATTTTTTCGGGCACGAGAGAGGAGATATTAAGGTGTGAGGGGTCGTATACTGCAAAAGCGTTAAGGAGTTAGGAGTTAGGAGTTAGGAGTTGGAAACAAAAAAAGGTGAGTTCAACGAACTCACCTTTTTTGTTAGTATAATCTAAGATTATTTTTTAGATTTTTTTTCAGCTGCTTCTAGAGATTCTTTTAGAGCTGCAAGGCTTTCGATATCACCTAGAGTAGTTTTTTCTACTGATGGAGCTGCTGCTTCTTCTTTCTTAGCTGATTTTTTAGCTGCTTTTTTAGGAGCTTCTGCTACTTCTGCTGCTTTTTGAGCATCTTCAAATATGCGGCTGTGAGAAAGAATGATACGTTTGGTTTCTTTGTTGAACTCGATAACTTTGAATTGAAGAGTTTCACCAGCTTTTGCTTGAGAACCATCTTCTTTTGTTAAATGTTTAGGAGTTGCGAAACCTTCGATACCGTGTTCTAATGTGATAACAGCACCTTTGTCCATTAGGTCTGCGATAGTACCTTCGTGGATAGAATCTACAGCGAAGATAGTTTCGTAGTTATCCCATGGATTTTCTTCTAGTTGTTTGTGACCAAGGCTTAAACGACGATTTTCTTTGTCTATTTCTAGAACTTGGATTTCGATAGTAGAACCTAGGCTAGTGAATTCAGAAGGATGTTTGATTTTCTTTGTCCAAGAAAGGTCAGAAATGTGGATTAAACCATCTACACCTTCTTCTAGTTCTACAAATACACCGAAGTTTGTGAAGTTACGCACTTTTGCAGTGTGTTTGCTACCTACTGGATATTTAGCATCGATATTTAACCATGGGTCTTCTTTAAGTTGTTTGATACCTAAAGACATTTTGCGTTCGTCGCGGTCTAGAGTTAAGATAACAGCTTCTTGTTTGTCACCAACTTTAACGAAGTCTTGTGCAGAACGTAAGTGTTGAGACCAGCTCATTTCTGAAACGTGGATAAGACCTTCTACGCCAGGAGCGATTTCTACGAATGCACCGTAGTCTGCTACTACAACTACTTTACCTTCTACTTTGTCACCAACTTTTAGGTTTGCATCTAGAGCTTCCCATGGGTGAGGAGTAAGTTGTTTTAGACCTAAAGCAATACGTTTCTTTTCGTCATCGAAGTCAAGGATAACAACGTTAAGTTTTTGGTCTAATTTAAGAATTTCTTCTGGATGTGTAATTCTACCCCAAGATAGGTCTGTGATGTGGATAAGACCATCTACGCCACCAAGGTCGATGAATACACCATAAGAAGTGATATTTTTAACGGTACCTTCAAGGATTTGACCTTTTTCAAGTTTACCGATGATGTCTTTTTTCTGTTGTTCAAGTTCAGCTTCGATAAGAGCTTTGTGAGAAACAACAACGTTTTTGAACTCATGGTTGATTTTAACCACTTTGAAGTCCATAGTTTTGTTTACATAAACATCGTAGTCGCGGATAGGTTTAACGTCGATTTGAGAACCTGGAAGGAATGCTTCAATACCGAATACGTCAACAATCATACCGCCTTTTGTACGACATTTGATGAAACCTTTAACGATTTCGTCGTTGTCAAGAGCTTGATTAACGCGGTCCCAAGATTGAGCACTACGAGCTTTTTTGTGTGAAAGGACAAGTTGACCTTTTTTGTCTTCTAAAGATTCGATGTAAACTTCTACTTTATCACCGATTTTTAGATCTGGGTTGTAACGGAATTCGTTCATAGATACGATACCGTCAGATTTGTAACCAATGTTTACAACTACTTCGCGTTTGTTCATAGCGATAACAGTACCTTCTGTAACTTCGCCAGCGTTGATTTGGTTAAGTGTTTGGCTATAAGCCGCAAGTTGTTCTTCTTTGCTTATTGATGCGTTAGTGTCGCCGGTCACATAAGCGTCCCAATCAAATGAGTCAAGTGGTTGGGTGTTTCTAGTTAAGTTAGACATAATGTTAATTAAAAATTTAAAAAAAATTAGTTGTTTGACTTTATGTATAAAAAATCAGGGTGCAAAGGTAATAAAAATAAATGAGAAATGAGAAATGAGAAATGAGAAAAATTTGATTTTTCAAAATAATTGTAATTTAAGTAGATATAATAGTCAGAAATATAATGTGTAGGTATCGGTTGTTAAGTAAGTCATAGATTTTATGGAGCAATTAATTTTTTAGATAAACTATATAGAGTTAAAATTACCATTAAAGAACACAAGCAACCTGATATGTTTCTCAACAAACCATATACATTTGAAGTAATAAAAATAGTGCTACTTGACGAATCAAATAGCACTATTCTTGGCACGAAAGTAGCCGACTCAAAAGAGTCCAGTCTACTTTCAGTAGCAAAGTTACTACAAAATATTGAAAAATCATACGATAAAGGGAAAATTTTGTTGGAGGAGTCAAAATAAGGTGGTAGTAGAGATATTGCTAATTTTTTTACATTTTACAAAAAAACGTTGAAATGTTATGGCGTTTTAAAATATTTTAATATTTTTGCATTATGATGTATGGTGCGTTAAATATGAATGCGTTAAATATGAATGTATGTGTTGCAGGCATTAACAATGCTTGTGCAGCTATACATACATACATACATAC
>JAFWXW010000007.1 GCA_017517845.1 Paludibacteraceae bacterium
CAAGTCTTATATGTTGACTGCAGGTGGAGCAAATCTTGATACAGCAGGAAAAATTAAAGCTTCTAAAGTAGAGTTTACTCTATCTACTGGTGTGCTAAAAATTACTGGTACTACATCTTCAAATGAATTTGATACAACCAAAGACCAAGGTGTTGCATTTGTGGTGAACCCAAGAGGAACTAGCCCTGTGTTTGTGCCACTAACACATAGTTATAATGCAGAATACCAAACTGCTCAATATACTGGCACATATACTGTTACAGAACTTGGCGTTACTGCAAAAATTGGTGGTTTGACAAATTTCAACGTGATTGACTATGGTACAAATGGTCAACCTGTGATGCCTAAATTCATTTACGATATGGTCAAGGGTGCCTACGAAGGCTTTACAATTGAGGGCGATTATAAGGTGGGTGATGTGCTAAATATTCTTGTATTTTTCGATAAAGATTGGAATTCAAGTATCCTTATAAATGTGCAAGAGGCTGGTACAAATCCAACTCCAGACCCAACTCCAGACCCTGAACCAGAGCCAGAACCAACTCCTGGTGGTGAGATTACATTATATTATGTAAATAAAACAGGTTGGTCTGCTGTTAATGCGTACGTATGGGATTTTGCAACAGGTACACCAATTGTTGCTTGGTCTGGTGAACCTGCTACAAAACTAGATAAAACCGTAGATGGAAATGAAGTTTACTCCTATACCTTTGACTCTAGTTTGGCAGACCGTATTATTTTCAACAATGGCAATGGCGGAGAGGGTAATCAAACACAAGATCTAACATTTGAGGCGTCAAAACCTTATTTCTACGATGGTGTTTGGTATGAGACCTTGACCTTTGATACCAATGGTGGTGGAACAACCGACCCAAATCCAGACCCAACTCCAGACCCTGAACCAGAACCAGAACCAGACCCAACAGTGCCTGCATTCGTTGTTGCAGGTAATGGTGGTAGCGATGCTTCAGGTATATGGTGCAATGGTATTGAATGGAATCCTTCTGCAGAAGCGAATAGAATGAAAGATGCAGATAAAGATGGCATTTTTGAAATCACATATTCTAATGTGCCTGCTGGTACATGGAGCTTTAAAGTGGTAGTGAATACTGAACCAGTACAATGGCTTGGAGGAGATTTTCTAGATGCAAAAAATTCTTCAGCAGGATATACAATACAAGATGGTGGAAATATTGGCTTTTCACTATCAAATGCTGCAGATGTTACAATTAAGATAGATTCTGCAGATGGCAAAATTACTCTTACCACTCCTTCTGGAAACTTTGGAAAAGTAAAAATAGACTACTTCTCAGTAGTAAATACTGATGAATGTTTGGTAGAAAATAGATTTACTGCAGCAAATAACAATACACTTAAATATACTGAGAACATTCAAATCTTAGAAGGTAATGAATATGGTTATGCTGTTTACAGGATATTAGGTAACTGTAATTATGCTGTGTACGAAAAAAATCTTCTTGTAGAAGTAACAGAAGCAGGCATATATGATATTACTATTGTATTCAATGGTGATTATGAAAATCCAGACTTTACTATTACTGCTGTGAAACAAGGTGGAACAACCGACCCAGATACTCCAGAAGACCCAGATACTCCTGATGGTCCAGATACTCCTGTAGGTCCTACACCAGACCCTACACCAGACCCAGACCCAGTGGTTGCAATTAAAAACCTAATGCTACAACCATTTGAGCAAATTCTGCCAAAAACAACAACTTCAACTGTGGCAACATTTACACTTCAAAATGCAAATACAGCAACAGTAAGTATAGAAGGTTTGGATGCAGACTTCTTTGAAATAGGAGAACAAAATATTGGTAATGGTGAATGTTCAATATCAATAGTGTTCAAACCTATTGTAAAAGGTGTTTATTATGCAACATTAGTTGTTACTACAGACGACGAAGTAAGTTTAAGCATAGACTTTGCGGCAGTATGTGGAGACGAAACATTTGAACCAGGTGATGTGCCAGAACTAAATCCAGACCCAGTAAATCCAGGTACTCCTGATGATGATATCAATGTGTCTGTAGAAGAAGTATCTGCAATAATGATTTACGCTAAAGAAGGTACTATATATTCAGAAGTAGAGTTTGAAATCTATGACCTTGCAGGTGTAAATGTTACAAAACTAAATGGTTCTCTACAAGGTGTTTATATAGTGAAAACAGCCGAAGGCAACCGTCTAGTAAGTGTTTGGTAACAAAAGAAAAATAACATTTAAAATTATATACTTATGAAACGATTTTATTCATTATTAATAGCCTTTATTGTTGCTATAAGTGCATCAATGGCTGCACATACACAACTATTTTTAGTTGGTGGTTTCTCTGGTTGGGGTTTTCCACCAGAGAATGAGTTATCGACTACAGATGGGGATTATTATGTGGCAACATACCCTACAGGTAGTGAAATAGAGCTTTCTGGTGACTTCAAGTTGGCAGACCCAACTTGGAATATCCTCAACTATGGTGGAGCTTTAAGTGTGGAAGCTGGTAAGTCTTACACTTTAGTAAAAGGAGCCGGAAACCTTAATGCTGTAGGTAAAATAAAGATTTCTAAGATTGAATTTACAGTATCTACTGCTACGCTAAAAATTATAGGTGCAACTTCAGCAAATCTATTTGACCTTTCTAAAGACCAAGGAGTTTCATTGGTAGAAAGTTCTACTAATGGAGAGAAGTTTGTTTCTAAATTAACTTTTAAAAGTAATGGTGTTTACACAGGTACATATACAGTTCCAGACTATGAATTCTATTTAAAGATAGGTGGCGATGGAAACTTTAACACTATCGACTTTGGTTTTAATGGAAATTACATTGTTTTAGGTGAGCCATATTTACTGAAAAAAGGCGAAATGCTATTTGCAGCAGTATATCCAGAAGTAGGCGACTGGAAGGCTGGCGATGTGTTTGATGTGCAGGTTACATTTACAGCAGATTGGACTGCAACTCTATTGCTAACAAAAAGTACTGTTACTCCAACTCCAGACCCAGTAGTAACAATTACTGATTTGAAAGTAAATTCATTTTCTCAAATTGAAGCAGGCAAAACTACTACTACCACAGCAACATATACAATAACTAATGCTACAAATGCTACCGCAACAATTAGTGGTACACATGCGGCTTACTTTAAAATAATTTCTCAAAGTGTAAATGGTACCAATGGTGGTGTACAAATTCAATTTGCACCAACTACAGAAGGTAAATATAATGCAAAATTAAATATTACTTCAGGTACTGTTACTGCAAGTGTAGCTATATCTGGTATTGCTCTTGCACCAAAAGAAGAAGTGACAATAACAAATCTTCAAATTGGTAAATTCTCTAATACAGAAGTAGGAGAAACCTCTACAGCTACAGCCACATATACACTATCTGGTGCTACAAGTGCCACTGCATCTTTAAGTGATGCAGATGCTGCGTACTTTAAAATACTTTCTCAAAATGTAAGTAATGGCAATGGTACTGTAGTAGTTGAATTTACTCCAACTGATGAAAGTAAATATAATGCTACATTGAATATTACTGCTGGTGATGTAAGTGAAAGTGTAACATTTAGTGCTATGGGCATACTTCCACAACTACCAGCGGAAATTAATGATTTGAAAGTTTCTTCATTTGCAATAACAAATTTAGGACTATCTACAACATCTACTGCTACATACAAATTGGTAAATGCAACAAGTGCTACAGCTACCATAAGTGGCACAGATGCTAAGTACTTTAAAATACTTTCTCAAAATGTAAGTAATGGTAATGGTACTGTACAAATTGAGTTTACCCCAACTCAAGCACGTAAATATAATGCTACATTGACCATTTCAGCAGGTAGTGCAAGTGAGAGTGTAGCCTTTTCTGCTATAGGTCAAGAACCAGTTATAATTATAAGTAATCTTCAAACTCCAAAATTTACAGGAGCAGAAGAAGATAAAACTTCAGTTGCATGGATAAGTTATGATTTAGAAGGTGCAACAAGTGCTACAGCTACACTAAGTGGTGCAGATGCAATTTACTTTAAAATATTTTCTCAAAGTGTAAGTGGTGGACGTGGTGCTGTAGGAATAGAATTTGCACCAAATATCCCTCGTAAATATAATGCTACACTTACCATTACAGCTGGTAAAGAAAGTGAAAGTGTTTCATTTAATGCAATAGCTGCGGCTGCTCCTGTAGCGCCTGCAATTAAATATCTAAAAGTGGAAGAGTTTGATAGAGTAAGACCTAATGTATCTTGTACATCATTGATTACATATCAACTTGAAGATGCTTCTTTGTCTGATATAAGCATAAGTGGTCGAGACGCAGAATTCTTTACTTTAGAAAGTTCTGGTAGTGATTATTATATCGTCTTTACTCCACTTGCTGCTGGTGATTATCTAGCTACTTTAACTATTACAGCAACAAACGGATTGAGTGCAAGTCTAGATTTTGCTGCTGCGTGTGAAGACGATATAGTTAGTCCAGTATTAGACCCTGTTGTAACAATTAGCAACCTTAAAGTGCCAGCATTTGAAGATACACAAGTGGGTAAAACCTCTTTTATAACTGCTACATTTAAAGTAAAGGGCACCACATGTGCCACAGCATCATTAAGTGGTACGAATGCTACTTCATTTAAAATAATGTCTCAAAGTGTAACAGATGGCAATGGTGAGGTGAAAATTAAATTTGTGCCAAGAGAGGAAGGTGTATATAATGCAACCTTAACAGTGTCTGCTGGTAACGAAAATGTAATCACAAATATTACAGCAAAAACCACTACTGTACAGCCAGAACCAGAACCAGGCCCAGGCGATGACCCAAGTGACGACCCAGACCCAGAACCAGGTCCAGGCGATGACCCAAGTGATGACCCAGACCCAGAGCCAGGTCCAGGTGATGACCCAAGTGATGACCCAACACCAGATCCAGAACCAGATCCATATCCAGAATATCCTATACTAGGTTATCTTTATATTGTGGATTATGAAAATGATCGTTACGATGAAATTGCTAAATACGAACCAATAACTAACTCTGATATTGAATATTTCTTAGTTCCAGAAAAACTAGAACAAAAGATTTATGGTTATGATATTTACAAGTTTGAGGTGCGCAACCCAGAAGGAATTAGAGTTTGGAACAAAGATGATGTTCACAATAGTGAATGGAACGGTTGGTATACATTCGACGAGTATGAAGGTGTAGATATCTCTAAAACCCCATGTTATGCAAATGAGGTTTGGTATGAAAGCATAGAAGATATGGCGACATGGCGTGTGGTATATGAATTTGATAATTATGATGAAGCTGTTATTGAAAAAATGCAAGCGGATTCTACTGGTGTACTTGTAGCTACTTTTGAAGCAGTAGAAGAAGGTGACTGGGGTGATGGCTTTTACTTTTGTTTAGGCGATAAAGATGATCCTATTATGGAATTAGGTTTAACTAATTATGGTAATTTCTTAGATGAGAACCAACTACAAATACCACAAGGTTTCAAAGTCAATATCTATTTAGATGATTCAAACTGGGAAACAGAATTTAAATATTATTATGAGTTACAGCCTCTTGGCGACCCTTGGGATAAAGGTTATATAGACTTAGGTCTTCCTAGTGGTTTATGTTGGGCAACCACAAACTTAGGTGCAACAGAACCAGAAGGAGAAGGCCTACACTTTGCTTGGGGTGAAATAGAACCTAAAGACAACTATTCATACAATACCTATAAATGGGCATACCTACTTGAAGACAATGAGTACATTAAGTATGTAACCAAAGATAGATATGGTTTTGTTGACTTTAGAACTACACTAGATCCAAGTGATGATGCTGCAAACGAAGCTTTAACTAGTAAATGGCATATTCCAACTTTGCAAGATGCAGAAGAACTACTTCGTGAGTGTACTGTTGAAAAACTAGAATACAAAGGTGTGGAAGGTTATTATATTAAAGGACCTAATGGAAATGTAATATTCTTACCAGCGGCAGGACAAAAGATAGGAGAAGACTACGAAGAATGTACTAATTGTGGTAGATATTGGACTTCAACATTGCACGAAGATTATCAAGATATGGCTAATGTTTTATTCTTTAATAATTCTTGGAGCCTTAGGGTTGATAAAAATGATCGTGTAGAAGGATTACCAATCCGTCCTGTAATTCATAAAGACTTTGTAGCAATAGACGAAGTGCCAGCAATAGATGTTTATGCTAAAGAAGGTACTATATATTCAGAACTAGACTTTGAAATCTATAACCTAACAGGTATAAATGTAACACATCTAAACGGTTCGCTAGAAGGTATTTACATTGTGAAAACAAACGAAGGTAACAGACTAATTAGTGTATGGTAATTTAATTAATTTATTTATAACCCTTAAAATTTTTATTATTATGAAAAAGATTGCTTTATTATTCGTATTTGCTGTAGCGATGGCTACTGCAGCTTTTGCTCAACCACGTGCAGTAGGTGTACGTATCGGTTATGGTGCAGGTGCTTCTTATCAACACAGCATGGGTGAAAACAACATGATTGAAGTGGAAGTTGCTCTTCCTGCTTTCAACGCTATTGAAGCTGCTGCAACTTACGACTGGATCAACCCAGGTGGTCTAGAATTCCCAGCAGTAAGCAAAGGTAAATTCAACTGGTATGCTGGTGTAGGTGCTGGTGTAGGTTACGACTGGGGTAGATGGTGGTATTCAGCTTACGCATTTGGTGGTGTAGCTGGACGTATCGGTGTAGAATACAACTTTGAATTCCCACTACAACTTTCAGTAGACTGGCGCCCACTTATTGGTGTTGAAGGTAACGAATATGGTGTAGGCTTCTATGCTGATGGTCTATATTCTGGTGCTATCGCTGTAGGTGCACGCTATACATTCTAAAATCAATTTCTATGCTAATATCTCGGCACCCCGAGATATTAGTTTCACTAACAATAATCAAATACAAACAACATGAAAACAATAAAAAGAATTTTATTTCTAGTAGCTGTGGCTCTAGGTTTAGCTTCTTGTGGAAGCAACCACGTGGATGTGGCAGAAGAGTTTATCACCAATTTTAATACAGGAAACTACGACAAAGCAAAAGAATGCTGTACAGAAACTGCAAAACAATTTGTGGATATGGCAATTGATTTCAAACACAAACCTGTTGAAAATTGGGAAACAAAAATTGTAAAAGACTCAGTTTCTGAAGATAAAGCTTGGGTTTGGTATCTAAATGAAAAAGGTAGAGAAGCTAAACTTGAGTTGAGTAAAGTAGATGGTGAATGGCTTGTAGATGTCAAAAAATAATATTGTATTGTTTATTATTCTTGGTGTCTTGTACTAAAGAAACACAAGTGCACCAAGTAATAATAGACCAACCAATAGAAAATGGCGACATCGTTTTACGCAGAGAAGAGGGATTTGTTTCAGCACTATTTTCTTCGTACGCTTCCAAGGCAGGAGTCTTCTCGCATGTAGGTATTGTTGCAAAAGATTCTGTAGGAAGTATAGGAGTGATTCATTGTGAATTAAAGGAAACAAAAGAACCTAGTTCGGTGCGTTACGAGACAATTGAAAACTTTTTGTCACTTGCAGATACATTTGCAATTTATCGTTTGGAATATTCGTCTGTAGTGCGAGATGAGGTGGTAGATAAGGTGTGGCAGCGATATGCCAAAGGTGCTCGTTTCGACTTTGATTCCGACAATAGCACAGATAGTTTGCTTTATTGTACAGAACTCATAGCAAAGTCCATAAATGATGCTTTAGGTGATAGCGTGATACAGCCTACCACAATATTTCTTGAAAAGCCTTGTTTCTCATTAGACGATTTAACCACACATTGTAAACTCATAAAATAGAAATATCAAAGTTTTACTTTGAATCCCCAAGAATAGCAGAAGCTGTTCTTTAAAAGTCTAATTTTTCAATGTTCAGCGGTTGGCAGCATAAGTCAACCGCTTATTTATTGTAAAAAATCATCATTGTAGATATAGATAAATTTTGTATCTTTGCATTGGTCTCTAAGTATTGAGTGTAAAACACAACTAAAATAATTATTCATCTTAATTGTTAATATTATGAGTTTAAATTCAGATTTTATTTTTCCAGGTTTTTTAGACAATTCCGAACGTTTTGATGTAGTATCAGAACCATTTGCTAGTTATAACCCTACAAATCCGTATGGCGAATTTGAAAGAGTTCAACGTAAAGCAGAAGAAAGAAAAGGGCTTGTTATGCCTCGTTTAAATGAGAGTTTTGTTGATATTGTAGAGGTTGAACCACACGATTTTAATAGTGATGACCCTCTTGATGAAGCAAAATGTTGGTCAGAAAAGAACTTAGTTAATATTTATGTGTCACATGTAGGAACAATATGCGAGTTTTCATACGAAATAAGTAAAAAGGCATTAAAGAAGTATATAGATGGTTCTGCTGTAAATAAAAGTGATAATATTCATGTCCATTTATCTGTATTAAAGGTTTTGCCTAAAATTATTGATGCTAGTATAGAGGCAGAAATTCATGCAGATTATACAAAGGAAAATAACACACGTACCAATGAAAATTATGTAAATAAAAATATATTAATCCATAGATTTTATGAAGCAATTAGATATAAAGAGAAATTATACAGAGTAAAAACAACAATTAAAGAGTATAAGCAACCTGAGGTATTCCATAATAAACCATATTCATTTGAGGTAATAAAAATAGTGCTACTTGACGAATCAAATAGCACTATTCTCGACGCAAAAGTTGCTGACTCAAAAGAGTCCGGTCAACTTTCGGTGGCAAAGTTACTACAAAATATTGAAAAATCATACGATAAAGGAAAATTTTTGTTAGAAGAGTCAAAATAGAGTGATATAGTACTGAAGTCAACCGCTTTTTTACTTGTCCTGTACTTGTCCTGTACTTGTTCGGTGCTTGTTCGGTTGGTACTTTTTATTGTAGTGCTTTCCAGAGAGTGTCTTGTGGGGTGGGTGCTTCTACGTGGATGAGTTCTTTTGATACTGGGTGGATGAACTCTACTGAGCGGGCGTGCAGACTAATGCTGCCGTCGCGGTTTGAACGGTAGAATCCATATTTTAAATCACCTTTGATAGGGCAACCCATAGCTGCAAGTTGGCAACGAATTTGGTGGTGACGACCTGTGATAAGGTTTACTTCAAGCAATGTATAATTGTCTGATTTGCCTATTACTTTATAGTTGAGTTCGGCACGTTTTGAGTTTGGCTTTTCTGTAGGGTAGGCGAACGATTTGTTTTGTTTTTCATTACGAACCAAGTAGTTTATCAAAGTACCTTCGCTCTGTTTTGGAGCATTTTTTACTATTGCCCAATAGGTTTTCTTAATTTCGTGGTTTTTAAGCATATTGTTGATACGCTCAAGGGCTTTGCTTGTTTTAGCAAAGATGACCACACCACTCACAGGGCGGTCTAGGCGGTGCGTTAGACCACAAAAGACATTGCCAGGCTTATTATATTTTTCTTTGATATAAGCACGCACAGTTTCTACTAGTGGAGTGTCACCAGTCTTGTCGCCTTGGACAATTTCACCACTGGCCTTGTTTACTACTATAATATGATTGTCTTCGTAAATTACGTTCATAATATTTTATAACGGACAATGCACGCATTGTCCCTACACCAATTACTCGCTGCGCTCGGATGCACACCCTACCGGACTTCGTCCTGGCGTGCCCTTAATTTTTTATGTTTTATACAGGCATCGCCGGGCGTTGCCCTCTGATACCTGCCTATTATTAAGATTCACACCCTAACGGGCGTGATAACTCCTAACTCCTAACTCCTAACTATCTTCCCTTTACTGCCTCATATATTAAAACGCCGGCGGCAACAGAAACGTTTAGAGATTGGATATTGCCGTTGATTGGAATGCTTACGTGTTCGTCGCAAAGTTCCATTATTTCAGGAGAGATGCCAACGTCTTCTGCACCCATTACAATAGCAATAGGACCGCTGTAATCTACTTCGGTATATGATTGAGTTGCTTTTTCAGATGCAGCAAAGATGCGTAAACCGCATTCTTTAAGGTAGTTTACCATGGCTGCCAGGTTGTGTTCTCTACATACAGGAAGAGAAAGAAGAGCACCAGCAGAGGTCTTTATTGCGTCAGCATTGATAGAAGCACTGCCTAGTTGTGGAATCATAATTGCATCAACACCTGCACATTCGCAAGTACGAGCAATGGCACCAAAGTTTCTCACATCGGTTACGCCGTCTAATACCACGATAAATGGACATTTTGCATCTTCATAAAGTTGAGGTATTAGGTGAGTGATACGCTGATATGCCACAGGAGAAATAAATGCGATTGCTCCTTGATGATTTTTATTTGTAATGCGGTCTATTTTTTCTACAGGTACACGTACCACAGGTATGTTTCTGCCTTTAACTGCTGCAAAAAGTTCTTGTGAAAGTTCACTTTGAATATCTTTTTTAAGCAAGATTTTATCTATTTCGTGACCAGCTTCTATGGCTTCTATAATGGTACGAATACCAAAAATCATTTTGTTGCCTGGCTCTTTCTCTGCGTTGTTGTTTCCACCACGATTGCCACGCTTAAAGTTGTTTTTCTTGAAATTGTCTTTGTACATGTTATTAATTATAAAGAGCGACACCTTTTATGCCAAGGTGCCGCAGTGTTTGTTTTATTCTTGAGTGCCGTTTAATACTGCCATAATTTTTTCTTCCAATTCTGCTGCAAGTTCAGGATTGTCTTGAATTAAACGTTTACAAGCGTCGCGACCTTGTGCAAGTTTGCTGTCACCATAGCTAAACCATGAACCACTTTTCTTGATAATGCCAGTTTCTACACCCATATCGATGATTTCACCAGCTTTTGAGATACCTTCGCCAAACATAATATCAAATTCTGCTTTGCGGAAAGGAGGAGCTACTTTGTTTTTAACAACCTTGACACGAGTTTGGTTACCTATAACTTCATCACCTTCTTTGATTTGAGTTGCACGACGAATATCTAAACGAATAGAAGCATAGAATTTAAGTGCATTACCACCAGTGGTTGTTTCTGGGTTACCAAACATTACGCCGATTTTTTCACGAAGTTGGTTGATGAAAATACAGCAAGTGTTTGTTTTGTTGATGCTAGCAGTAAGTTTTCTCAAAGCTTGAGACATAAGGCGAGCTTGAAGACCCACACGGTTGTCTCCCATGTCACCTTCGATTTCAGCTTTTGGAGTAAGCGCTGCTACAGAGTCGATTACGATAATGTCAATTGCAGATGAACGAATAAGTTGGTCTGCAATTTCTAGTGCTTGTTCACCATCGTCTGGTTGAGAAATGAATAGATTTTCTACATCTACACCTAGTTTTTCTGCATAGAAGCGGTCAAATGCGTGTTCTGCATCGATAATAGCTGCGATGCCACCTGCTTTTTGTGCTTCTGCAATAGCGTGAATAGCTAGGGTAGTTTTACCAGAAGATTCTGGACCAAAGATTTCAATAACTCTACCACGTGGATAACCGCCAACGCCTAAAGCTGCGTTTAAACCTATAGAACCTGTAGGAATAACAGGAACATCTACTACTTTGTTGTCACCAAGTTTCATGATGGTACCCTTGCCATGGTCTTTTTCAATCTTGTCGATAGCCATTTGTAGGGCTTTTAACTTGTCAGCATTGATTTGCTTTTTTTCTGTTTCTTTTTCTGCCATTTTTTTTGATTAATTTTTAATGATTAATAAATAAGATGAATAAACTCAAACATCAAGCAAAGATAAGAATTAAAAACAATAAAAAAAATAACCTCGAAATTTTTTTCGAGGTTATTTTATATAAATTTTAAACAATTGATTAGTTGTTTTCTGGGCGTAGTTTACGAACAACTGCACCTGCTTGCCACATTTCGCTTTCGCGTAGAGCAGCAAGTTCTTTTTCTAAGCCTTCACGATAGTCTGGTTTAGAGTTTGAATCGATAGAACGTTGTGCTTCTTCGCCAGATTTAACGCTAGCATATAGGTCTCTCATAACTGGTTTGATAGCATCGTGGAAAGGTCCCATCCAGTCTAGAGCACCACGTTGAGCAGTGGTAGAACAGTTTGCATTCATCCAGTCCATACCGTTTTCTGCGAATAGAGGCATCAAAGATTGAGTAAGTTCTTCTACAGTTTCGTTGAATGCTTCTGATGGTTCGTGACCGTTTTCACGTAATACTTCGTATTGAGCAAGAAGTAAACCTTGGATAGCACCCATCAATGAACCACGTTCACCTGTTAAGTCTGAATATACTTCTTTTTCAAATGTAGTTTCAAATAAGTAACCAGAACCTACACCGATACCCAATGCTATTGTACGTTCCATTGCTTTACCTGTAGCGTCTTGGAAGATAGCATAAGAAGAGTTTAGACCTCTACCTTGTAGGAACATTCTACGAAGAGAAGTACCAGAACCTTTTGGAGCAATAAGGATAACGTCAACGTCTGCTGGAGGAATGATACCTGTACGTTCTTTATAAGTGATACCAAAACCGTGAGAGAAGTAAAGTGCTTTTCCTGGGGTTAAGTTACGTTTTACTACAGGCCATACTTCTATTTGAGCAGCGTCTGAAAGAAGATATTGGATAATAGTACCACGTTGGCATGCTTCTTCTATATCAAATAATGTTTCACCTGGAACCCAACCATCAGCGACAGCTTTTTCCCAAGTTTTACCGCCTTTACGTTGACCAACGATTACATTGAAACCATTGTCTCTAAGGTTTAATGATTGGCCTGGGCCTTGTACACCATAACCGATAACGGCGATAGTTTCATTTTTTAGCACTTCGCGTGCTTTTTCTAATGGAAATTCTTCGCGGGTAACAACATTTTCTACTACTCCGCCAAAATTCATTTGTGCCATAATTTTTGTATTTTAGTATTAAATTTATTTTATGTGAAAATTACTCTCTACGTTCGTGATTTTTCTTCGTGTTAGCTCCGCTGAAGTTGCTCTCGTTCGGCATAATCAAAATAAATTTTGCTTCTGCTCTCACTTAATCGCAACATTCGGCAATGCTTAAGCAAGCTTATCATTGCTCTCGCTACTTGAAAAATTCCTCACTCCTAACTCCTAACTTTTAACAGACTGCAAAGTTACGATTTTTTTGTTTAACGCAAAGATAATTATTTATTTTTTATCCTCCCAAGTTAAAATCGTTTTACAAATACTTCTTCCTTTGTCATTTTTAAGGTCGAAATAATGCTCGTTGCCTCTTTCTTCTTTATATACTTCGATAGTTTCACCGAAAAGAACCTCTTGAAGGTAATTGATGTCAAATCTTTTGATTTGTCTATCTTTGAAGTCGTCTAGACTGTAGGTGTCAATTTGCCATTTCACGTAACGTGCACTGTTTGTGTGAAGATTAAAGTCAATATCTGAGCATTTTACAGTGATTTCACTTGCTTTTTCGCCTTTTACTTCTAGCACTTTGGCAGGTCTAGCCATATCGTTCTTTTCTGGATTGATAGGGGCATCTTTAAATGGAGATTCTAGTAGGTTTATAGGTCTTCTTGTTTCTAGATTTATCATTGACCAGTATGAAGTGGCTTGTGCTATCACTTCTTGGTTTTCGTCGTAAACTCTAAAGTTACGTGTAGAAACTATTGCACCTATATCTTCTATCCAAGTGTCTATCTTAATGGTAGAATACATCTTTGGATATTTGAAAATTTCCATTGCAAAGCGTGATAATACCCATGTATATCCCATTTTGTTTAGGTTATCTACGCTGTAATCTTTGTCGTGACTAGCATATCCAGATGAATCTAGTACATACATAAAGAATGTGATAAGATTGGCTTGTGAAAGGAAATCTGCTTCACGTGGGGCTACAGTAATTGTAATAGTGTGTTTATTCATTGTTCAACTTTAATTAAATTTATTACTCGCTTCGCTCGGATGCACACCCTACGGGCGTGCCCTTGTTTTTTTATGTTTTACACAGGCGTTATCGCTACGCTTAACACCTGCCTACAATAAGGATAAACCCTCTACGAGGGTTAACTCCTAATTACTCGCTTCGCTCGGATGCACACCCTATGGGCGTGCCCTTGTTTTTTTATGTTTTACACAGGCGTTATCGCTACGCTTAACACCTGCCTACAATAAGGATAAACCCTCTACGAGGGTTAACTCCTAACTGCCTGACGGCGATTCCGCTCTCGCTCGGCAATGCTTAAGCAAGCTTATCATTGCTCTCGCTTACTCGCGGAATTCCTAACTCCTCACTCCTAACTCCTCACTCCTAACTCCTCACTCTTCACTCCTAACTCTTCACCTTCTTGTCTTATTTTCTCAATGTTTGCTAACATATCTGAAAGGCGTTCGATGTTGCTGCGGGTTACGGCAACGCGACCAGAACGGATAAACTGAAGCACGCCGATGCTTGCCTGAAGTTCGTCAAACATTTCTTGTGTTTCGGTGTAAAGACCTGTTTTTTCAAGCACGATACAGTTTTCTAGTATTTCTAGTATGCGAGCGTTGTATTTTCTAATAAGTGTTTCAATGCCGCCCATAGCAAGAACTTTTTCGGTAGAAATTTTGAAAAGTGCAATTTCTTGGAACACAAGTTCTTCGTCGGTGTTGTAATATGCTTTGATAACGTCTATACGTTTGTCAATTTGTTTTACAACTTTTTCTATGGTGTCTTTGTCGGTGTTTACTGTGATAGTAAACTTGTGAATGCCTTTAAGGGCAGATGGAGACACAGAAAGTGTTTCAATGTTTATCTGGCGTCTTGTGAAAACGATGGTTACTTGATTAAGCAAACCTGGGGTGTTTTCTGAGAATATGGTTACTGTATATAATTTCTTTTCCATAAGTTCTTTAAGTTTAGTTAATCAAGATATTTGTTACTGAACCTCCTGCTGGTATCATAGGGTAGATAAGTTCTTTCATATCTACGTTTACGATAAGTAGGAAAGATTTGTCGTCTGCCAACATTTCATTTATTGCTCCGTCTAGTTCTTCACGTTCGTTTACAAGGCGAGACTTAATGCCGTATGCACTTGCAATGGTGGTGAAGTCTGGGTTTACTAGTGGGGTAGATGAATAACGTTCGTTGTAGAACAATTCTTGCCATTGACGCACCATGCCAAGGAAGTTGTTGTTCATGATAATCATCTTAATGCCAATGTTTTCTTGCATAATGGTGCCAAGCTCTTGCATTGTCATTTGGAAACCACCGTCGCCACAGAATAGGCAAACTGTGCGTTCTGGGGCAGCGATTTTTGCACCGATAGCTGCAGGAATACCAAATCCCATTGTGCCAGCACCGCCAGAGGTTACTACACTGCGTTTTTCTGTAAATTGGAAATATCTAATGGCAGCCATTTGGTTTTGACCAACGTCTGTAACAAGGATTGCCTTGCGATTTGTAGCATCAGAAATTTTTCTTACCACTTCGCCCATTTTAATAGGACCTTCGGTAGGATAAACTTCTTTGTTTATAACGCTATCAAATTCTTTTTTGTCGTATTCGTCGAACGATGCAATCCACTCTTTGTGTTCGTTTTTGTTTAGCAGTTTGGTAACAGCAGGAAGTGTTTCTTTTACATTGCCCAATATAGCCACATCTGCTTTTACATTTTTATTTATCTCTGCAGGGTCTATGTCGAAGTGGATTACTTTTGCTTGTTTTGCGTATGTGTTAAGGTCGCCAGTGATGCGGTCGTCGAAACGCATACCTATTGCAATAAGTAGGTCACATTCATTAGTTTTGATGTTTGGACCAATATTTCCGTGCATACCAAGCATACCTTTATTTAAAGGATAGTCGGTAGCCATTGCACTTTCGCCTAGCATTGTCCATGCAGCAGGAATGTCTGCAATCTCCAGAAATGCTTTTAGTTCTTCTTCGGCTTTGCCAATAGTTACACCGTGACCAACAAGTGCCAATGGTTTTTTGGCATTATTAATTAATTCTGCTGCTTTTTCTACTTTCTCATTTTTTATAGGAAGAGTAGGAATGTAACTTCTGATGAAATCACATTTTTCTGGTTTGAATTCTACTAGTGCTGTTTGAGCATTTTTTGTAAAGTCCAAAACCACAGGACCAGGTCTGCCGTTGTTTGCAATATAGAATGCACGTGCTACAGCCCATGCTATTTCTTTTTCGTCACGAATTTGGTAACTCCATTTGGTAATAGGTTGGGTGATACCCACCACATCTATTTCTTGGAAAGCATCAGTACCTAGCATTGCTTTACCCACTTGACCTGTAATAACTACTAGTGGAGTGTTGTCTAGCATTGCGTCACCTATACCTGTTATGGTATTAGTAGCACCAGGACCACTAGTCACTATACACACACCTGTTTTTCCAGAAACACGTGCATAACCTTGTGCAGAGTGAACTGCTCCTTGTTCGTGTCTGGTTAATACATACTTAAAATCGTTGTAGAAATCGTACATAGCATCGAATACTGGAATGATAGCTCCACCAGGGTATCCGAAAATGGTATCTACACCTTCATTTAATAATGCTTTGATAAGTGCCTGAGCACCAGAAATCTTTTCCATATATAGAGTTTCGTTTTGTTTAAATTAATCTTACTGCACCTTTGTCTGCAGAACTTACTAGTGAAGCGTATGCTCTTAACGATTTAGAAACCACACGGTTACGATCTTTTGGAGTGAATGCATCTTTGCCACGTGCCATTTCTTTTTCTCTACGAGAGGCTAATTCTTCATCGCTAAGTTTTACATTGATACTTCTGTTTGGAATATCAATTTCTATAATATCTCCGTCTTCTATTAAACCAATATTGCCACCAGAAGCAGCTTCTGGAGAAATGTGACCGATACTTAAACCCGAAGTACCACCAGAGAAACGTCCGTCGGTAATAAGGGCACATTCTTTGCCTAGGTGCATAGATTTAATGTAAGAAGTAGGATAAAGCATTTCTTGCATACCAGGACCACCTTTTGGACCTTCGTGAGTGATAATAACCACATCGCCAGCTTTTACTTTGCCACCAAGAATACCATCGCAAGCTGCTTCTTGTGAAGTAAATACTACTGCTTTACCTGTAAATTTCCAAATGCTTTCATCTACGCCAGCAGTTTTGATTACACAACCATCTTGTGCTATATTACCTTTTAGAATAGCAAGACCGCCATCTTTGGTATAAGCATATTCCAAGCTACGAATACAGCCTTCTTTTCTATCTGTGTCTAGGCTATCATAATATGTTTCTTGTGAACCAAGCTCAATATTAAATCTGCGGCAAGGAGCAGAAGAATAGATATTTTTAGCCGCCTGGCTGATATTTTCTTTTGTAATATCATATTCTTCTATGGCAGAAGCCAATGTGATGCCTTCTATACGATTAACATTGGTATTGATTAGTCCTTTTTTGGAAAGCTCGTTCATAATCCCCATGATGCCACCAGCACGGTTTACGTCTTGAACGTGGTATTTAGTGGTATTTGGAGCTACTTTGCATAAGCAAGGGATTCTTTTTGAAAGAGAATCAATATCGTCCATATTGAAATCTACACCTGCTTCTTGAGCTATGGCCAATAGGTGAAGAATGGTATTTGTAGAACCGCCCATGGCAATGTCTAGGCTCATAGCATTTAGGAAAGCGTCGCGAGTAGCAATGCTTTTTGGAAGAATGCTATCATCACCGTCTCTATAGTATTTATATGTGTTTTCAACGATAAGTTGAGCGGCTTTCATAAAAAGATTGTGTCTGTTTTTGTGTGTAGCAAGGATAGTACCGTTGCCAACAAGTGCAAGACCGATAGCCTCGTTTAAGCAGTTCATTGAGTTTGCAGTGAACATACCTGAGCAACAACCACAAGTAGGGCAAGCAGAACGTTCAATGTTTGAAACATCATCATCAGAGATAGATTTGTCTGCAGACATCACCATTGCGTCGATAAGGTCTAGTTTGCGATTGTTCCATTCGCCAGCTTCCATAGGGCCACCAGAAACAAAAATGGTAGGGATATTCAGTCTCATAGATGCCATAAGCATACCTGGAGTGATTTTGTCACAGTTGCTAATACAAATCATTGCGTCAGCTTTGTGTGCGTTTACCATATATTCAACGCTGTCGGCAATAATGTCACGGCTAGGAAGTGAGTAAAGCATACCATCGTGACCCATTGCAATGCCGTCGTCTATGGCTATGGTGTTGAATTCTGCTGCAAAACAGCCTAATTTTTCTATTTCTGCTTTTATTTCTTGACCTATTTTGTGCAGGTGTGTATGACCTGGAACAAATTGTGTAAATGAATTAACTATGGCAATAATAGGTTTACCTAATTGCTCTTTTTTCATACCATTGGCAGCCCATAATGCTCTAGCACCTGCCATGCGTCTTCCTTCTGTGCTCTGTGCACTGCGTAACTGAATTTTCATATTACCTTATATTATTAAAAAAACCTTCCGAAAAAAGGGAAGGTTACACATATATTATATATACAAAACCTACCCGTATTAGTGGCGAAGAATCACCACTAAGCCTAAAATAGACACGACGACTAGATTTTGTTTCATTTTCTAATAAATTTCTGCAAAAATACATAATATTTTTTTTATTTCACAAGAAAAAGTTAGTTTTTTGTTATAAATAAACACAAATGCTCGCTACAAAAGTGGCGAGCATTTGAGTTTGTATGAGATGTGATTTATTTTACCATCACTTTTACGATGTCGTTTTCTATAGATACAAGGTAAACGCCTGGTTGTAGGCTGCCGTTGAATGCTGTTACATCTTGACCTATGGTGTTGTAGATGCTAAAGTCTGCATCTGCAGATATTGTGCCACCAGATACTGTGATGTTTGCATCGGCAAGGGTTTCTGTGATAGAAGTAGGTTCGTCTTCTTCGCCATATTCGAAAGCCAAGTCGGTGATATAGAGTTGTGAACCTTCCTGTTTCACATTGCTCAAATCTTCCGAATGGGTGTGATCACTCATGCTAGAGAGACTTGAAGTTATCTCGATACACATGCTGGTGGGAGTGAAATCCAGTTTGTTCTTATCCTCATCGTACTCCGTGAGATCTACCACGACCTGAGTCCACTCGTTGACGGTCTCAGTAAA
>JAFWXW010000008.1 GCA_017517845.1 Paludibacteraceae bacterium
AGCGTTAATTTCAGATTCCATACCAACGCCCAGTTCTGGGTCGTGTTCTATAGAAATAGTACTGTGAACTAATGAATTTGATGAACCTGCGTGTAGATTAATAGCAATCTTATTCTTTTCTACCTCTAGAGAACGTGATTTGGTATCGCCACCTACTAGCATATCCTCTGTTACTGTCACAGACTCTTTTTCTGGAATAAACACAAATCCATTTTGTGGTTTAATGTATTGTGTATTTACTCCGTTGTATCCTTTGTATGAATCTTCATCTGTTGCCCAAGTTGCATCACCTGCCACCTTAATAGATTTTGCAATGTAATCGTACAGATAAACTATACCATTTTCGTTGTCAGTACCTTCCAATGCTTGTACATCAATATTGCAAGGGTAACTATTGTTAAGTAGGACTGCTTGACCAGGAGTTAAACCAGAATAAGTAATTAATGCATTGTCATTCACAAAGCGACCCTCAAATGGCTTAAATGTTTTTGGAACAGTTACGTCATTTATCATAGGGTGATCTGCACTCTTATCTGGAGCTAGTTGAGTGTAATAAACATCTGCAGGGAAACCTATACCCATAAAATTACCGTATGAGTTTGGTATAGAAACTGCGAATGCAGAGTTTGCAGGAACAGGAGTACTCAAACTAGCAAAACTCTTATTCCAAGTTAATGAAGGACCTTCACCTATTACAGCCTCGTGCATATACACGTTTGGTTCATAATCTAGGAAGTAGTCGCCAGATTCCACTTCACGAGTCTCTGTTTTAGTATCATCTTTCCATGGGAATACCACAGGACCAACCAAAGTCCATTGGTCACGCTCTAGAGTCATAGTAGTTATTGCTTCATCGTAACGTAATTTATCTAGACTATATAAGTTATGTATACCTTTTAAAGCTGCACCATATTCAAGTTCTATAGTTTCTGCATATTTGGTTACAGATTGACCTGTGCCTACACCGGCAGAAACTTGTTCGCTTGCAGGGATACCATCTGGCATATCGTTAGCATCTTCTGTTGCTTTTTGGCGTGCAGTAGCATCGAATGATGCAGGAATTACAGGATAATAGTATGTTGCTTTGGTTGTGGTAGGATAGTTTTGTGATCCTTTTTGTGGAATAACCACTTTTAGGTTTGGCGATAAAACATCCACACAAGTTAGCGTACGTTGGTCTGCCGCACGTGCATTTTCTATTATATATGCCCAGTTGTTTCGGTTGTCCCATTCATCACTATCACCACCAATCCAATAAATAGTTTCTACAAAGTTTTCGCTTGTGGCTTCTAACGCACCAAGTGTCCAGTTATCACCACTGCGTGCTCCTTTATTGTATCTGTCATAAGTAAGTTCTTCATCACTTAGCAAAATACCACCAGACATGCTAGATATATCTTGTATAGTAAGAGGAACACCTACTTTAAGACCAGCATCACCTTCTGGTTGTTTTATAACTAGTGAAGCAGGACCAGATGCACTAGTTTCACAAACAAGGTTTGCTACGTTAATACTAGTAGTGGAACCACAAATTTTTGGGTCAAATACTGGCTTGTCTTTAGCAGGAGTATCATTATACTCATCTACAACACTCCAATAGTTGTTAGGACACAAGGTGGATCTATCACTATTATTATATGTATAGTGACTGATAGGTTCACCACGCTGTGTCTTCATATCCTTATCATAACTATAACAGTTATTGTATTGGAAATAAACAGGTTTTACTACGTTTTTGTCTTGAAAATATATAAAACTATAATTACTTGTATTAGGCCCATCAGCAACATAGAAAGTATTATATAGAATTGCAATATTACTTGATGGAAGATAATTTTCGCCACTATATTGGTCATAGAATTTTACAGCCTGACTTGATGTTCCAGTATTCTCATTGGTATTCCAAAATACATTATTGTAGAATAATGCATTTTGTGTTTGTTGTAACCAAAGTAGTGTGGTGTGTGCTCCCCAGAAGTTATTTCTTATAAATTTAATATCCTTACATTGATAAAATTTAACTGAAGAACCATAGTCTTTGGTATTTGAGTCGCTATCTGGAACGCTTAGGTTAAAGGTACAGTTTTCAAAGGTTAATCCACTATAACTATTAATGTGTACACCTGTAAAACCATTAGAACCAATGGTACAATCCTTAACAACAATATTAGAATTTTCTACAATGTCTTGTTTTGTAACATTGTCCCAGTCGCGATACTCACCTTCATCTATTTCTAAAGCAGTATCTTTTGTAGTTCCATTATCATTTGAGAAAATATTTAACCCTTTTAAAATTACATTACGGGACTTGCGGATAAGTATGTGTTCTACACGTGGTTTATCACCATTGTTTGCTTGAATAGTTAATGTATGTTCTGCATCGTAAGTGCTCTCTTCTTTATTTTTATTGAATCCATCAATAGCTAGCACCCTTAATTTTCTAGCGTATGATTGGCCATCAACACCATCTGCATTACCACCTGATACATAATATTCCTTATTACCAACATAAGTGCCTCTACCAACCGCGCCTGCCGCATTATCAAACTGGCTTACTGTAATTACTACTGCTTGTAATAAGTTACCATCTGCTGTATAAAGTTCATTCTCTTTTAGTTTGTCTAATGCAGTTTGCAGGCTACTATAGATAAGAGCACAATCGTCGTCATCAGCTGGCGAACGACTACCATCTACAGTGATGTAAATAGTACCATTGCCACCAGGTTGAGGAATACAACCGCCTGTAGACAAATAGCGTATTTCATTAGAGTAAATGTATGTTCCTCCATATAAAACATAAGCTCTATATGCATACACTTGTCCATCTGCAAGTTCGTTACTTGTAGCTTCAAATGTTTCACCGTGAATTAAGTTCTCTGTATTTCCTCCATTAGGTGAAATTACTTTAAATGCATTTTGATTACCAACCTTAGGCTTAGCAGTAATACCTTGTTCTAAAACAAAACCATATTCCACTATAAATGCACATTGGTTACCATTTTGCACTGGATTTTGTTTTAGATAACCATATAATGTCGCCTTTTTTGTGTTCTCATCATAAATAGCATTTTTAGTAAGTAATACTTCTGTATCACCTTCTGGAATAGAAACCTTTAGTGTGTTTTTACTATTATAGAATGTGCTTGTTGATGTGTCATAAGCGTAGGCGCAGAATACATATGTTTTGCCTTTTTCAAATCCAGTCCAATTTACAGTATATGAATTAACAGGAAATGTAGAATGGTGATTATTACCAGTAGCACCTGGTATATGTGAATTATTCCATTCAGTTTCACCTTCTTCCTTGAATCTGAAGCCATAATAGGCATCTAATCCACAGGTTACATCCATGCTACCAGTAAGTTCTATATATTCACCATTTTTCTTATATGTTGCACTGATTAGAGTTGATTTAGGTTTGCATTTTTCAAGTACTTGTAGGGTACCATTAGCTGTATTATATTCAATAGTAACTTGTTCCTTATTAGGATTCCAAATATGGTATAATGTTTTACCACTATATGATCCCTGTATTAAGGAAAAAGAACCTTGTGTCATAGTTAAGTTTTCTATATGTCCACTATATGCTGTCTCTTTATTAGTACTATTTGATGTAGTGATAAAGAATAAATAGTCGCCATTAGTAAATGAACTATGAGTATACGACCATATACTTCCGTTTTGCGTCATTTTTTGTGCTTGTGGACTAGCGGTAACATCCCAACCATTATTGTTAAAACCCCATATATAATAATCCGCCCACGCACTACTGCTAAAGCCCAATAGAACGCAAAGCAAGGCAAGCATTCGTAGAGCCTTACCCAATGCTCCACTCATTTTTGTGTTATTATAAAATCTTTTCATATCATGTATTTTTTTTAATTCTTACTTATTGTTCCTATCATTATTGATTTGGTAATGTACAATTATCGTTACCTTCATCTTGAAGTTTTACTGTAGCTGTAGCAGTACCACATTGTTCAGCATTTTTGATTGTAGCAGTAATGGTGTATGGTTTTTCATCATATCCATCACCTGACTGGCTATTACCTATGCCCCAGTCTGTTGGACGTGGGAACGTGTAGGTATATTCATGTCCATTTTCTTTCTTTATAGGCTTATCTGCTTCTGGAGTTATACTGGTAAGAGTAGCATCATTGTAAGTGAATTCATATCCACTTGGAACTTCTATAACAACAGTTACAGGCACCCATGGGGTAGTAGTATATTCAGTAGCATCAAACTTGATGTCTGTTGCAATTACCTTTATCTGTGAAGCTGAAGAAGATGCTGTAGAAGTACATCCACTATTGCTTTGTACTTTTGCTTGCACTGCGTATGAACCAGCTTCAATAACAGTAAATTCAACTTCATTATTCCCGCTTATAGGCTCACCTTGTGCAGTTCCTTTATACATTAGAGTATAGGTATAATCATTTTGTGGGTTGGTTACAGTTAATGTAGCTTGACTGCCACTACATAAGATACCTGATGCAGGATTTAAACTTGTAACAGGGGTTATAATTTCTGGAGCGCGCTCTGGCGTAGTTGCAGATTTAGATAGTACAGAACCTTGCTCACCTCCAGTAAAACTACTTATGTAGTAATAAACATCACCAGATAGAGACTCAATGTATGTCTGTTTTGTAAATGTAGCCCAACCATCTGAGCCACCTGTATTTGGTGCGTGAATGTAAAAGTTTCCTCCAGCAAATTCAAATGCATCCCATGTATAGTCATTACAATCGGTAAATGATTCTACAGGTCCTACACCTCCATAGTTAGTTTCTTCCATACTATCATAGTTTGGTGTACCCTCTTTAAACCATGGGGCGTTACCCTTTTCTGCATCGTTAGTCTTGCCATACCAGTCATTGTATACATTGTCACCACTTTTTGGACGGCGGATATATACATAGAATGCATTTTGAACACTCACTTCTATACTTGCCGAACAAGTAATGTCATTTGCAGTATTTGATGCAGTAATGGTGTATCTACCATTATTTTGAGAGGTGAATTCTACAGAACTAGTTGCTCCTGAATTAGGATTTAATATACCTCCAGTTGTAGTCCATATAGCATCTATATTATTTGATGTCAATGTTATTGGACTACCAATAGTGGTCACCAACTTATTTGCTGTAATCACCGGAGTTGTGGTTACGTTGATGGTAACTAGTTCAGAGTTTGTAGAACCACATTGGTTGGTTGCGGTGATAGTATATGTAGTTGTTTCGTTTAAGGTAGGAGTATATGTCTTACTGCTAGTAAATACAGAGATATCATCTATTTTGTATGTTTCCCCATCAACTTTCTCGGTTAATGTTAGTGTAACTGTGTTACCCGAACATATAGCGGCGTCACTTGGAGTAATTACTGGTTTTGCTGGAACATTTAATAATTCAGTTACATTAAATGCTACTCGTTCAGATGTACAACCATTTAGTGTGGCTTCTGCGTAGTAAGTAGTTTGTCTTATTTCATCAGCTTCATTTAGAGCAACACCTCCTGAATTAGCTTCGAACCAAGCCACTCTATCTCCATTTGTAGTTATTTCTACGTATGTATCTATATCAGCAAGAGTGGTTCCTGAACATATAGGTGCTGAGGTAGGGTCTAATGCTAATGTAACTGATGTAACAGTAAGGGTCTTATCTTGAGATGGATCTGAAGTTAGACCACAAGCAGTTTGAGGTGCGGTTACTTTTACTGTATAACTACCTGCTTCTGATATTATAAATTTGTTTTCATTATTTAGTGTAGCGCCATTTACTTCAGTGTCATTTTTATATAGTTTGTAAGTATATCCTTCTAGAGGCGAACTAACTAATATATAAGTTTCTTGACCCGCACAAATATTTGCATCACCTATTTCAATTGAAGGAGCAGCTGGTTTAGATGTTACATTTAGTGTAAATTCAGTAGCGTCTGATTCACATGTACCATTGATTAATTTTGTGGTATATTTAGTTTGCGCTGAAACTTTAACTGGTGAAGTAACCTCAGTTCCATTGCTATTGTACCATTTTTGTGTGTAGGAACCTTTGTTTGTCGCTGTTGGTAATGTATAATTTACATTAGGACATGTTGTGTCTGATTCATCAATTTCTGGTGCATCAGGGGTTTCGCAAGCAGGTTCAAGGCATTTACTTTCCATATTCCCGCCATTTTTATCAAAATAATAAATATTTCCCCATTTTAAACCTGTAATATTACCGGATTGACTACTACCTCCATTGTTAAAAATAATATTAACCGATTTGTCTAGACTAACACTGTTACGACTAATAGTTATATATTTTACTATTTGACCATTTATATGAGAAGTTCCATTTGTAGCCATTAATGTTCCTGACCATCCACCAAGTAATTCTGAATTAGAATCATACCATGCATATACCTTTGTATATGATGTTGCAGAAGCTATCTCGATACGAATCTGACTATCGTCAACATTATCGCAAGGAATAGAATATGTCAGAGTATATTCAACTTTTGTTCCAAAATTTGTTTTGGCAATTACCGAAATCGTGTGTGCACCACTAGTCTTTGGTAATGCGATATTAGTTAGAAGCTCCCACTCTTTATTCCAATTAACTTGATTACCATTATCCCATTCACTTATTTTAGTAGCATTCGTAGCACTTAACAAAGTAGTGTTACCATTTTTTATTTCTATAGATACAGATGTTACATTATCTTGCCATGTTTTGACGCTTACACCTTTTAGATACGGCTGCCCTGATAGTGTGCCTATATCTGAAGTATTATAACCAGTCCAAATATCAACATTCCCAGTTCCAGGATAATATCCAACTTTTAATCCATCAAAAAATCCATCAGCCCACGCACTACTTGTTCCCACAAGTAGCATTAGGGCCATAATTAGCCACCTTGCGCTTAGGCGCGAGGTAAATTGTTTAAAATTGTTTGTAAAATTTTTCATAAGTATGTTGTTTTTAATTTATTTTGTTTATGTTTTTTATGTTGTTATGTATTTTTCTTTTTTATGCTACTGTTTTTGTCACCCTCGCTTCGCTCGGGTGAGAGAGGGTGGGGTGTCGCTTACCACAGGCGTTGCAGTCGTTTCACTCCTTTAACACCTGCCTATTACCTTGAGAGCAACCCGCGATGCGGGTAATTTCTCCTTTCTCCTTTCTCCACTCTCCTTTATTTTGGGCACTTCGACAAGCTCAGTGACCGCAACTCCTAACTCCTAATTATTCGGTGCTTCGCACCTCATGATTCTTGGCTGCACTCGGGATAACTCAAGCAAGCTTGGTTCTCCTCTCGTTTGCACAAGAATTCCTAATTGGAACAATTGTTCCAATCAAACGACCGATTGATTTGGACAAAAAATTGGGTGGAAAATAGAGGGATAAAAAAGGGGAAATGTTAAAAGAAAAAGGACAAAAAAATAGCGTTAAATATTAAATTAATTAACAAA
>JAFWXW010000009.1 GCA_017517845.1 Paludibacteraceae bacterium
GGCAAAGAGCCAACCTATAGTGAGGGTAAATGGTATCTAAAAGCCGATAAAGAGCGTGAATACACCCTTACCGTATCTGTAGATGATGCCGAAGATGCCAAATGCAACGTAAAATTTGTAAAACCATCGGTTAGTAAATTGACCTTTAATCCTACTTCTTATACAGTAGAAGAGGCAGGCAGTTTGTCTTTAAAAACAAATTTGCAGATTACTCCTGCCGACGGATTTAAAGCAGATACGGTAAAAGTAACATGGAGTAGTAGCAAAGAATCGGTTGCAACCATAGATCAAAATGGCAAGGTGCAAGCTATTTCTGCAGGCAAGGCTACTATTACTGCAAATGCAGGTGGTAAAACTGCTACTTGTACCGTAGAAGTAACTGCAAAGCCTACTCCAGAAGATCCAGAAAAACCAGAGGAACCAGAAAAGCCAGAAGATCCAGATACTCCAGTTGACCCTTCTGACCCAGAAATTCCTATCGTAACAGAATACACCGTTTCTTACGATGCTAACGGTGGTACAGGTAGTATGAGTGAAGTCAAGGTAAAAGAGAACGAAACGATTACTATTGCAGAGAATGCCTTTACTCGTTCTATGTTCCAATTTACAGGTTGGAATACCAAAGCAGACGGCACAGGTACTTCTTATGCAGATAAAGCAAGTATTAAGGTTACACAAAGTATTACTCTTTATGCTCAGTGGAAAGAATATTATACTATTACTTTTGATGCCAACGGTGGTACAGGTAGTATGAGTGAAGTAAAAGTAAAAGAGAACGAAACGATTACTATTGCAGAGAATACCTTTACTCGTACTATGTTCAAATTTGCAGGTTGGAATACAAAATCAGACGGCACAGGTACTTCTTATGCAGATAAAGCAAGTATTAAGGTTACACAAAGTATTACTCTTTATGCTCAGTGGAATAAATATTATACTATTACTTTTGATGCCAATGGTGGTACAGGTAGCATGTCTGAGATGACTGGCGTATATGCACAATATATAACTTTAACAGAGAATAAATTTACTCGCGCAGGATATTATTTTAGACTTTGGAATACAAAATCTGATGGTACAGGTACTTCTTATGCAGATACAGCAAGTATTAAGGTTACACAAAGTATTACTCTTTATGCACAGTGGAGAGTATCTACAGGAATAGCTGATGGTCATGAGTGGGTAGATTTAGGTTTTGGCACAAAATGGGCTACTATGAACGTTGGTGCTGAATCTCCAGAAGATTATGGTGATTATTTTGCTTGGGCAGAAACTTCACCTAAATCCACTTATAACTGGAGTACTTATAAATGGTGTAGTGTAAGTGCTAATTCTTTTTATTTGACCAAATATTGTGGAAAATCACAATATGGTGCAGTTGATAATAGGATTTTTGTTAACTCTTCTGATGATGCTGCTTACGTAAATTGGGGTAGTAATTGGCGTTATCCATCTGCAAATGAATTCAGTACATTAATGAATCCAAATTTTACTAAATGGACTTGGACTACTCAGAATGGAGTAAATGGTTATAAAGTAACCTCTTTAATTAATGGCAATAGTATATTTTTGCCCGCAGCAGGCATGTACAAGGACTCTAATACCATCGGTGTAGGTACTTATGGTTACTACTGGACTGATTACATTTATACGTACCAACCTTTCGAATCTTATGGGCCTTACTTCAATTCAAGGGAGAAAGATTCTGAAACCACCGCCATGCGCTACGAAGGTTATTCTATACGTCCAGTACTATCAGAGTAAATTATTCAAATTGATAAAAATAAATTAAGAGAAACCTCCTGCTACTTGTTGTGTAAGGTAGCAGGAGTTTTTTTGTATTAAGGATACGAGATTGTTAATCAGTTAGGAGTTAGGAGTTAGGAGTTAGGAGTTAGGAGTTAGGAGTTTGGCTACGTCTGTGATGAAAAATTGAAAATGTAACAAATTTGTAATTTTGAATTTGTATATACGTTGAATATGCAATAAATTTGCAAAAAATATTAATTATTTTGCAATAAAATTGCATATTCTTGTTTTTTAATGTAATTTTGCGACTTGATAAATATAATATATTAACTAAATAAATAACAACAGATGAAAATAGAAGCGTTGGAAGATGTAACAGTCCGCTTTAGTGGCGACTCAGGTGACGGTATGCAGCTTGCTGGTAATATATTTTCTACCATTTCTGCTACTGCTGGAAATGACATTAGTACTTTCCCAGATTATCCTGCAGACATTCGTGCCCCACAAGGTACATTAACAGGTGTTTCTGGTTTCCAAGTACATATTGGTTCAGACAAAGTTTTAACCCCAGGAGACAAATGTGATGTTTTAATTGCTATGAACCCTGCAGCTCTTAAAACTCAATACAAATTTTGTTCTCCTCGTTCCATTATCATAGTAGATACAGATTCATTTAAAGAAACAGACCTAAAAAAAGCATTGTTTACAACAGATAATCCATTTGAAGAATTAGGAATTAAAAACGATGTTGTAGAGGCTCCTATTTCTAGCATGTGCAAAGAAGCACTTAAAGAATCTGGATTGGATAATAAATCTATCTTACGTTGTAAGAATATGTTTGCCCTAGGTTTAGTATGTTGGTTATTCAACAGAAACTTGGCGGCAGCAGAAGAAATGCTTCGCGAAAAATTTGCTAAAAAACCAGAAATCGCAGCAGCTAATATCACAGTATTAAATGCTGGTTATGATTATGGTCATAATATTCATGCTTCTGTAAGTACTACTTACACAGTGGATAGCAAATCTACAAAAGAAGCAGGAAAATATATGGATATCAATGGTAATAAAGCCACTTCATATGGTTTTATCGCGGCAGCAGAAAAATCTGGTCTTCGCCTTTACCTAGGTTCATATCCTATTACTCCTGCAACAGATGTTCTTCACGAACTTTCTAAACATAAATCATTGGGCGTAGTAACAGTACAAGCAGAAGATGAAATTGCTGGTTGTGCTTCTGCAGTAGGTGCTGCTTTTGCAGGTGCATTGGCTGTTACATCTACTTCTGGTCCTGGTGTATGTCTAAAAAGTGAAGCTATGAACTTAGCAGTTATAGCCGAACTTCCTTTGGTAGTATTAAATGTTCAACGTGGTGGTCCTTCTACTGGTCTTCCTACCAAATCTGAGCAAACAGACCTTCTTCAAGCACTTTATGGTCGTAACGGCGAAAGCCCAATGCCTGTAATTGCTGCTAAATCTCCAGGTGATTGTTTCGATTCAGCATTTATGGCATGTAAAATGGCAGTTGAACACATGACTCCTGTAGTTCTTTTGACAGATGCATTTATTGCTAATGGTTCTGCAGCTTGGAAATTACCAAACTTAGAAGAATATCCTACTATTACTCCTCCATACGTAACTGCTGATATGGCAGGTAAATGGACTCCATTTATGCGTAATGAAGAAACAGGTGCTCGTTATTGGGCTCTTCCTGGTACAGAAGGTTTTGCTCACCGCATTGGTGGTCTAGAAAAAAGTAATGAAACAGGTGCTATTTCTACAGAACCAGAAAACCACAACCTAATGACACGTCTTCGTCAAGAAAAAGTAGATAGAATCCCTGTTCCAGATGTAGAAGTAGAAGGTGCAGAAGATGCTGAACTATTAGTAGTAGGTTTCGGTGGTACATACGGACACTTACGTTCTGCTGTAGATACCATGAACAAAGCAGGTGAAAAAGTGGCATTAGCACACTTTACCTACATTAATCCACTTCCAAAAAATACAGAAGAAGTACTTCGTAAATATCCAAAAGTAGTGGTGGCTGAACAAAATATGGGTCAATTCGCTATGTATTTACGTTCAAAAGTGGAAGGTGTTCATTTAAATCAATTCAACCAAGTCAAAGGTCAGCCATTTGTGGTTAACGAACTAGTTGAAGCATTTACTAACCTATTAAAAGCTTAATTTATGTCAGAATATACAGCAAAAGATTATAAAGCAGGACAACCTCGTTGGTGCCCTGGTTGTGGCGACCACGCATTATTAAATTCTTTACATAAAGCAATGGCCACATTAGGTGTTCCTCCACATGAAATAGCAGTTATTTCTGGTATTGGATGTTCATCTCGTCTTCCATATTATATGAATACATACGGTATGCACACTATTCACGGTCGTGCTGCTGCCATAGCAACAGGTGTTAAAGTGGCAAATCCAAATCTTACCGTATGGCAAATTTCTGGTGACGGTGACGGTCTAGCTATTGGTGGTAACCACTTTATTCACGCATTACGTAGAAATATAGACCTTAATATGATTCTTCTAAACAACCGTATTTATGGTTTAACAAAAGGTCAATATTCTCCTACATCTGCACGTGGTTTTGTTAGTAAATCTTCTCCATACGGAACAGTAGAAGATCCTTTCCGTCCTGCAGAACTATGTTTTGGTGCACGTGGACGTTTCTTTGCTCGTTGTGTAGCAGTAGATTTAAAAGGTTCAGAAGATGTTCTAGTTAAGGCTGCACGTCACAAAGGTGCATCTGTGGTAGAAGTTCTTCAAAACTGTGTAATCTTCAACAATGGTACTCATGATAGCCTAGCTACTGCAGAACTTCGTTCAAAAAATGCTATTTACCTAGAACATGGTAAACCAATGATTTTTGGTGAAAATGGTGAACTAGGTCTTGTGCAAGAAGGTTTTGGTCTAAAAGTAGTTAAGATAGGCGAAAACGGTATTACAGAAAAAGATATTCTAGTACACGATGCTCACTGTCAAGATAATACTCTTCAACTAAAACTTGCTCTTATGGAAGGTCCAGACTTCCCTGTAGCATTGGGTGTAATTCGTGATGTTGATGCTCCTACATACAACGATGCAGTTTATGCTCAAGTAGAAGAAGTAACTTCCAAAAAGAATTATCACAATTTTGCAGAGTTGCTAGAAACCAACGAAACTTGGGAAATCAAATAAAAATACACTCTGAAAAATAGTATCAAAGAGGCTGACGTGATAAAAAAGTCAGTCTCTTTTTTTGTGTTTTAAAAATTATTATTACCTTTGCAACTGCATAGGCGCTCTTGATGTCCGTTTGCGACAAGAGAGTGAAAAGGGAATTTGGTGAAAATCCAAAACAATGCCTGTTGCTGTAAGTTCCTCCCTAAAGGATTCTCCCCAAGGGATAAAAAGTTTTTTACACACTTTGCCACTGGCTAAAAGCTGGGAAGGCGTAAGAAACGGAACAAGTCAGAAGACCTACCTAATGCAAAAAAAAGATTTAAACCTGCAGGATTACGGGTAAAGAATCATAAATATGTCGTTTAGCCTATTTTTTGTTTTTTTCTCGTTATTCTGTGTGTCATACTATATTTTTTTAATGACGAGATGGTGTGTTAAACTTTTATCATAGGGTAAATGTGTATTGAGTGTATTCTATATCCGTATCCCAAAGGATAGTTTATAACTTAATACATATTCTTTATGAAAAAATTACTGGTTTTTATGATGCTTGTAGGGGGATACCTCACAGCATCAGCACAAATTCCGTCTGTTGTTGTTATTACATCAGATGGTGATGAGTATGAGTACAGACTCGCGTCTGTGGAAGAAATTTTGTTTGAAACAAATCAAGGTAGTTCGTCTATGACCCTAGTGGGTAAAGATGGTTTCCAAGTAGGAGGAATTCAAACCTTATTATTTGCAACTATCCAAGATGTACCAACATCTATAGATGAATCTGGGGAAGCCAAAGTGTATGCTTATCCAAACCCAGTGGTAAATACCTTGAATGTTTTGGGAGTTTCAGACACAGAACCTCTATTTGTCTATGACCTTTCTGGTAAATGCTTAATGACCGAGAGAGGAAACAAAGTAGAGGTAAGTAACTTAACAAAAGGTACTTATATTTTAAAAGTTAATAACCAATGTATTAAATTCATTAAAAAATAAACTTATGAAAAAGATTTTACACACTATATTGTTTTTATTGCCATTGATGGCTATCGCCCAAACAAATTTTTATGTTTATAAAACAGATGGCACAGTAGAAACCTATGCAGTTTCTGATGTAGAGAAAATTAGTTTTACTGCTCCAGAAGAGCCTGAAGAACCAGTGGTTACCACTAAAGTGCTTACTTTTGAAGATAGCGAAGCAAAATTTCTTGCATATTCATTGGATTATTGTGGAGTAGATGTAGAAAAATGGTCAGATTTGATTCCTGCTGCATCTGAGCAAGCATACGGAGCGAGTAATCTAATTTATGATATGGTAAATAATAGTGCAGAATATCATTGGAGTGACGAAAACAACACTGGTCTTTCTCATACTTTCCCATATAATTGGGGTGGATATTCATTTTCTGGTGGTGGTATGGTCATTTCTAATATGACAACAACAGATGAAGCAATGTTGCAGGATACTGACATCTACAATCATCAGTTGTCTATTTTAAATGAATCTGGTGCAAATGGCTCTAGCAATTTTGCTATAGTTTATAATGATTCTCAGGTGAATCCTGAAGTGAAAAGCACCCTTACCTTTGCAGACGGAAATGCACATACAATTAAAAGTATGTATGTTTGTATTCCTGCCGTTACATTATATTGTATGATAAATGGCAATGATTTTTCTCAGGCATACGATGATGATGACTTTTTGAAACTTGTTGCAACTGGCACCAAGGCTGATGGAAGTGAAAGTTCTGTAGAAATTTTGTTAGCCGAAGGCGATAAATATAATACTTGGGCAATAGATTGGACTAAATGGGATTTAAGCTCTCTAGGTGAAGTCGTTTCTGTAAGTTTCCACATGGAAGAGGCACAGATAGACGATTATGGTTACGCACAATATTATAAAACACCACTATATTTTGCATTTGATGATGTTGAAGTTCAATAAAAATATCTTTTTAGCCTTGGCAAGTGTTTTGATGCTTGCCTTGGTTTCTTGTAATTCTGATGAGGATTTTAGTGAAATAATTACTCCTCCTACTTCTGGAGAAACAGGTGGCACTGGTGATTCTGAAAATCCAGGTCCTGTTAGACCTTCAAATCCAGAGGGAGTAGGGTATTATAGACCTAGAACAAGTACTTCCAATGACACTTGTAATGCAGTGTATGAATATATGCCTGCTCCTGGTCAATTTATTAATGAATTGAAAACAGGTGGTTTTGACGGAAGTCAAACAACTCAGTCTGCGGCAAATGATTATGCAATGAAACGCCTTAAGAAGAATCTTTTTGTTTCTCTTGGTGCATTTGGAGGTTATATTGTGGTTGGGTTTGACCATAGTATTGATAATACTGGTGGATATGATTTTGGAATCTTGGGAAATATGTTTAAAAATTCTTCTGAGCCGGGTGTAGTGTGGGTAATGCAAGACACCAATGGTGATGGTTTGCCAAATGATACTTGGTATGAGTTACAGGGTTCTGAAACAGGTAAGGAAACAACAATTCAAGATTATGAAGTGACTTACTATCGCCCTGCAGAACCTGGACAACCTGTACATTGGACAGACAATAAAGGAGGTGAGGGTGAAGTGGATTATCTAAAGAGTTTTCACAACCAAGATTATTATTATCCTTTGTGGGTGGAGGCAGATTCTTATACCTTGAGTGGTACAAGATTGGAGGCTAAAAACTTTGACCAATCTGGCAAGGGTTCATATTGGGTACTTCCTGAATATGAATGGGGCTATGCAGACAACTTTAGTGCTGTGGATAGACCTGCCGATGCTCCTAGAATGAATAAATTTAAAATTTCTAATGCAATAGATAAGGATGGCAAGCCTGTAGATTTGTATTTTATAGATTTCATCAAGGTGCAGTCTGCTGTGCAGAGCAAGAGTGGCTGGGTGGGAGAAGTTTCATGTGAGATTACGAGTGTAATACAGTTAGGAATTAGGAATTAGGAATTGCTGTGCAAGTGAGAGCAGAACTAAGCTTGCTTAAGTTATGCCGAGTGCAGCCAGAAATCATGAGCGTAGCGAGTAATTTGTGCAAACGAGAGCAGAGTCAAACTTGTTTGAACTATGCCGAGTGTAGCCATTAATCACGAGCGAAGCGAGTAATTAGGCGTTCAATTTTATTATTGTAAAACGATTAAACATTAAACATTCAACATTAAACATTCAACATTAAACACTTAACATTACATATCACCCTGATACTGTCGTTGCTGCTTACATCGTGTATGGAGTGGGACTATGGTTACGAAGAGTCTTTTAAAGTTTCTGATAATGGTCTATTCGTATTGAATGAAGGTAATTTTCAATACGGTAATGCTTCGCTTTCTTTTTATGATCCTGCTGAGGACTCTATATATAATGAGGTGTTTTTTAGGGCTAATGCAATGAAACTTGGCGACGTGGCACAGTCTATGACTATTCGTAACGGCATAGGTTGGATTGTGGTAAACAATTCTCACGTGGTGTTTGCAATAAACACATCTACCTTTAAAGAAGTGGGACGCATAACCAACCTTACTTCACCACGTTATATACATTTTGTTTCTGATACCAAAGCATATATCACTCAGCTTTGGGATAACCGTATTTTTATTGTTAATCCCAAAAGGTATGAAATTACTGGTTATATACAAGTGCCTAATATGACTATGGAAAGTGGTTCTACCGAACAGATGGTGCAAAAAGGCAAATATGTGTATGTAAACTGTTGGTCTTATCAAAATCGTATTATCAAAATTGACACAGAAACAGACAAGGTGGTAGCAGAATTGGAAGTGGGCATTCAACCTACTTCTGTGGTGCTAGATGCTGAGGGTAAATTGTGGACTATTACCGATGGTGGTTACGAAGGTTCTCCATACGGAAGTGAAGTTCCGTATCTATATTGTATAAATCCAGAAACCATGACTGTGGAGAGGGAATATCCATTTGAATATGGTGATAGTCCTTCCGAATTGCAACTTAGTGGTGATGGAAGAACTCTTTATTGGATTAATAATTCTATTTGGCAAATGCCAATAGAGTCCGATTTCTTGCCAGAAAAGCCATTTTTGGAGGATAGAGGAACCATTTATTATGGTTTGACAGTTTGTCCTAAAACTTCTGATGTGTATGTGGCAGATGCTATAGATTATGTTCAACAGGGCAAAATCTATAGATATGATGCTTCTGGATATTTAGTTTCTGAGTTTTATGCAGGTATAATCCCTGGTGCATTTTGTTGGAAAAATGAAAAATAGGATAATAAAAAGCAGTCTTCTAGGATTATTCTGGATAATCTTATCTTTTAATCTGTACTCTTCTGATATGCTTAGCAAGGGCATTTCTTTAAACGATGTTACCATTTATGGTAAACGTCCTCTCAAGGAGATAGGTGTGCAGAAAACTGCTTTCGACTCTACTCAGCTTAAAGAAAATATATCGCTTTCTATGGGTGATGTTTTAACTTATAATTCATCACTTTATGTAAAAAACTACGGTAGAGCAACCCTTTCAACAGTGTCTTTTAGAGGCACTTCTCCGTCGCATACTCAGGTAACATGGAACGGAATGAAAATGAACAACCCAATGTTGGGCAGTACAGACTTTTCTATGATTCCTTCGTACTTTATAGATGACGCTTCTCTGTTTCATGGAACATCTTCTGTGAACCAAACAGGGGGCGGCTTAGGTGGACTGGTCAGTATGACCACGAAACCTGCCAATGCTCATGGTTTCGGTCTTCAATATATCCAGGGCATTGGGTCTTTTAGCAGTTATGATGAATTTCTGCGTTTGACATACGGCGATGAGCATTGGCAGGTTTCAACACGTGCCGTGTTGTCCACCTCGCCGAACAACTACGAGTACCGTAATCACGACAAAAAAGAAAATGTCTATGATGAAAACATGAATATCATAGACCAATATTACCCAATAGAAGAAAATAAAAGTGGGGCATACAAAGACTTTCACTTCCTGCAAGAAGCATATTACAACACTGGTACAGGACATAAATTTGGCTTAAATGCATGGTATTTGCAGTCGAAACGTGAACTCCCTATGCTTACCACAGACTATGCAGAAGATACTAGTTTTGAAAACTATCAGCGTGAGCAAACCTTTAGAGGTGTCTTATCATACGATTTCTTAAAGAATTCATGGAAAGCGGCTGCCAAGGCAGGCTATGTATATACCTATATGGCATACGACTACAAACGCGATATAGGCAATGGTACTATGGCATCTATGACCGAGTCTAGAAGCAAAATTAATACTGCATACGTGCAAGCAGATGGTGAATATTACATAGGTCAGCAATGGTTATTTTCTGCAAATGTGGCTTTTTATCAGCATTTTGTAGAGAGTAGAGACAAAAACATAATAAAAGTAGATGGAAACACTGCCATTGTGGGTTACAAAAAAGCAAGAACAGAGCTTTCTGGAGCAATTTCTGTGAAGTGGCAACCTATAGACCATTTGGGAATGTCCCTTACACTCAGAGAAGAAATGTTTGGAACAGATTGGTCTCCAATTATTCCTGCGTTTTTTATAGATGGCATACTTTGGCCACGTATCAACCTTACAGCAAAGGCTTCTGTGTCTAGAAACTTCCGTTTCCCATCGCTTAACGACCTATATTTTCAGCCAGGAGGCAACCCAAATCTTAAAAAAGAAAGTGGTTGGACCTACGATGCTGGACTTGCATTCAAGGTGGGTCGTGAAGAACTTTATGACCTCTCTGGTGGCATTACATGGTTTGATTCTTACGTGAATGATTGGATTATTTGGTTACCCACTACCAAAGGTTTCTTTTCTCCCAAAAATATAAAAGATGTTCATGCCTACGGTGTGGAACTTAATGCAAATTCCACATTTTATTGGGCAAAAAACTGGAGTTTATCTCTTAATGGTACTTTCTCTTGGACTCCCTCAATAAACAATGGTGAACCAATGTCTCCTGCCGATCAATCTGTTGGCAAACAATTGCCATACGTTCCTTTGTATTCTGCCACAGTAAATGGAAAAATTACATATAAGTCCTTTTCTTTTATGTATAAATGGTGTTATTATAGTGAGCGTTACACCATGTCTAGTAATGACCTCACTCTTACAGGTAAGTTGCCAACATATTTTATGAGTAATATTACTATAGAAAAGTTGTTAAAATTTAGTTGGTCTGATATTTCTTTAAAGTTTAACATTAACAACTTATTCAATGAAGAATATCTGTCTGTACTTTCTCGTCCCATGCCAGGGATTAATTTTCAGTTATTCATAGGTATTACCCCTCACTTTTATTAGAAGTTGAATAAAAAGCGTACTTCTAACTTCTAATTACTCGCTTCGCTCGTGATTTTTGGCTGCACCTCGGCAAATTAAGTAAACTTATTTGCACTCGGTTTGCACAAAAATTCCTAACTCCTAATTCCTAACTCCTAATTCCTAACTAAATCCACTTTGAAATGCGTTGCATCGCTTCTGTAGTGTTTTCGCGAGAGTTGAAGCCAGTGAGACGGAAGTAACCTTCACCCATTAAGCCGAAGCCTGCACCAGGTGTGCAAACCACATTTATATCATAAAGAAGTTCTTGGAAAAATTTCCATGAAGTGGTGTGATGAGGAGTTTTTACCCATACATGAGGAGAATTGACCCCGCCATATACAGAGAAACCGCATTTTGTAAGTTCTTCTCTAATAATTTTTGCATTGGTCAAGTAATAAGAAACCATTTCTTTTACCTCTTGCATTCCCTCTGGTGAGTAAAGTGCCTCTGCACCTTTTTGAATAACGTATGATGTACCATTATAATAGGTGGTATTGCGTTGCCACCAAAGTTTGTTCACTTCTATTGCGTTACCATATAGGGTGAAACCAATAATTTCGTGAGGAACTACTGTGTATGAACATCTAAGTCCTGTGAAACCAGCCGTTTTGGAATAACTTCTAATTTCTATAGCACATTTTTTTGCTCCCTTGATTTCGTAAATGGAGTGGGGAATATTCTTTTCTGTGATATATGAAAAATATGCTCCGTCGTATATGATAATGGCATGGTTTTCTAGAGCATAATCCACCCATTTTTTTAATTCGGCTTTGGTAAGTGCAATGCCAGTAGGGTTATTGGGATAACACAAATATATTATATCCACCTTTTCTTTGGGCAGTTCTGGAACGAAATTGTTTTTTGAAGAACATGGAATATAAACTATATTACTCCAAAGATTGTTGTCTGTAAGATAACCAGAGCGTCCGCCCATGATGGCTGCATTTTCATAAACAGGATATACAGGATCTGTAATGCCTATAATATTATCCCTACCAAAAATATGCCCTATATTACCAACATCAGACTTAGAACCGTCACTAATAAAAATCTCATCGTGATTTAGAGTTACGCCACGAGGTGCATAGTCATATTTAATAATGCAGTTTTTCAGAAAATTGTATCCAGTTTCTGGTCCGTAACCTTTAAAAGTTTTTGGGTCTGACAATTCTTCTACTGCACTCTTCATTGCCTTTAGGGCAGAAGCAGGAATGGGTTGTGAAACATCGCCCAACCCCAAACTAATCACGTTAGCTTTGGGATTGATTATTTTGTGAGCATTAACCTTTTGTTGGATTTCATTAAAGAAATAATACTCCGGAAGTTTCAAATAGTTTTCATTTATTAGTGCCATAGTAGAAAAATACACGCAAAATTAAAGAAAAATGCACTATTTTGAAAGAGAAAGCATATATTTTCATAAAAATAACGTAATTTTGTAGCTGAAAAACATAAAAATCAATGTTTTTAAGTAAAACTAATAAAGAACAATTATGAAAAAAGCTTATGTATTCCCTGGTCAGGGTGCTCAATTCGTAGGAATGGGTAAGGACATGTATGAGAACTCTGAATTAGCAAAAGAACTTTTTGAAAAAGCTAACGAAGTGTTAGGTTTCCGTATCACAGATTTGATGTTTGATGGTACAGACGAAGACCTACGTCAAACTAAAGTAACTCAACCAGCAGTATTTTTACATTCTGTGATTTTGACTAAAACCAATGCTGATAAATTCACCCCAAGTATGGTTGCAGGTCACTCATTAGGTGAGTTTTCTGCTTTAGTTGCAGCTGGTGCATTAGACTTTGAGGATGGTCTTAGATTGGTTTCTAAACGTGCTATGGCAATGCAAAAAGCATGTGAAGCTGCTCCTTCTACTATGGCAGCTATCATTGGTCTTGCAGACGAAGTGGTCGAAGAAATTTGTGCATCTATAGATGGTGTAGTAGTGCCTGCAAACTACAACTGTCCAGGACAATTGGTTATTTCTGGTACTCACGAAGCTATCGACATTGCTTGCGAAAAACTTACAGAAGCAGGTGCACTTCGTGCTATTAAACTATCAGTTGGCGGTGCATTCCACTCTCCACTTATGGACCCTGCAAGAGAAGAATTAGCTGCAGCTATAGAACAAACTACATTTAAAACTCCTATTTGTCCTATTTATCAAAATGTAAGCACAAAAGGTGAAACAGATCCAGAAGTGATTAAGAAAAACTTAGTTGCTCAACTTACTGCTCCTGTAAAATGGACTCAATCTGTGCAAAACATGATTGCTGACGGTGCAGAACAAGTGGTAGAATGTGGACCTGGAACTGTGCTTCAAGGTCTTATGAGAAAGATTAACAAAGCAGTAAAAGGTATTTCTATCGAAAACCTAGAATAAAATTTAACAAAATATTCACTAAAAAGCCTTGTAGAGAAAATCTATAAGGCTTTTTTATTGTGTTTTACTTTATTTAACGTAACTTTGTAATCAACCTTAAAAAATATTATGAATTTACGTAAACTTTTATTTTTATTACTTTCCTTATATCTGTCTCTACAACTCTCTTTTTCGGCGACAGATAATCCAGAAGCACCAAACTTAAATTTTTCCAAAGGAGATTTCACTGGTTGGAAAAGATATTTTGGTGAGTTTTATGCTGTAGATCAAGCAGGTAGTAGTTATGAATATAGATGGACAGAAGTAGAAAATACTGGAAAAAGAATAGAGATAGTGCAGACTGTAGATGAACAAGACCCAATTGTTGCTTGTTCAAATCTTTATACAAATCCATTTGATGGTTCTGTTGTGGTTAGGGTAGGAGAACCATTAAAAGCAGAAGGGATGGTTAATAGTTCTGCCTCATGCTCAGATAGGTGGCGTAATCAAAGAGGTGCAGCAGCAGAAAAGATTTCATATACATACACAGTTGGACCAAACTCTAATATTCTTAATTATAATTTTGCTACAGTATTACAAATTCCAGTAAGAGGTGGTTCTACCCATTTTGGAGACGAATTCCCATATTTTGGTATTAAAATTGATGTGAAAGACCCTACTACAGGGAATTACTATTTAGTCCCATGTGGTGCTTATAATACTATAGCAAATGAAACTTCTAATACTCTATTATTAAACAAAGATTTTAATGAGTGTCCTGCTAGTAATGCAAAACATGCTGCAGGGGATTATGTATATCGTCCTTGGACTGCAGGTACTATAGATTTAAGAAATTATGAAGGATATGAAGTTACTATATCTGTAATTACCCATGACTGTATTGTAGAATGTAATGGTTATCCTGTTGCAGGTGGACATGAAGCTTATGGATACTTCCGTGCTGAGGCCACTAAACTGGATTTAACTTCTGTGAGTTGTGGGGTAGATGATGCTATGATTATTGCTCCAGAAGGTTATCCAAAATATAAATGGACTCGTAGTGATGGCAGAAATTCTGATGGTATAATAGTTACAGAACCAAACAGAATTACCATTCCACGATCTACTATGGTGAATGGTTTAGTATATAAATGTGAAATTTCTGATGAATTGGGCTGTGCCAATATAGATTTAACTACAGTATTGGACCCTGTAGATGTTGAGTCCAATTTTGGTTACACCAATCATTGTTTCGGCGAAGTTCATTTTGATAATATTTCAACAATAAATGGCGATGAACTAGATTCATATAGTTGGGACTTTTCTGATGGAGGATATTCTACAGATGAAAATCCTGTTCACATATTTGATAGCCCAGGAGATTATAATGTAAGTCTTACCACAGTTTCCAAAAAGGGTTGTTCGCACACTATAACCAAACAAGTTTCTGTAAGATATTTCCCAAAATTGGCTATTAGTGAATTAGACCCTATTTGCAAAGATAAATCATTTACACTAGATGTAGAAGGAGCAGAAGATGGTTCTACATTTAGGTGGTACACCGATACCGAAGATAATATTTCTACAGATTCACATTTAACCACTTCTGCTAGTGAAACTACTTTATATTATGTAGAGACCAAAGATACTCATGGTTGTGTGTATAATGCTCAAAAAACTGTTGTAGTTAAAACTCCTCCTGTAATAAGCATAGATGGACCAGATTTAATATGTGGTGGGTCTTCTACCATTTTAACAGCGTCTGGAGCTAATAGTTTCCAATGGTTGGGAACAGAAGAAACTGCAAGCAATATAATAGTATCTCCAGTTACAGAGCAAACCTATAAGGTAATAGGAACTGATGTTTTTGGGTGTATAGCAGAGGCAGAGCATACTGTAAAGGTATTGCCTAGACCAAATGTGAATGTGTTGGGTGATGAGGTTATTTGTAATGGTGGTAGTGTGAAATGGCAATTGTCTGGTGCAGAAACATATTATTGGAGTGATGGTAGTAATGAGGCAGAACGCACTATTACTCAAGCAGGTACTTATATTATCAAAGGTGTAGATGCTAATAATTGTGAGTCATTGCCTGTAGAAAAGACGTTGATAGAGAGTAAATCACCTGTCATAGAATATAGTGGTATCACAGAAGCATGTTTGGGTGAAGAATATATGGTAAATCTAACATCTGATATTGTGGGAACAGAATATTTATGGTTAGATGACAATACCACTGGAAATAGAAAAGATATACTTGTAGAAAGTGATTTGATTCTTAGTGTTCAGGGCAAAAGTCCATTAGGTTGTGAGTCTGTTATTCAAGTAAATTTAAAGGCTAAGCCAACGCCAATAGTTTATATTTCTGGTCCTAAATCTATTTGTGCAAGTAGTGAACAACCTATTACACTTACAGTAAATGCTAGTGAAGAAACTACAAATCTATGGAACACAGGTGAAAATACCAAAGATATACAAGTGAAACCAAATGTCAATACCATATATTCTGTAGAGGCTATGTCTGCTAGTGGTTGTAAAGGTGTTGCTACATACGATGTTGCTGTTCTACCTATTCCAAATGTTGAATTAAAACTAGAAGATTATAGTGTATGTCCAGGAGAAGACGATGTAAAATTGGAGTTATTAGCTTCTGGTGCTGTGAGTTATAAATGGGACTCCGATGCAGTAAACGAAGAAATCTCCAATAATCTTTCTTCTACACTAAAAACTTCTGCACAACTTCCTATCAAAATTAAAGTATTTGGAACAGATGAAAATGGTTGTATGGCAGAAAATTCTATAGAAATAAAGGATTTACCAGAACCCATATTTGCATATCATGTAGAACCCAATTTTATAGAAAAGGGTAGAACAGAGGTACGTTTCTCTGGTATGGAACCATATAAAGATGCCACATGGTATTGGGATTTTGGTGATGGATCTTCTGTAGATACTTCAAAAAATACAAGTCACAATTATGATTTATCTCATTTAGATGATTCTTATACAGTTTCTGTAACTGCTATTGACAAGTATAATTGTACGTTTAAAGCTGAGGTGCCAATTTATATTTGGCGTGAGGTGTGGGCTCCAGATGCGTTTACTCCCAATGGTGATGGATTAAATGATGAGTTTAAGTTTTTTGCAAATGAATTGATTAAGGAGTTTAAATTTTATATTTATGACCGTATAGGCAATATAATCTTTGAAGGGAATTCGGCAGAAGACACTTGGGACGGTTATCACAACGGAAAACTTTGCCCTTGGGGTGTGTATGGTTGGGTAGTGGATTATAAGGCAGAAATGGACGGAGTAGAAAAAATAGGTTCTTCTCGTGGTATGGTTTCTATAATACGATGACTATGAATGGATTACATAAAATTATATTTGTTTTGGGATTGATTTTGTCTCAAACCATTTCTTATGCACAGGATTATAATTTTTCTAATCATAACACTGTGCCTTATAGTTTAAATCCTGCGTCTGTAGGCGAAACCAATGCCATAAGATTGGGTGTAAATTACAGAATGCAATGGCCTGTTCTAAACAACAATTATCACACAGTGCGTGTGTCATATGACCAAAATGTGTATAAAAGAATGTGTTCTGTAGGGGCATTTTATACATACGACCAGATGTCTTCTGTATATTCTGTAAATGAGTTTGGGGTGGTATATTCACATACCATAAGATGTGCAGATAAGCATTTTATAAGATTGGGTCTGCAAGGAAGTGTTTTTTATAACAAAGTGGATTATTCTTCTCTTACCTTTGGTGACCAATACGATTCCAATGGTTTTATTGCTCCAGGCAGTATGGAAAATTTGGAAAATGCGTCAAAAACTTTCTTTGATTTTGCTGTAGGTGCATCGTATGTATTTGAAAATCATTTAACTGTAGGTTTTGCTGTTTATCATGTGGCACAACCAGAAAATGGTTTTTATGATGAGTCTTCATATCTGCCTAGAAGATATGTAGGTAGTGTAAAATTTGTTCAAGATTTAAAATTGAATCGTGGATTAATGAGTCAAGGATTCTCTGACAATTATTTCTTTGCAAATGTAAATTACCAACATCAAGAAAATTACAAAAGTGCTTATCTTGGAGTAGGAGTTTGTTTTGAACCTATTATAGTGGGGGCTGCTTATAAAACAAATTTAGATAATGTTCATACCCCATCATTTATGGTAGGTGGATATTATAAAGGTTTTCAATTATATTATATTTTTGACATTTTTGCCTCAGACAAGAAGAATGGTTCATGGTCAAATGAGATTTCTTTAATCTATACATTCCCTCAACAGAATAAGAAAAATAGGTGCCCAGTGGTATATTGGTAATTTTTTTATATTGTAAATCAAAGATTTTTATTAAATTTGCACCTTAGTATTTAAAAGAATTAATTATTTATTTTTTATAAACGTTATGATAAACTCACAAGACATTAAAAACGGTATTTGTATTCGTTTAGACGGCCGTTTGTATTTCGTTATCGAATTCTTACACGTAAAACCAGGTAAAGGTAACACTTTCATGCGTACCAAACTTAGAGACGTAGTAGATGGTCGTGTACTAGAAAGAACTTTCCAAATTGGTTTAAAACTAGAAGATGTACGTGTAGAACGTCGTCCATACCAATACCTATATCAAGAAGGTGAAGATTTAATCTTCATGAACCAAGAAACATTTGAACAAATCCCTATCGAAAGAAATAAAATTACAGGTGTAGAATATATGAAGGAAGGTGATATCGTTGATGTTCTTTCTGATACATCTACAGAAACAGTTCTTTCTGCAGAAATCCCTACCAAAGTGGTTCTTCAAGTTACCTATACAGAACCAGGTCTTAAAGGTGATACAGCAACTAACACCCTTAAACCAGCAACTCTAGAAACAGGTGCAGAAGTTCGCGTTCCTCTATTTATCAACGAAGGTGAACTTATCGAAATCGACACTCGTGATGGTTCATACGTAGGTCGCGTAAAAGCATAAGTTTTAAATAACACATTTTCTCAAAATAAAAAGGACGACATTGATTCAGTGTCGTCCTTTTGTTTTTATCAGAGAGGATTGTGTATTGTAATAGAGTCTATTCTAAGACAGGACGAATAGGACACCCTAAATATCTTTCGTAATCAATATCAAGCATATTCAGATTATCAGCCTGGTTTTGGAGGGTATTTAGAAATATTTTATGATAGGGTTATAACTAGAAACGCAACAAGACTCATACCAACAATAAGAGAAGGTGTGCTAACGCTAGAAGAACTAGGCCCTTATACAAAAAATCCATTAATTGTTAGAGTTCTTAATGAATTACATTTTGTTGAGGATTTGGGTTCGGGTAGAAGAAATATTAAAATGTATGCACCTTTATATTATTCAGAGACTAAAATAGAAATAAAAAATAGCACACAATTTGAATTTTCAATAACATACAACAACGTTTCTAACAATATAAAAACAGGTAAAGTCGCAGGTAAAGTTGCAGGTAAAGTTGCAGGTAAAGTTGCAGGTAAAGTTGCAATGAAAAGTAGTAATGATGCAGAGGATAAGATAATAAAATTAATAGTAGTGATAGGGTCAGAAACTTTATCGGTAAAAGAGATAATGGAGAGGTTAAATCTTAAAGGAGGAGATAACTTTAGAAAAACATATCTTTATCCAGCCTTGAAAGAAGGATATATTATAATGACAGAAAAAGAAAAACCAAGAAGTCCTAAACAGAAATATTATCTATCAAAGAAAGGGATGCATTTATTATAGATATAAAAAAATAATTGTCACAATTTTTAAAATTACTAAAAAATATTAGTTATATTTGTATTGTAAATAAATTAAAATAATAGAATAAGAAACAGAAATTTAAATTTTAAATAATAAATATTTTAATAGCGTTTTGCTATTGTACTTGCATCCGAAAACTGGCACTTTTCTAAACTAACAAGAACAATAGACACTAAACGCCTACGTTTGCGTGGGTTGTGTTTATATGTTAGTTGGGTATGCCAGTACCTAGGATGAATGTAACACGATTCACGCATTTTTGTATGCCTATACGTAAGCAAATTATTAACTTTAACAATAAAACTTTATGAGAAAATTTTTACTTTTATTTACCGCCCTGTTGCTGTCGGTGACGGCAATGGCGTATGACTTTAAGGTAGATGGCTTATGCTATGCTATTGTAGGAGAAGGTTATTCTGTAGAAGTAACTGCAGAGGCAGACTTTAATAACAACTATCCAGATTTAGTAAAAGCAGTTATTCCTAATTATGTCGAGTATGACAATGCTCAATATCGCGTATTAGGTTTAGGAGAAAATGCTTTTAATGGTGCTAAAAACCTAGAAAGCATTGAATTTCCTAGCTATGATGGTGGTTATGAATTTTATATCAAATCATTTGCTGCAGCTAATTGCCCTAAATTGAAAAATGTAGATTTAGTAGTGGTTTCTGAAATAGGAGATGCTGCATTTGCAGGAGCTGCATTAGAAAGTATACGAATATGGTGGGGTATAGAGAAAATAGGAAATCAAATCTTTATGGGTTGTAAAAATTTAACAGAGATAAAAGTAGATGAAAACAACGAATATTACGACAGTAGAGACAATTGTAATGCAATAGTGGAAACCAAGACTAATACACTTATTATGGGTTGTAATGCTTCTACTATTCCAAATACAGTAACTACTATCGGAAGATTTGCATTTCAAGGTTGTGAAAATCTAACGATTGAGCATTTGCCAACTAACGTAATAAATGTAGGTTCCAATTCTTTTGATGGAACTCCTTTATGTCCTTATACATCTACACCGCAGGAAGGTGCTTTTTATATTGACCATATATTATATCGTTATTATACTTCAAATCCAGAAACTGCTACCACCTTAACAGTAAAAGAAGGAACACTAGGTATAGCAGAATATGCTTGTGCTGGTATTAAATTTTCGTCACTTACCTTACCTACATCTTTGAAATGTATTGAAAATGGGGCTTTTACAGATACTCAGTTAGCAACTCTTTCTTTACCAAATTCATTAGAATATATTGGTGAAAATGCTTTTTCTAACAATAACATTATTGTAATTACTATTCCAGAAAATGTAAAAACAATAGGTGCAGGAGCATTTTATGGCAATGCAATTAATCAACAAATATACTTTAATGCAATAAACTGTGACACACCAAAGGATTCTGAAAACTATATTCGTTCTACTGTATTTGATAGAGAAGTTGAATCTTTTGTATTTGGCAACAAGGTAGAAAAAATCTCAAATTCATTGTGCGAGGGTATGTATAATCTTACTCAAATTACTATTCCAAATTCTGTAAAAGAAATTCACGACAATGCATTTGAATATACTTATCTATCTTCTATTACTATCCCAGAAAATGTATCTAAAATAGGAAATAATGTATTTGTAGGTTGTTATGATTTAACTACAGTAAACTGGAATGCAAAATACTGTACTCGTATTCCATCACAAAATGAATATGGTGAAGACGAGGTATATCCATTATTTATGTCTACATACACCTACGATGAAAATCCAGATGAAACTTACCTAGTAGGTGCAAAAAATATTATATTTGGTAGCGAAGTCGAAAATATTCCTGCGTCTTTGGTGCAATTCAACGAATTAGTAACAGAAATAACAATTCCTTCATCTGTTAAGAGTATAGAAAAATATGCGTTCGCAGAAAACTATAGTTTAAACACCGTAAATCTGCCTGCTAGTGTAGAAAGTATTCATCCTACAGCGTTTTATAATACTCCTTGGGCTAATGCAAAATACGATGCTGCACCAGATGGTCCATATTATATAGGTACTACACTTGTAGAATACAAAGGTGAAATGCCAGAAAACACTGTAGTTGATGTAAAAGAAGGTACTACAACTATTGCAGAATATGCACTTTCTCATCCAAATCTTGTTAGGGTAACTTTGCCAGAATCTCTTAAAGAAATTGGTGAGAATGCCTTTTATGGTTCTGGAGTTGAATCTATAACTATTCCAGAAAATGTAGAAAATATAGGTGCGAATGCTTTCTGGGAATGTAGCAATCTAAAAACTGTAACATGGAATGCAATAGATTGTAAAACAAAGGGTGATATTTTTATGTATGGTAATTATAATATAGAATCATTCATTTTTGGAAATAAAGTAAAATCTATTCCAGATAAATTGTGTCAAGGATTTGAAAATCTAACACAAATAGAATTGCCTTCTAGTATAGAAACAATTGGTGTTCAGGCTTTTGCTGCCTCTGGATTACAATCTTTAGTTATTCCTGCAAATGTTAGTTATATAGGAAGAGGTGCTTTTGGTTTTTGTGAAAATCTTAAAACATTAACTTGGAATGCAGTAAATTGTCGTACAGATGCATGTGCTATAGATGAAGGTACTTTTGAGGGCTATCATGATATCTCATTATCTATTTTCTTCTATTCACCAATCTCAACAGTTACATTCTCAAACAATGTAGAGCGTATTCCTGCGTATATGTTGAATAGTCAAGACGAATTAAAATCTGTTACTTTACCACAAAGTCTTGAACATATTGGTGCATATGCTTTTGGTGGCACTCGTTTAACAACAATATCTGTTCCTTCAAAAGTTTCTTATATAGGTAAAAACGCATTTGGTATATCTAGTTTGAAAAGTTTTGATGTAGCTGAAGCGAACACTACTTATGCTTCAAAAAGTGGTATTTTGTTTACCAAAGATTTAACAACAATAGTAGAAATTCCTGGCAATATTGAAGGTGAAATAAATATTCCTGCTCAAACAACAAACTTAATTGATTTCCAAGAGGATTTAATAGATTCTCCAGTTTCTGCTATAAATGTAGAATCAGGAAATGCATCCTTTACTTCAAAAGATGGAGTGTTATTCAACAAGGATATGTCTGTTCTACACATTTATCCTACTTATAAAACTTCAATTGCTTACGAAGTGCCTGCAGAAGTAGTGGAAATAGATACAATGGCTTTCATGGGAGCATATTACTTGGAAGAATTAAGTATGTCCGATAATGTAACTAAAATTGGAGCCCTTGCATTTGTTTATAGTCCTTCGTTAGAAAGTGTAAAACTTTCAAGCTCATTAAAGATGATTCCACACTTTGCGTTTGAAGAGTGTGTATCTCTAAAAAGTGTGACTATCCCAGAAGGCGTAGAAAAAATAGGTGAAGGTGCGTTTGCAGAATGTGATGCGCTAACTTCTGTTATTATCCCAAGCACGGTTACAAAAATTGCTTCTGAGGCATTCACTATAGAAACTGAAAATTTACGCAACGTTTATTGCTACGCAACAACACCTCCCGCTTATTGGGTTCCTTATTATGAAGAGGAGGAAGAAGATGGTTGGTCTGATGGCGATGAAGGGTATATCTTTACCAACTTCAATGCAAACTTACATGTGCCTGCATCTGCTTTGGAAGACTATAAGTTCCACCCAATGTATCAAGACTTTAAATACATCATGGCAATGGGTGTTGTTACTGAGCCTACCACAGATGTTACTATTAAACCATCAGATGACAATGCCTTATTTACATGGCCTGTAGTAGATAACGCTGTTTCATATACATTGGAAATTACTTTTGAGGGCGAATTATTCTGCACCTTAGACTTTAATGCATACGGTCAATTAACCGCATTAAACTTTAAACGCAGTGCTGATGCCACACCAGCAACAGGCTTCCAATTTACCGTAACAGGTCTAGAAGGTAATACAGAATATGGATATACACTAGAAGCAAAAGACTCTGAAAATAAAGTACTTGACACTTACACTGGTACATTTACAACTGGAACTCCAACTGCTGTAGAAGAGGTGAGCGCAGCTTCTATTAAAGTATCAGACGGTACAATCTCTTGTGACGCAGACTATCACATCTACAATACCATAGGTCAAGATGTAACAAGCCTAAATGGTAGTTTACAATCTGGCATCTATGTAGTAACAATAGGTGAAGACAAAGTAAAAGTAATGGTGAAATAATAGTAGCCGCTAGATAGAGTAGGGACACTGCACGCAGTGTCCTTTACTTTTGTAAAATATTAATCCCCTCTGGCACTTCGACAAGCTCAGTGACCGAGGGGATTTCTATATAAATAAAGGAAAAATAATTTTTAATTCTGAAAATATTCCATATATTTGTATTAGGATAATTAGGCTCTAGGTGTTATGAATTCAAAGAGTTTATTTTTTACGATTTTTTGTATTGATAATGTAGCATCCTATTTAGGGAAAAATACAACAGAAGTCTATCATACAATGCAAGATGCTGGTATTATAGATGATTATATTGTGCCTTGTTACGATGTATTGCACACATTTTCAAAAGAATATATCGTAGAAGATTTAGTTTCATATATGAGAAAGAAAGGAGTGCTATCATGATTTTATATCATACCTCACAATTAGTAATAAATAAACCTGATGTCTCATATTCTCGTAATAATTTAGATTTTGGCAGAGGTTTTTATCTTACTTCCCTAAAAGAGCAGGCAGTGCTATATGGTCAACGATTTATTAAGCGAGGTGAAAATGCCTTTCTTAATACGTATGAATTAGATGAGAATATTAAAGGTTGTAGATATAAAATTTTTTCAACATATAATTCTGAATGGTTGGATTATATAACTGCATGTAGAAAAGGTTTACAATGTGAAGTCTATGATATTATAGAAGGTGGTATAGCAGATGATCAAGTGTTTAATACTTTAGATTTATATTTATCAGGTATTTATACAAAGGAACAAGCTTTAGATCAACTAAAATATAAAAAAACAAATCATCAAGTTTGTATAACATCGCAAGATATATTGGACAATCACTTACATTTTGTTTCTTCTGAAAAATTATAATTATGCAAGCTAATTCTAATATATTACAAATGAAGTATGCAAGGATTGTAGAATCATTTGCACACAAAACAGGATTGTCATATGAAGAAGCATTGGGTAAGTTTTACGACTCAGTTACATATGATTTAATAAAAAATGGAGTAGCTGATATGCATTGTTTTAGCGATGAATACCTGGTAGATGAACTTTTGATAGAATATAAGTATAAATAAAGAATATAGAAACAAAGATATAAGTCTTTAAAATAATAAATATTTTTAATAGCGTTTTGCTATTGTACTTGCTCTAAGAAACTGGCACTTTCATAAATCAACAAGCACAATAAGCACATGGCGCCCGCGTGTTTGCGTGGGTTGTGTTTATATGTTGATTGGGTATGCCAGTACCTTTAGAGCGTGTAGCACGATTCACGCATTTTTGTATGCCTATACGTAAGCAAATTATTAACTTTAACAATAAAACTTTATGAGAAAAATTTTACTTTTATTTACCGCCTTGTTGCTGTCGGTGACGGCAATGGCACACGATGTAGAAATAGATGGAATCTACTACAATTTAGATGAAGAGAATAAAATAGCTGAGGTTACATATAAAGGAGAAAGATTCGATGATTATTCTAATGAATATATTGGTAGTATCACAATTCCATCTTCAATCAACTATAATAATGATACTTATAGTGTTACTTCTATAGGTAAAGAGGCATTCAAGTCTTGTACAGAGTTGACTATGATTAATTTCCCTAATAGTATTACCTATATAGGTGATGGTGCATTCTATTTTTGTACTAGCATAACCTCTATTCAACTTCCTAATAGCATAACTGACATAGGAAGTTCTGTATTCGAGGATTGTAGTGGTTTAAATTCGGTTACAATTGGCGATAAATTAAAAAGTATAGGTGATGAAACATTTTATGGTTGTAACAATTTAACTTCTGTTACTATTGGTCAAAATGTAGAAAGTATAGGTACAAAAGCCTTTTATGCATGTTACAGTTTAACTTCTATTACTATCCCAAACAGTGTTACTTCTATCGGAGACGAAGCTTTCGAAATATGTACTAGTCTAACCTCTGTAACTATATCTAATAATCTAAGTTCGATAGGTAGATGGGCTTTCTCTGGTTGTAGTGCTTTAACTTCAATTACAATTCCAAATAGCGTTACGTTTATAGGTGATGGTGTTTTCAAGGATACAGGTATCAGTAATAATAACTCAAATTGGGATAATGGTGTGTTATATATAGATAACTGTTTAATTGAAGCAAATAGTGATATAGTAAAAGGTTCTTATATTATAAAAGAAGGAACTAGAGTAATAACAAGTGACGCTTTTGCAGATTGTGTGGACTTGACTTCTGTTACTATTCCTAATAGTGTTACCTCTATAGGTCATCGTGCATTCAGTAGTTGTAAAGGCTTAACTTCTATTATTATTCCCAATAGTGTAACTTCTATAGGTGGCATGGCATTCTATAATTGTAGTGATTTAACCTCGGTAACTATAGGTGAAAATGTTGAAAGTATAGGGGCTGGTGCATTTTGGTCTTGTAAAGGAATAACTTCTATTACTATTCCTAATAGTGTAACTTCTATTGGTGCAGACGCTTTTAAAAGTTGTAAAGGTTTAACTACAGTTACTATTGGTGAAAGGGTAGAAAGTATACATATATGGGCGTTTACAGGGTGTGAAGGAGTGACTTCTGTGATTTGGAATGCTAAGAATTATGCAGATATTAGTCAATCTCCTTTTTATTCTGCTAGATCAAATATAACCTCATTTACATTTGGCAATAAGGTAGAACTTATTCCTGCATATTTATGTGATGGTATGAGTAAACTTAATTCTATTACCATTCCTAACAGTGTTACATCTATAGGTCCTAGTGCATTTCGTGGTTGTACTGCTTTAACTTCGGTTTCTATTGGTGAGAAGGTTGAAATTATAGGTGAAAGAGCATTTGGTGACTGCAATATTTTAACATCAATTACAATTCCTAATAGTGTTATTTCGATAGGTGAAGAAGCATTCTACAATTGTAGCGATTTAACCTCGGTTAGTATTGGTGAGAAAGTAGAGAATATAGGACAATCAGCGTTTGAAGGTTGTAGTGCTTTAAACTCTGTTACTATACCTAATAGTGTTACCTCTATAGAAGAAAGTACGTTCGAGGAATGTAGTGGTTTAACTTCGGTTACTATTGGTGAAAAAGTTGAATACATAGGTGATAGAGCATTCAGTAATTGCAGTAGTTTGACATCAATTACTATACCAAATAGTGTTACCTCAATAGGTTTACGAGCTTTTTACAGTTGTAGCGGTTTAACCTCGGTTAGTATTGGTGAGAATGTAGAGAATATAGGACAATCAGCATTCGAAGGTTGTAGTGACTTAACATCAATTACAATCCCTAATAGTGTCACTACTATAGGTGATTATGCGTTCAGTAATAGTAGCAGTTTATTATCTATTACATGGAATGCTAAGAATTGTACAAATTTTGAAGATGATATTTTCAAAAATACTTGCACGAATATAACTTCTTTTATATTGGGTGATAACGTAGAACATCTTCCTGCAAGGTTATGCTCAGGAATGAGTAAACTTACAGAAATTACTATACCTGCTAGTGTTACTTCAATAGGTTCAGTAGCATTTAATAATTGCAGTGGTTTAACAAAAGTAAATTACTTAGGAACAACAGATGAATGGGCTACAATTAATTTTGAAAGTTTTAATTCCAACCCTACTTACTATGCAAAAGATCTTTATATAAATAATGAGTTACTGACCGATCTAAAAATAACAACAGATGCCATAAAACAATATGCATTTTATAACTGCCAAAGTATTAAATCTATAGAAATAGGTAATAGTGTTACTTCTATAGGTGAATATGCATTCTTTGGTTGTAACAACCTATCTTTGTTGGAATGGAATGCTAAAGACTGTGCAGACTTAGTAACTCCTATCGTTGGAGCAAGTTCTATTACTTTTGGTAATGAAGTAGAATATATTCCTACAAATTTATGTTCAGGTTCTGATCGTTTAAAGGAAGTATATATTGGCAAAAGTGTTTCTTCTATAGGTGAAGAGGCGTTTTATGAATGTGAAAATCTTAAAAGAGTTATAAATTCATCAGAACTTGACATAGTTAAGGGAGAAACTACTCATGGTTATGTTGCATATTATGCAGATGTAGTCGGAAGTAAGATAGAAGGGGATTTTATCTTTGATAATGATGATGTGATAGTTGCGTATATTGGTGATATTAATGCAACTGCAGTGGAAATTCCATTAAAAACGACTCAAATATATAATGATGTATTTAAAGATTGCAACAATTTAACTACAATTGTTTGGAATGCTAAAAATTGTGCAGACTTTAATGATAATGTTGAATCTCCTTTTTATAATTCTCGTTCAAATATTACCTCATTTACCTTTGGTAATGAAGTAGAATATATTCCTGCACGTTTATGCTATGACATGAATAAACTTTCAGAGATTACTATACCTAATAGTGTTACCTCAATAGGTTCAAGTGCATTTTTTCTTTGTGATTATTTAACCAAAGCAAACTACTTAGGTACTGTAGATCAATGGGCAGGTATTAGATTTGACGGTTGGTTCTCTAATCCTACTTATTACGCAAGAAATCTATATATTAATAATAAGTTATTAACTGATATAAAAATTACATCTGCAAATTCCATTAAGGAACATACTTTTGTAAACTGTGCAAGTATTAAAACAATAGAAACAGGTAATAGTGTTACTTATATAGGTCTTAGAGCCTTTGAGAATTGTTTTGCATTAACTTCAGTGATTATAGGTGAGAGCGTTAGAACCATTGATTATAATACTTTCGCTGGTTGTGATAAATTAAAGAAAGTAATAGCTTACCCTACTAGTGTACCAAATGTGTCTGAAAATTCATTTGCACACTACAATGCTGCTTTATATGTACCTTGTGATGTGTATGATGATTATTTCTTTGATGATGTATTCGGCACATTTAAGGTAACAGAATGTATTGCTGCAGAAGAAGTGGAAGCTCCAGAGATGGTAGAAATAGAAGTTGATGAAGACAACAATGCTATTGTAACTTGGCCTTCTACAGATGGTGCTAATAGTTATGAATTGGTTATTTCTAAAGATGACGAAGTTTTCTGTACATTGCTATTCAATGAAAATGGTCAATTAACTTCTATAGATTTTGGAAAACGTTCTACTATGGTAGGATTCCAATTTACTGTAACAGGATTAGATGAAGAATCTAAATATAACTATCAAATGTCAGCTAAAGACGAAAATTCTAATGAATTAAAGTCATATAATGGTACATTTACAACCAATGGTTATGAAGAAGGTACAGACATATTAGAAACTCTTTCTGATGCAAATATTACCATTTCTAATGGTCTTATCACTTGTTTAGATTCAGACTATCACATCTACGACACCGTAGGTCAAGATGTAACAAGCCTAAATGGTAGTTTACAATCTGGTATCTATGTAGTAACAATAGGTGAGGACAAAGTAAAAGCAATGGTGAAATAATAGTAACCATTACTACAAACTAAATCCCCTCGGCACTTCAGGCATTGCTTTTGTGACCGAGGGGATTACTTATTTTAGAAATATGGACTTTTAGATTACATCATGCCGCCCATGCCACCACCCATTGGAGGCATTGCAGGAGCAGGGTTGTCTTCTTTCTTGTCTGCAATTACACATTCTGTGGTAAGCATCATACCAGCAATAGAAGCTGCATTTTCTAGAGCCACGCGAGTTACTTTTGCAGGGTCGATAACACCAGAGGTTAGTAGGTTTTCGTAAACATCTGTGCGAGCATTGTAACCAAAGTCACCTTCGCCTTCGCGTACTTTTTGTACAACTACAGCACCTTCTTTACCAGCGTTAGCAACGATTTGGCGAAGAGGTTCTTCTATAGCACGTTTAACAATTTCGATACCAGTGGTTTCATCATCATTAACACCTTTAAGGTCTTCTATTGCAGCAATAGCACGGATATAAGCCACACCACCACCAGGAACGATACCTTCTTCTACTGCAGCACGAGTAGCAGAAAGAGCGTCATCTACGCGGTCTTTCTTTTCTTTCATTTCTACTTCGGATGGAGCACCGATATAAAGCACAGCTACACCACCAGCAAGTTTTGCAAGGCGTTCTTGAAGTTTTTCGCGGTCGTAGTCAGAAGTAGTTTTTTCGATTTGAACTTTGATTTGACCTACGCGAGCAGCGATAGCATCTTTGTCTCCAGCACCATTTACAATAGTGGTGTTATCTTTGTTAATAGTGATGGTTTCTGCACTACCCAACATATCTATGGTAGCAGTTTCTAGTTTCAAACCTTGTTCTTCTGAAATCACAGTACCACCTGTCAAAACAGCGATGTCTTGTAACATTTCTTTACGTCTGTCACCAAATCCAGGAGCTTTTACAGCACAAACACGTAAGTTTGCACGAAGTCTATTTACCACCAATGCAGTAAGAGCTTCACTATCTACATCTTCTGCTATGATAAGTAGAGAACGATTGTTTTGAACAGTAGCTTCTAGAAGAGGAAGTATTTCTTTAAGAGAAGAGATTTTTTTGTCGTGGATAAGCACAAGTGGTTTTTCCATAACAACTTCCATTTTTTCTGTATCTGTTACAAAGTATGGAGATAGATAACCACGGTCAAATTGCATACCTTCTACCACTTCTACAGTAGTATCTGTACCTTTTGCTTCTTCTACAGTAATAACGCCTTCTTTTTTCACTTTTGCCATTGCATCAGCAATAAGTTTACCTATTTCATTGTCGTTATTAGCAGAAATTGTAGCTACTTGTTCTATTTTGTTGTTGTCGTCGCCAACTTCTTGAGATTGAGCTTTGATAGATTCAACAACTTTTGCCACTGCTTTGTCAATACCACGTTTTAGGTCCATAGGGTTAGCACCTGCAGCAACGTTTTTTAAACCTACAGAGATAATGGCTTGTGCCAATACGGTAGCAGTAGTTGTACCATCACCAGCATTATCACCAGTTTTTGATGCAACTTCTTTTACCATTTGTGCACCCATATTTTCGTATGGATTTTCAAGTTCTATTTCTTTTGCTACACTTACACCGTCTTTTGTGATATGTGGAGCACCAAATTTTTTAGCTAGGATAACGTTACGGCCTTTTGGACCTAATGTAACTTTCACTGCGTTAGCAAGTTCGTCAACACCTTTTTTAAGTAGGTCACGAGCTTCTACATCAAATTTAATTTCTTTAGCCATGATATGTTAATTGTTTAATGTTTTTAAATGATTGCCAAAATGTCACTTTGACGCATGATTAAATATTTTTCACCTTCTAGTTCTATTTCTGTGCCAGCATATTTGCCATATAGAACCATATCACCTGTTTTTACTACCATTTCTTCATCTTTTGTGCCATTGCCAACTGCAATAACTTCACCTCTAAGTGGTTTTTCCTTTGCTGAATCTGGTAAGATGATACCGCACGCTGTTTTTTCTTCTGATGCAGCAGGTTTGATTAAAACTCTGTCTGCCAATGGTTTAATGTTAATCATATTGTATAAATTTTAATTGTTGTTTTATTAATTAGGAATTAATTCCTATTCTAATTTACATTAATTACTGCAAAATCCGTGCCAGTTTAACTCCTAACCCCTAACTACAAAAAAAGCCAACTATTAAACAATAGTCAGCTTTTTGTATCTTTGTTGTTGAAAATTATTCTGCTACTGGAGCGATAGGAGAGACTGGAGCTTCTTCTGCAGAAGGCACTGAGATAGGAGCAGAAGTTTCTTCTATTTTATTTTTTAGAGTGTCTTCATTAGCACTGCCTCTGTCATAAAATGCAACAGATACAATAGATAAAACAACTAGGATAGCAGCTAGTGTCCATGTTGCTTTTTCTAGGAAATCAGTGGTTTTACGAACACCCATAACATTGTTAGAACTTTCAAAACCAGAAGCTAAACCACTACCTTTAGATTTTTGAACTATTACGATAAGTACTAAAAGGATAGCAACTAAAATGGCTAATGATACGATGATAATGTACATATTTTTAATTATTAGTTATTAATTTATCTATTTTTTCTATTTGGTCTGCAAAGTAACGATTTTTTTCTGGAAATTTCAAATTTAATTTCTCAAAAATACGTTTTGCCTTGTCATATTGTTTCTGTCTGATATAAATTTTGGCTAAACTTTCTGTAAAAATGCTTTCGCTTATATCTTCTTCCTCCAAAATAGGTTCGTTTTTTGGACTGTCTGACATTGAACTTATTGGACCAATTTTGGGGTTAGATTCTATAAATTTGTCTATCAATGACTGACCTTTGAATAGGTTTGTATTTTCGTTTGCAGGAATATCTTCTAAACGATACCCAGTGGTTTGTGAGATTTCTTGATGTTTAACCTCTGGTTTTAGATAAATAATGTCGTGGAGTCTTTCTCTAGAATATACAGAAAGTGCTATTTTCTTTAATTTATTGTTGAATTTTAAATCTTCTCTGTCTGCAAGTGCTTTTAGGTATAATATGGCCATAGACGAACAATATGGGTATTGCTCGTATAGTTGTTCCACATCATAAATATCTGCTTGAGAAATACTCTGTGGATTTTGTAAATATTTAATTAACTCTTTACTAGTCATAACTCCAAATTACTCGCTACGCTCATGATTGTTGGCTGTACTCTTAACTCCTCACTCCTAACTCCTCACTCCTAACTCCTAACTCCTAACTACCAATTTGCAACCGTGTCATTATAAATGTGATCACAAATTTCTTCTACTAACTCTTCTATCAGTTGGTCTTGAACATCGGTAATCAACTGACTACTATCAAAGTTTCTATAAGCAGAATAACTGCGTTCAAAGTCCTCCTCATGATTGGTATTGTTTGTGTAACGAACTTTTACCCTAAGTGTAAGACGTGTTTCTGCAGAGGAAGCATTGGAAGTGACAGCCATAGGTGCAATGTCATAACCAACAATTTCACCCTCTATCTCCAAATCTCCATTGGCCTCTACTAGTTCTAGTCGTGTTTGTTTGGTATAAATATCCTTTAAACCCTCATTAAATGTGCTAGCAAGTGGGGCATAAACCATAGCTGCTTGGTTTGTAAAGTCTTTTACAGCAATGGTTTTAATAATGTCATAATTTATAACTGTACCATTAAATTTGTATGAAATAGTACAAGAAATGAGACAAAGTGTGCTTATAATGGTGATTAAAAATTTTTTCATTCTTCCAATCCGTATTCTTTAATTTTTCTATATAGTGTTCTAATAGACATTTTTAATTCTAGTGCAGCTAATTCCTTTTTGCCTCCGTGTTTTTTGAGTGCTTTTTTGATTAATTCTTTTTGTATATCATCAACAGAAGGGGTAGGTTGGTCACTAAATTCCACCTCTATGGCATCTGAGTGTGCTGGCAGAGCACTAATAGGAGTTTTAATAACACTTCCTCTATTTTCTAGAATTTCATTGACTGTTTGTTTAAGGTTTTCTATTTCCTTTTTCATTTCCAACATAGCCTTAAACAACATTTCTGGGTCTGGATTGAATGCACTCTGTGTCCCTTTACCTTTTATGTGTAGAGGTAATCTGCTGTGTGGTTCATCTGGAAGATAATATAAAAGTGTTTCTCCACTTATAAATGGTTCTGTCTCGATGGCAGAAATTTGCTCTGCAATATTTTTTAATTGTCTAATATTTCCTCTCCAATAATAGTTGCCTAATTCCTTAACAGCTTCTTCTGAGAGTTTTATACATGGACGTTGGTATTTTATGGAAAAATCACTAGCAAACTTATTGAAAAGAGGTAAAATATCTTCTTTTCTGTTTCTCAATGCTGGAATTTCTATGTGAGTAGCATTAAGTCTATAATAAAGGTCTTCTCTAAATTTACCTTGCTCTATGGCATTGTTTATGTTTACATTTGTTGCTGCTATGATACGAACATTTGTCTTTTGGACCTTAGAAGAACCTACCTTAATAAATTCTCCCGTTTCTAGAATTCTCAGCAGTCTAGCCTGAGTGGCAAGTGGAAGTTCGCCCACTTCATCTAGGAAAATTGTACCTCCGTTGGCTTCTTCAAAATATCCTTTTCTGTCTGTCAATGCTCCTGTAAATGACCCTTTTTCGTGACCAAATAATTCAGAGTCAATGGTACCTTCTGGAATAGCACCACAGTTTACTGCAATATATTTTTCGTGTTTTCTTTGGCTATATTGGTGTATGATTTTTGGGAAATTTTCTTTCCCCACACCGCTTTCGCCTGTTATAAGCACAGAAAGGTCTGTTGGTGCTACTTGTACAGCAACATTTATGGCGTGTAGGAACTCAGGATTGTTTCCTATTATACCAAATTTATTTTTTATTTGTTGAAGTTCTGAATTAGGTAACATTATTTATTTTCTCTGTTCTTATATATATCTAGTGCCATATATAATGCCTGACGGAATGAATTTTCACTTGCCATATTTTTCCCTGCCAAGTCGTATGCAGTGCCGTGGTCTGGAGAAGTACGTACAACAGATAGTCCTGCTGTGAAGTTTACTCCATTGTCCATGGCAATGGTTTTGAATGGAATGAGACCTTGGTCATGGTACATGGCCAAAATACCGTCGTAATGTGCGTGCCCATTTGAACCAAAGAAGCCATCTGCAGGGAGTGGACCGAAACAGATAATTCCTTCGTCTAGAGCTTGTTTTACAGCAGGGAAGATGATTTCTTCTTCTTCTTTACCAATAACTCCTTTGTCTCCAGCATGAGGGTTTAGGCCTAATACTGCTATTCTAGGTTTGAAAATTCCAAAGTCTTCTATCAAAGATTTATTGAATTGTTTTATCTTTTTCAATATGTTTTCTTGTGTTAGGCAAGATGAGATTTTACTTACAGGTACGTGTCCTGTTGCCACTGCTATTCTCAAACTTTCATTGGCCAAAATCATCAAAGCATCACCTTTTTCTCCAAATAAACTTTCTAGATATTCGGTATGTCCTGGAAAACTGAAATTATTGGACTGAATATTATTTTTGTTTATAGGTGCAGTAACCAAAACATCTATTTTGCCATCTTTGAGGTCTTTGGTGGCCTTTTCTAATGCTTTAAAAGCTGCATCTCCTGCTTGTGGAGTAGAAAATCCCACCTCTACTTTAATCTCATCATTACAGCAATTAATGATATTTGCTCTCTTTTCTAATGCTTCTTCTGGTTTATTAATTAGGTTTAAATTAATATTCAGATTTAGCATCTTTCTATGATATGCAGCCACTTTTGGTGAACCATATATGATAGGTGTGCACAATTCAGAAATTCTATTATCTTCTAGTGTCTTTAGAATAACTTCGTATGAAATTCCGTTTATATCGCCTTGGGTAATACCTACTTTAATTTTGCTCATCTTTTTCAAATTTTATAGTATATAAAACAGATTCTAAACTTCTTAAAACATTACGTTTGTTGTTGCCTGGAGAATAAACGAAGCATTCTGCTGTAATAATTCTTTGGTTTTCTTCATCTAAACAACTAATGCTCACGAATGGTCCTCCCATGAAATCTCCTATAACAGTCCATAGTCCACGCATTTCTGCTGCAAATAGACCATTTTCTAGGGCAGTATGCTTTACTATAGGTGGTTCATATTTGTATTCAGTACCCATATATGAACCATCAGAAGGTCCAGGCACGTGTATCATCATAACAGAATCTCTTTTATATGATAAATATTCTTTTGTAAATGTGTTTTTGTCTGTATATGGATAACTATAGATTACTATATTTTGGTTTACATTAATATTAGAATTTGAAATCCACATAAAGTTATCTTCTTCTTTTATCTTATTAAGCCCTTTAGGAATAACCATATCAATTCCAAATTTTTCTTTTACTTTTTCTCCTACTTCTCTTTCTCTGTAGTGTCTTTGGTGTTTAATGGCACGATCTCTTTCTGCTTTAATAAAATAATTCAAAATATCTTCACCATGGTCAGCAATGGCTTTTCTTACTCCTTCTTTTGTTGGTCCATTAATTTCTATAATGGATTGTGGGGTGGAGTAACGGTCTTTTGATGTTTTTATCTTATTATGTGAATATTTGTGTCCAACATTGATTATAATAATATTTCTAGCAGGTTTTATTAGGTTTGTGAAACCACTATGTGGTGTTGTTGAAATATTAAAATGAGGTTCTGATTGTGGAAGACAAGGCACATCTCTGTCCAATAATCTAAAAATAGAGTCTCCAACAGCAGATTTTGCTATGCTGTCATCTATTACCACTAATATTTCTCCTGCCATACCTGTGGCATTTGGTAGTGTGATGCCACCGCTGTTACAACTAGTTAAACCTATTAATATTGCTGCTATGTATAATATCTTTTTCATGTTTTTTTATTTAGGTGCACACCCTACGGGCGTGCCATTGTTTGTTTATATTTATACAGGCGTTATCGCTACGCTCTCGTTCTTTGAAATTACTCGCTTCGCTCGTGATTTTTCTCACGACTCGGCAAAACTTAAGCAAGCTTAATTTTGCTCTCGCTGCTCGAAAAATTCCTAACTCTTGATAGCATTCCACAAGCTGCTTCGATGTCTTGACCACGAGAACGACGAATAGTAACACTAAGTCCCTTTTTTGTAAGCCAACCCTGGAATTCTTCAATTTTTTTCATCGGAGTAGGCATTAAACCTACGTCTGGAATGGTATGATATGGAATAAGGTTTACATGACAGTTCATTCCGTGAATTAAGCCATGAAGCTGTTTTGCACAAACTTCTGTCTCGTTTAAGTCATTAAACATTGTATATTCCACAGATAGTTTTCTCTGATGTGACCAATCGTATTTTCTAAGTATAGAGAATACTTGTTGGATAGGGTATGCTTTTTCTGCTGGAATTAATTCTCTTCTTTCTAGTTCGCCTGCTGCATGAACACTCACTGCTAGGTTACAAGTAGTTCTTTCTAGAAAATCTTGTAATGCAGGAATTATTCCTACAGTGGAAACAGTAATTCTTTTTGGACTCCAACCATATCCATAATCAGAAGTCATAATTTCTATGGCTTTTAGTACCACTTCTTTGTTATTAAGTGGTTCCCCCATGCCCATAAACACCACATTGGTTAGTTTTTCTGTGTGGTTAATGCTCTGAACTTGGTTTATAATCTCTGCTGTGGTTAGATTTCCAGAAAAACCTTGTTTGCCTGTAGCACAGAAAAGACAATTCATTTGACAACCTATCTGCGATGAAATACACAGAGTAGCCCTATCTTTTTCTGGGATATAAACAGCTTCTATAAATTTATTATCGTTCCCGACTGGGAAAAGATATTTTTCTGTACCGTCTGATGAAACAGAAATATGTGCAGGTTCTCTAACGCCCACCTCATAATCTTCTGAAAGCATTTCACGTGCTTTAATAGAAATATTGGTCATATCCATTATAGATTTGACTTGCTTTTTGTATAACCAATCAGCTATTTGTTTAGCAGTGAATGCTGGTAGTTTATATGCTAAAACTACTTGTTTTAGTTCATTTAAACTTAAACCTAAAAGTGGATTTTTATTCATAGTTGCAAAGATAAAAAATATTATTGAATAATTTATAGACCTATTCTGTCATTTTATCAGTTTATTTTGTAAATTTGTACTCGGTTGTTAATAGTTAGGAGTTAGGAGTTAGGAGTTAGGAGTTTGCCTACTATAAATAAAATAATAAAATTATCATGAGCCTACAGATACAGTCAATTAATAAAAGTTATGCAGACCAACAGGTGCTTTTTGACCTTTCTTTTAATATAAAGAATGGTGAAATAGTTGGCTTTTTGGGTCCTAATGGTGCAGGTAAGTCTTCTCTGATGAAGATAATGACTGGTTATCTTTATCCAGACAGTGGACGAGTGTGGATTGATGATGTTTGTGTTCAAGAAAAACGTTTGGAGGCTCAGAAATTGATAGGTTATCTTCCAGAACATAACCCATTATATCTAGATTTATATGTGAAAGAATACCTTAATTTCACTGCAAAAATATATGATTTAGGTGCCGAAAGGGCAGATAGAGTGGAAGAAATGATTGAAAAATGCGGTCTTACTGCTGAATACAAAAAGAAAATAGGACAACTTTCAAAAGGCTATCGCCAAAGGGTAGGGCTGGCAGCTGCTATGATTCACAATCCACAGGTTCTTATCCTAGATGAACCAACTACAGGATTAGATCCTAACCAATTAGTAGAAATTAGAGAATTAATAAAAGACTTTGGGCGTGATAGAACTGTGCTTTTTAGTACACATATTATGCAAGAAGTATCTGCTATATGTGACAGATTTTTGGTGTTGAAAAAAGGTGTTATTGTGGCAGATAGACCAACTAATAAGATAACTTCAGAAGAATTAGAAGTTTTATTTAGAGAATTAACAAGTTGATGGTAGAAGATTTTGATATAAGAAAATCCAGAAGCGACAGAGAAAATGATTATGAAAACGTGCTTCGACCACTTAGTTTTGATGACTTCAAAGGTCAGTCTGCAGTGGTGGAAAACTTAAGAGTTTTTGTAATGGCTGCTCGTATGCGTGGAGAAGCATTGGACCATGTACTGTTACATGGACCTCCAGGATTGGGTAAAACTACACTTTCTAATATTATAGCCAATGAATTAGGCGTAGGGTTTAAGATTACTTCTGGTCCTGTATTAGATAAACCAGGTGATTTGGCTGGGCTTTTGACTAGTCTAGAACCAAATGATGTCCTTTTTATAGATGAGATTCATAGGTTAAGTCCTATAGTGGAAGAATATCTTTATTCTGCTATGGAAGACTATCGTATAGATATTATGATAGACAAAGGACCTAGTGCTCGCTCCATTCAGATAGACCTTAATCCATTCACTCTTATTGGAGCAACTACTCGTAGTGGCTTATTAACCAGCCCATTAAGAGCACGTTTTGGAATAAATAGTCACTTGGAATATTATGATAATGATGTATTGACATCTATTGTGAAACGTTCATCTGCTATTTTGGATACACCTTGTCACGAAGATGCTGCAGTAGAAATAGCTCGCAGAAGTCGCGGAACTCCTCGTATTGCTAATGCACTACTTCGCAGAGTAAGAGACTTTGCTCAAGTGAAGGCACAAGGTACTATCACCAAAGAAATAGCATGTTTTGGTTTAGAGGCGTTGAATATAGATAAACACGGTTTAGATGAAATAGACAATAAGATTCTCTCTGTGATTATTGATAAATTTTCTGGTGGACCTGTAGGCATATCTACCATTGCTACAGCATTGGGTGAAGATGCGGGAACAATAGAAGAAGTTTATGAACCATTTTTAATTAAAGAAGGATTTTTGAAACGTACTCCTCGTGGTAGAGAAGCCACAGATTTTGCTTATCAACATTTGGGCAGAAGTAGGATAGTAGGTCCTTATGAAAATTCTTTATTTTAGATTGTTGCGATAGTAATATGGCAAATGAAATGAAAACACTGGCCAAAGAAACGGCCATATATGGGCTGAGTAGCATTTTAGGAAAATTCCTGAATTGGTGCTTAGTGCCACTTTATACATACGTATTAACATCTTCTGCAGATTATGGGGTGGTTGCCAACCTTTATGCTTGGACTGCACTTCTACTTGTTATCCTCACATACGGTATGGAAACAGGTCTGTTTAGATTCTTAAACAAAGAAGGAAGAGATAATTCTGCAGTTTATCCTACCACTATTATTTGTCTTTTTGTGTCGTCTATGACCTTTGTTGCACTGTGTGCAGGGTCTTTAAACGGCATATCCACAGCATTGGGTTATCCAGACCATCAAGAATATGTGATGATGTTAGCAGTGGTAGTGGCTATGGACGCATTTGATAGTATTCCTTTTGCATATTTAAGGTATAAGAAAAGACCTATAAAATTTGCTGTACTAAAATTATTTATGATTCTAGTAAATATCGTAATGAATATTTTCTTTTTGGTTATTTGTCCTAGAATTCATGAATCTAATCCAGATGCTATAGCATGGTTTTATAATCCTAATTATGGTGTGGGCTATGTTTTTGTGGCAAATTTAATTTCTACCACTGCAGTAACTTTGGCATTGATTCCAGTGGCATTGGAAGAAAAATTAAAATTTGACTTACACCTTCTAGAAGATATGCTTAAATATTCTTTCCCTCTTTTGGCGTTGGGAGTGGTGGGGATAATGAACCAAACAATTGACAAAATCTTATATCCTTTCTTATTGGAAGATACAGCAGAGGCTACAGCCCAATTAGGTATATATGGGGCTTGTTTCAAGGTGGCAATGGTTATGATGATGTTTACACAGGCGTTTCGATATGCATACGAACCATTTGTATTTGCCAAAAATAAAGATAAAGATTCCAAAAATGTTTATGCAGATAGTATGAAATATTATGTTATTTCATCACTTCTAATCTGCTTAGGTATGATTTTCTATCTAGATATAATTAAATTCCTTATCCATGAAAGTTATTGGTCTGGTTTGGTTATTATACCAGTTGTACTGCTTTCATATCTTTTTCAAGGAGTTTATTTTAATCTTTCATTATGGTACAAATTGACAGACAAAACATATTTTGGTGCCATAATGTCTGCCATAGGTTTTGTTATAAATGTGATATTACTAATAGTTTTAGTTCCATTAATGGGATTTATGGGAGCTGCCCTGGCATCATTGGCTGCTTATACTGTGATGATGATAGTCTCATATTTCTTAGGAAATAAATATTTCCCTATAGATTATCCATTATTAAGTATGGCAAAATATTTATTAATAGCAGCAGTGCTAGTAGGTATCTCATATTTGGTAGTAACCCCATGGGCATGGTTAAATTATTTAATTAGAACAATATTATTAGGTATATATCTAGTTTATACTGTTAAAACAGATTTTTCATTAGTAAATTTACCAATAATCGGAAAATATTTTAAGAAATGACACATTATGTATTTTTAGCTAACGGCTTTGAAGATTTAGAAGCACTTAGTGTTATAGATATTATGCGTAGAGCAGGTCTGGAAGTGGTAACAGTTTCTATAAATGAAACTAATATAGTTACTTCTGCTCACAATGTTCCTATGCAAGCAGATATTTTACTTTCTGATGTGGATTTTACCACAAACGGATACTTAATTCTTCCAGGAGGTATGCCAGGAACAACAAATCTTTGGGATTGCGAACTTCTTCGTGACAATGTTAAGGCACATGCAGAGGCTGGACTTCCTGTTGCTGCTATTTGTGCAGCACCTCTTATTTTGGGTCGTTTGGGAATATTAGAAGGTAAAGATGCCACTTGTTATCCTGGATTTGAAGCAGAACTAAAAGGAGCAAACTGCACTGCCGCAGGCGTGGTGAAATCGGGTAATGTAATTACAGGCAAAGGTCCTGGTAAGTCTCCAGAATTTGCTTTCGCAATAGTAGCTTCTCTTTTGGGTGAGACAAAAGCCAATGAAATTTCATCTGCTATGCAATATTAAAAATTAAAGATTATGACACGTCAAGAAGCAATAGATAAAGCAGTAAAATATTTTGAAGAAGGGTATGCTTGTTCTCAGTCTGTACTTTTAGCATTTGCTGAGGAACTAAAACTAGACCCTAGAGTTGCTAAACTTATTTCTGGCACATTTGGTGGCGGTATGGGTAGATTGCGTAACAAATGTGGTGCCCTTACAGGTTCTTTTATGGTGCTTGGTATGGCACAGGGTTATGATGACCCCAAAGATATGGAAACCAAAATGGATGTATATAAAAAGGTGCGTGAACTAAATAGAAAGTTGGAAGAAGAATACGGCACTAGTAACTGTAATGAACTTCTAATTAAATATTCAAAACCAGAACATGTGCAGGCACGTTCACACCACAAAGACATCTGTTGGCGTCTTGTAGCCTCTGCAGCCGGCAACGTCTGGGATATACTATACGCAGAGAAGTAATTTTATTTCTTTATACCAATAAAATACGATTAAAGCGATTCATTTAGCAAAAATTTTCCTTTGTCGTATGATTTTTCAACATTTTGTAGTATATTTGCGACCCTAATGATCAGACCTCCTTGTGAGTTAGGACCATTAGCTATCGAGATAGAACTGTTTGATTTAATTAAGTCAAGCAGTTCTATTTTTATTACTTCAAATGAATATGGTTTGTTATGGAACCGCAATTAATTATTTGAATATCTTTTGAATATTTTTGTATGAATTACTTCCATCTTTTATTGTCAAATTTTAAAATAAATACTAAATTTGTGGAGAAATAAAGCTGAACCTACATTTTAGTAGGTACAAATTTTATAAGACATATTAAAAAGCGTTTACTACGCTTGTTTTGACGGTTAGAAATCGTAGGAAAATTTCAAATTATTTGTCAAAAACAAGACAACGTAAATGCTCCGTAGATTTGTATTTACATCTCTACACATTATCCTATATAGTGATACTGCGTGCAGTGTCCGCTATATGAATGGTATAATTGTGTGTTATGTTTACATATCGGCGTGGAGCTTTGGCGTTGTTCGTTTCAGACAAATAGGGCAATTCCTACAGCCTCTAACCGTGAAGCGAGCAAAAGTGCATAGCTTCACGCTTTTTTTATGTCTACACATTAAGGATATATTAACCAATTAAATAAAGTTTATGAGAAAAAGTTACAAGTATTTATTATTTATTTTAACCTCTCTAGGTATAACAATGACTTGTTATGCAGAGGAAGCAATGAATGTAATGAGTAAGGAAAATACAATTTCTTCTACTCAATTTGAGAAATTAAAGAATATCACATTTAGTGAAACTCAAGTCCTAATTAATCTTACCGATGGCAGTGTTATTAAACACGATTTCTCCAAATTTGATAATGTTATTTTCGGTGAATATATTCCATTTGTAGGAATAGATGAAATATCCTCTGAAAATACACAATTTAATGTGTATCTGTCAGATGATAAATTACTTACGGTATCAAGTTCTTCTATTATTAAATCACTTCATTTAGTAGATTTATCTGGTAAAACTATTAATATTAATCTTTCTGGAAGTGAATCTAATAATATTAAAGTGTCTGTAGAGTCTTTAACATCTGTCTTATATGTAGTGTTAGCTCAAACAGAAAAAGGAGTTCAATATGGTAAAATATTAATCAAATAAAATCTATACATTATGAAAAAGTTCTTTTTAACAACAATGGTGCTCCTACTTTCATTAGGAGCCATGGCACAAAACACAGCAGACCGCACACTACAACTTTATTATGGTGGTGAAATTATTTATTCTCGTGCTATATCTTTACTTGATAGTTTAAATTTTAAAATAAAAACAAATTTAGATAAAGACGAAGATGGGAGTGAAAGTATTACCGATGGCGAAGACCCTATTTATATAGGTGTTATTGGTTTTCACCAAATTGTAAATCAATTTGCTATCTCTAATGATTTAGAAAAGGCAAAGTCTTTTATACGTTCACAAAACAATGATAAAGACTTTACGGCATTTGCTTATTCTGTCTCAAAAGGTAACAGCATGTTTGATGCTCCTGATTTACCTGAGTTTGATAAGATTTTTATGTTAAACTTCTCTGATGGTACTGATAATTATTCTAATATGAAATGGGGGGAAGAAGGTCGTATGGTTCCTTCACCAGCTGTATATGATACTGCGAAGTTTGACATTTCAAAGAGAGAAAATCTAAATTCTTATGCTTTAGGTTTTGGTGATGATCAAGGATTTAAGGTTCAAATGCAGAAATTGGTTATGGGTAGCGGCGATTATTATAATGCACAATCTTCTTCTGACTTACAAGGAACATTTAATGAAATTGCTGAATCTATTATTGCATCTGCCAAAAATGTATTATTAAAAACTAATCCAGGTTACTTTACAGAAGAATATGGTAAATATTTTCGTTTAAGATTTGATGCCAATGGAATTAAAGATAGTATAGATACAAAAATGATAGGTAATCCAACTGATGGGTTTACTTTGAAAATAATTAAAGGCTACAATAATTATGCTAATTTTGACAATCCTGTTCAAGGAGTTGTAAATGAAGAGTCTGGAAAGGTAGAACTACCTCTAAATAATTTAAAATTTATTGTTGATGGAGAAGAACTACAATTTGATTTTGATATTCTTTTCTCTTTGGATAATGAATTGTGGTATGAAGACGTAGAAGAAGCATCAAAGGCAGAATCTATTAGTAAACGTATAGCAGTGGTGCTTGTATTAGACTGTTCTACCTCTATGGGTGAAGCATTTGAACCTATGAAAGAAGCTGCAATTGATTTTATCGAAACTCTTGAAAATATGGATCCTAATGCTGAAATTGGAACAATACGCATTAAATTTGATGCAAACGGAGGAGAAGGAACCATGCCTTCTGTTACTTTTGAACAAAATACATACCAATACATCCCAAATAATACATTTACTCATAGCACCCTTGTATTTAAAGGCTGGAATACTAAAGCAGACGGCAGTGGAGATTCCTATACAAATGGTCAATATTTCTACGCAAACCAAAACATGACACTTTATGCTCAATGGGAAGAAGGTTACGAATATGTCGATTTGGGACTTTCTGTAAAATGGGCAACAATGAATGTAGGTGCAACCTCACCAGAAGATTATGGTGATTATTTTGCTTGGGGAGAAACTTCACCTAAGTCTAGTTATAATAGTTCTAACTATTATTATTCAAGTAATCCTGCCACATTACCACTAAATAAGGATGCAGCAAACGTAAACTGGGGAGGAGATTGGCGCATGCCTACTAAAGCAGAACAAGATGAACTTCGTACAAAATGTACTTGGACATGGACTACACTTAATGGTGTTAAAGGATGTAAGGTAACTAGCAAACAAAATGGGAAATCGATATTCATTCCTGCAGCAGGATACAAAGATTATTCTAGCACAACAGATGCAGGAGTATATGGAGACTATTGGAGTAGTTCTCGTTATAGTAATAATAGTTCGCATCTTTTTAATTTCAACAACTCAGGACCAGGTGAAAAAAATTTTTCACGTTATCGTGGGTTATCTGTACGTGCAGTTTTACCATAGTTGATAAAATACCATATTTATAAAAATAGAACTGTTTGATTCAACAAAATCAAGCAGTTCTATTTTTATTACCTCAAATGAGGCAGGATGGACAAAAAGTAGGATGAAATCCTTGTAATAAATTGATTTTCATATATTTGTAGAGATTTTATTGATATGGTAAAAATGCCTATGAACTTACCATAGTTTATCATCACGGACACTGCACGCAGTGTCCCTACATTTTTATTGTGCAATCTTAATAATTCTAGATTTTAGAACAAAAAGTAGGGTGGTTTAAGGTGAAATCTTCTAGAATTTAGAATCTTCTAAATATTGCGTCCCAACCATCGCTTTTTTTAGATTCTTCGAGCAAAAATTTGCCTTTGTCGTATGATTTTTCAACATTTTGTAGTATATTTGCAACTGAAAGTAGGTCTGTTTCATTTGAGTCGGCTACTTTTACGTCGAGAATAGAGCTGTTTGATGATAATTCAAGCAGCTCTATTTTTATTACCTCAAATGAATCTTCTACTCACATTTTTCTTCCCAGGGGCGAATGCATTTGCCGAGTTTTTCGCACCAAACGTAGCCTGCAGATGGTATGCAGCCGTGCTCGTCCCTGTCACCACCCACTATATGTTGAACTTTTACAGAATCTGAAACTACTTCTTTTTCTGCTTCTGCCATAGTAGTATCAATCTTTTGAGTTATAGGATCTTCCTTAATTCCTGTTTGTTCTTTATTGCTAGTTTGAGCATTCTTACTAGTACAACAAGAAAGTAGCATAGATGCCACTATCAATGATAATATTATTTTTTTCATAATGTTTCAATAAAAGATTTTAATTCGTCGTATAAACGTTTTACAGGAAGTCCCATAACATTAAAATAAGACCCAACTATTTTTTCTATTCCTATATAACCAATCCATTCTTGCACGCCGTAGGAACCAGCCTTGTCAAATGGTTTATATTTTTCTATATAGTAATTAATTTCCTCATCAGTAAGTTTTCCAAAGTGTACTTCGGTACTTGAATAAAACTTTACACACTTGTCTTTGGTAAAAATACATACAGCAGTTATCACCTCATGAACATTGCCAGATAGGGCTTTGATCATACAGAAGGCATCTTCCTCATTTTTTGGTTTACCTATGATTTTATCATTAAGAATAACCACAGTATCTGCTGTAATGCCAATGGTCTTGTCTTCTAACAAAGGTTTATATGCACCTGCTTTTGCCTCACTTATATACATCACAGCATCTGCACCTTTGAGTTCCAAAGGAAAACTCTCATCTGCATCTACACTACAAGTACTAAATTCCACGTCTAGCCCCTTAAGTAGTTCTCTGCGGCGAGGAGACTGAGAAGCCAATACCAATTTATATCCTTTTAAATCAAGCATTTAAAATATATGAATAGTTTAGTATAAATAAATATCCCACAACAGCAGCATATAGAGTACCTATAAGCATAATAAACTTAATAAAAGTACTTATCTGCCTCCAATCTCTACGTTTTTCTGCCTTACCAATCCAGAAAATAAGAATGATACTAGGAACTAAAATGCCCAAGATATAATATTTGGTACTGATATTATCAGTTTGGAATGGATTAAGATAAAAACAGAAATAACCAACTATAAGTGCACTGATTAGTGTGACCACTGTAAGTACTATTTTTGTGGTGTTTATACCTAAGACTATAGGCAGACTATGACATTCCATTTCTCTGTCTCCTTCTATGTCTTCTATGTCTTTTACCACTTCTCTAATAAAAGTGAATAGGAAGGCAAATAACCCAAATGTGCTTACCCAAGCATATACCTCAGTCAAGATTCCTGTTTTATATATTAAAACTCCATATTCATTTTCTAAACTTGTGGCAGCAAGATAGCCAATAGAAAAAACAGAAAGAAATGAGCATAATGAAATGACTAGATTTCCTAGTAGGAAGATTCTTTTATAACTAGACGAGTAGAACCAAAGCATACCAGATATCACGGCAAACAATATGGCAACGTTTAGTTTATTCAATAATATGCCTAACGCAATACCACACGCTATGCCTATGCCAAAACAAATTTGGAAAGCCCAACCTGCAGTATTTCTAGATATGGTGTTTCCAATTATCACCTTTGTAGGTTTATTTATTTGGTCTATTTTGGTGTCGAAATAGTCATTTACTATATATCCGCCTGCGGCAATGAAAATAGTAGCACATAACAATAAACCAAAGATAGGATATTGATAGGGTAGGGTGATGGCATATTTAGCCAATATAGGTTTGATTACCCCAAAAAACATTAATGTTTGAAGTACCCCTAGGAATAATAAATTTTTCCAACGTATTAATTGTAACATAATTTTACCATATAGTGGCTTCATCATCACGAAGCCAATTATCTTGAGCTTTTAAAACTTGTTCTATCACATCACGAGCACAACCCTCGCCACCTTTGCAGTGAGAAATATATTTTGAAATTTCTTTAATCTCTGGAGCTGCATCTGCAGGGCAACAAGGTACTCCTACCATTTTCATAACCTTTAAATCTGGGATATCATCACCCATATATAGTACATTTTCTGGGTTTAGATTATATTTTTCCATTAAAGCCTGGAACTCAACAATCTTGTTATGACAACCTAGATAAATGTCATCATGCATGCCCAATGCTGCAAATCTGCTTGTTAGATACTCTGTATTTGCACCAGTGATAATTGCCACTTTGTAACCTAGTTTACTTGCTAAATGAAGTGCATATCCGTCTTTTACATTTCCTGTGCGTACAGGCAGTCCAGTGTCTGAGTTTAGGTTCATAACATTGGCACTAAGCACGCCATCTACATCAAAAATAAAGACTTTAATGTCCTTTAAAAGTTCCTTAAAATTTTTCATCTTGGATGCTTTCTGTGATAAGTTTATATATTTCTTTTTCTCTACCAGAAAGAGCATTTAACTGTTTTTCTATTACCTTGCTATCACGTCTAATGGCAGGTCCAGTTTGTGCTTTTCTAGGGTGAAGTGTTTTAATTTTTTCTGTAGTTTCACTAATGAGTGGAAGCATATCATCAAATGATAAACCCGCTTTTTCTAGTATATCACTTGCTATGCTATATAGATTATTTGTGAAGTTACATGCAAATACAGCAGCTAGGTGTACTTTTGCTCTAGTTGCAGAATTTACAACCTTGGCTCTTTCTGAAATGGTGCTTGCGAATGCTAATAATGTATCTGTATTAGTATTGTTGTTCGCTTCTATGTATAAAGGAATTTGAGTAAAATCTACTTCTTTTGCTTTGGATAATGTTTGTAGTGGATAGAGTATGCCTATATTAGAAGAGAAGTCACTTAAAATATCCATTGGAACACTTCCTGCTGTATGTACTACTAGTGCATCTCTTCTAGGTGTGAAAGTACTTAGTGCACTGAGTATGGCATCATCTTTTACACTATAAATATAAAGTTCTGCAGATGTATTAAAATCATCTGCAGAACTAGTATATGGGACATCTAATAGGGTGCCTAATTCTCTAGCAGATTCCTCTGTTCTACTTGCTATTTGTAGAATATTAAATCCTGCATTTTTTATGGCTTTACTCAAGTGAGTTGCCACATTCCCTGCACCTATAATGACAACATTTTTAATCATTAAAATTTTTCTGAGTGGATTTTTTCAAACTGTAGTTTGTCTTCATTAAAGGGTTTACGTTCCATTCCTTTGTAACCAATTCCTATGATACATTCCACAGCGTATTTTTCTGGAATACCTAGAATTTCTTTTATCTTGTCTTCTGCCATTGTGCCTTCTTCTACACCTGTACGTTTTCTCACTTGGCACCAGCAACTTCCTAAACCTAGGTCTTCTACTGTTAATTGGATATTAAATGCTGCCACAGAGCAGTCTTCTACCCAAACATCACTTTTTTCTGTATCTGCTATAATTACAATAGAAAGTGGAGCTTCTGCCACAAATGCAGCACCAAATGGTTTGCATTTAGACATTGCTTCTTGGGTTTCTTTGTTTGTTACTACAATAAATTCCCAAGGGTTAAGGCTTTTGCCAGCAGGAGACATTAGAGCATTTCTTAGGATTGCATCTATTTTTTCTTGTTCTACTGGTTGCTCTGTGAATTTTCTGTGACTTCTGCGTACTTGCAGTAATTTATACATTGATTCCATATTATTTTAAAACATTAAATAAATATACTATTGATACACTAATGGTTTGATTGTTGGATTTATCAAAATCGTCTTTTTTACTTGCACTAAAGATGTTTCCCAATCCAAAGTGATAACGTGCTTCTAGCTGAAAAGCACCAGCCTTCTGTGTCCTAAATTCCACTCCTAAACCACCTGTTATGCCGTAATCAAACCTGTTTTGAATTTCTTTTGTTTGTTGTATTCCAGCATTGGTAGAGAATGGGGCAGTGGCTGCATCAGAAACCATATATCTTATTTCTGGACCTAGGTTTATAAAGAACTTGGTATTTCTTTTTCCAAAGTATATATGAGCTAAAATAGGTAATTCTAAAAAATCAAATCTGTGACTATAAATTTCACCTTCTGGACTAGTTTCTGACCAACCTTGTGCACTATAGTTTAGCTCTCCTTGAATACCAAAATATTTAAGGTTTACATATCTAACAGTGAAACCACCTTTGTATCTAACATCAAAGTTTTGTGCAACACTTGGAACGAATGAAACGTGTGGCCATAGATTAACGCCTTGGTTTGTACCTATGTATAACTCAGGTTTAATCATTTTATATTGACCAAAAGCCAATGAGAAAATGAAAAAAAGTGAAATACTTAAGATTAATCTACGCATCTTATTCTATTATATTTAAACCTTTGGAATCTATCTTTTGTAAGATAACGCCCAAGTTACTATATCCACCTAATCCCATTTTTGAGAAAGAGAAATTCATTTGAATGCCTTCTTCCGAAATATATTCTAGGTGTTTATCAAATCTCTTTCCGTATCTATTCATATTTCTAACGAAGAATTGGAAAATATCAAACCCAAATATTGCATAGTTTGGTGTTTGTTGAACACCTGGTATTCCAAATTTATTTATGAATAGGTTAAAGAAACGTTTGGTTCTATTATTATCATAATCTGTATAATAGCTAGTGAAACTATATACTGGAAGTGAATATAATTCATCTATTTGATAACCACTCCATTCTGGGAATGCAAATACTGATACGTTTTTTGCCTTAACCAATTCCAATTGTTCTCCCAATTTATTTAATAGAACTTCATTGCTACTTGGTGTTAAGAATATAATTTCCTTTTCTGATAATGAAGCAATAGAATCTATTTTAGAAGCTATTTTACTATCGTCAATATATTGATATTCTATATTATGTTTCTCCAATTGTGGCAATAAAAGATCTGTAAAACCACTCTTGTTATAAGTAGTGATAGATGCAGTTTGTGATATAATCACTTTTTTATTTGCAAATAGTTCACAGAACTTTTCTGATAATCTTGGATAAATATCTTTTTGTGGTGAAACCACTTGATAAAGATATTTATTGGTATTAATATCAGTGATATTAGATGAGAATGGAATAATAGTTTTGATTTTGTTCTCTTGAGCAAATTTAGCCACGTATGAAACTTGACTTTGGTATGCAGGACCTATGATTAAATCCATTTGTTTAAGCATAGGATTATTAAGTACAGATGTTATCTGACTATGTGTTTTACCTATGTCGTATGAATATAAATCAATATTAAAACCAAGTGACGCTAGAGAATCTGCTGCTATGACACAACCTTTGTAGAAATCTACAAAACGGTCCATACTAGCATCTCTTTTGGTGGCATCTAGCATAAAAGGAAGTAGAATGGCTATTTTAAAGTTTCCATTATAATCTTTGCTAATAGTTTCGCCAAAATCTAATTCAGAATTTAATAGAGTATCTAGTGCATCTGTATATTTATCTATAGTGTCTTCTGTATTGATAAATGCTTGTTTAACTAGAGCATTATATTTATCAGTTTGATCTTTTATGGCTTTTTCTTGAAGTTTCTTTTGTTCTTTTTTTATGGCTACACTATCTGGAATATAAAGTTTATCTCCAATGCTAAGTGTTGTGGCACTAGGATTAACTTTTAAAATGTCATCTACACTCACTTTATATTTTTTTGATAGACTATATAGTGTGTCTTTTGGACGAATGGTATATGTTTTTACAGGAAAATCTGGTTTTTCATTCTCCTTTTTTTGTGTTGCAATGATAGGATTTTCCACCACTGGAACCTTAATAATCTGTCCTAGTTGAAGACCATTTTCTATTTGAGGATTAGCCTCAATAATCATGGTTTGAGGTACACCAAAGCGTTGGCTTATGGCATAATATCCTTCGCTTTTTTGCACTGTGTATAAATAATATTCTTTGCCCTCTATTGTAATTTTGGGGTAAGTCTTATTACCTGCAATAGCTACTAGTGCTATAAGACAAGAAAGTATTAGTAATAATTTTCTCATATTATCTCAATCTTACTTTAATAATGTATTTTTTCTGCAGATATACTTGCCGATGATGTCAAATTCCAAGTTTACTACAGTGTCTTTCTTTATATTTTTGAAGTTTGTATTTTCAAATGTGTATGGAATAATACACACTTGGAAAGTATTATTAGTAGGGTTACAAACAGTTAAGCTTACGCCGTTTACTGTTACAGAACCTTTATCTACTGTGAAATATCCTCTTTCTATCATCTCTTTTGACGACTCATATTGGAATGTGAATATCCAACTTCCTTGTGCATCTTCTACATTTACACATTTTGCAGTTTGATCTACGTGACCTTGAACTATATGCCCGTCCAAACGACCGTCCATTATCATACTGCGTTCTATATTTACTAAATCACCTACATTTAGTAATCCTAAATTACTGCGTTCTAGGGTCTCTTTCATAGCAGTGACAGTGTATGTGTCATCTTCTATTTTTACTACAGTAAGACAAACACCATTGTGTGCCACACTTTGGTCTATTTTTAGTTCATTTGTAAATGAACAATATAGTGTAAAGTGTAAGTTTTCTAACTCTTTTTCTATTTTTACCACCTTAGCGGTTTCTTCTACAATACCTGAAAACATATAATTTAGACTTATGTTGTGTTTATTTGTTTAAACTCCTAACTGCGATTTTGCTCTCGCTACTCGAAATTACTCGCTACGCTCGTGATTGATGGCTGCACTCGGGATAACTCAAGCAAGCTTGGTTCTCCTCTCGTTTGCACATCAATTCCTAACTACCGAGTGTACCCCGTCAACATTTTTTATTTTTTGAATGATACGCTCTAGACTTTTTACGTCTTTGACAGTGAGAACCAATTTACCATCAAAACTACCAGCATCGGAGTCTATGGAAATGGAACGCAAAGTTACCGAATTTTCTTTAGATATCAAAGAACTAATATTAGTTATGACACCTAAGTCGTCTCTACCAGAAACATATAAGGTACAAATACCCTGCTCATTAGACGATGCTTCCCATGCAGCGTTTACTATTCTATATCCAAATTTAGCCATCATTTGAGGAGCATTTGGACAATTTTTTCTGTGTATTCTAATACCTCCTGTTACACTAACAAATCCAAAAATCTCATCTCCATAAATAGGATTACAGCATTTAGCCATCGAGTATTGAACTCCCTTAGTCTCATTATTGATAATTAAAACATCGTCTTTGCCCAATTTATCATTTCCTTTGTAAGATTCCGCACTAACATTTTCTACTGCAGGTTCTTCTTTTTTATCAAAGTTTAGGAAACTATCTTTAAAATCAAGTATGTCTATATTTTCATTATTAATGTCTATATAGAGTTCAGAAATGGTTTTATATCCCAACTTTTTGGCAAGTCTAGAAAGTCTGGCTTCATCTGGTTCTATCTTCCAGTTTTTAAATCTTCTGAGAAGAATTTCTCTACCCATATTTGCTTCATGGGTCTCAGTTTCTTTAATAACTTGGCGGATTTTTTGTTTTGCTTTACTTGTGCAGACAAGTTTTAACCAGTCGGCTCTAGGCTTTTGATTTGAAGATGTAATTACTTCTATTTGGTCACCATTTTTTAGTACGTATGAAATGGTAACATTCTTATTTCCTAGTTTACCACCGATACATTTACTTCCTACATTGGTGTGTATTGCAAAAGCAAAATCTAGTAGGGTAGCCCCTTTGGGCAGTTTGTATAGGTCACCTTTGGGTGTGAAAACGAATACTTCTTCGTCATAGAGATTTAATTTGAATTCGTCCATATATTCCTCTGCTTTGAGGTCTGGATTTTCTAATACATCTCTAAGATTTTTTAGCCATGCGTCCATGGTGGCTTCACCTTGAATACCTTTGTATCTCCAGTGAGCTGCCATACCTTTTTCTGCTACTTCGTCCATTCTCTCTGTACGAATCTGCACTTCTACCCATTTGCCTTCTGGTCCCATAACTGTGGTATGAAGTGATTCATATCCGTTGGTTTTTGGAATAGAAAGCCAATCACGCAGACGCTTAGGGTTTGGCTGATACATATCTGTTACCACAGAATAAACTTGCCAGCATTCTGCTTTTTCTTTTTCCAATTCACTATCTAGAATCACACGTATGGCAAACAAGTCATATATATTCTCAAAGGTGGTTTGTTGCTTCATCATCTTATTCCAGATGCTATATATAGACTTTGTCCTACCTTTTATAGTAAATTTTAAGCCTAATGAAGTGAGTTTTTCTTTGATAGGTGCAATGAATTTTTCTATATATAGGTCACGACCTTTTTTTGTTTCACTCAGTTTTCTTGCTATTTCTTTGTAAATATCTGGGAGAGTGTATTTTAAAGAAAGGTCTTCCATTTCTGTTTTTATCTTATAAAGACCCATACGGTGAGCGAGTGGGGCATATAAGAATGAAGTTTCTCTGGCTATATTTAGTTGAGCTTCTGGAGATTTTTGATGAAGAGTTCTCATATAATACAGTCTTTCTGAGAGCATTATAAAGATTACTCTAACATCTTCTGCAAATGTCAAAAGTAGTTTCCTAAAGTTTTCTGTTTCCATGGTAGAAGTTTTCCCATATAGATTTTTTACACGGGTTAAACCATTTACCATAACAAAAATTTCTTCGGAAAAATCAGTCTTTATAGATTCTAATTCATACCTATTATGTTTAATAAGTGGATATAACATCACTGTGCACAATGCTGCCTTATTTAGTCCTAACTCATTAATAGCTATGTGAGCAATGATTAATGCAGAATTAAAATCTTCTGCCAACTCATCACTATACTGTGCCTCACGATAAATCTTGAAAAGTTTATCTTTATATTCTATAGGTAGAAAGTTTCTACTTTCATTCCTCAGAATCTTATAATTACTGAACCACTTAGATGTTTTCATTCTTGTGTAATTACTATTTGGTAACTATTATTGGTTGATGCAATAGATGAATGTACAAAAGGCAAAAAGTCTTCGTAAAAATCTGTAGGGAAGAAATAATCTACACAGAATTTAGCCTTTTTGTCATCAAAATAAATTACCCTAATGAGTGTTTTATAATCATTTGACATGGTAATTTCTTCTACCCTAGGAAATTCATTAGATTTATATCTTCTCTTATCCACACTTTTCCAATAATTTTGTGAATTATAATTTTGTTTATAAAAATCTAGTTCATTTTCTGTTTTTTCGGTAGGAATATGCCTCATATCATATATTGAAATATTTGCATTGCTAAGCACCGTATCCACATAGAGTTTGGTTAAGATTCTATCAAATGGATTTGCCATTACACTAATGTTTGAAATAGAATCTACAAAGTTTTGATTTACAGCTTTAAATCCCATTGGCATTCTGTATGAGATTTGTAAATCATTTAAGTTTGCTACTTCGGAGAGTAATCCTTCGTCCATTTCAAAGTCTCTGTTGCTAATACAAGATGTAAATAAGGCTAATGCCAATAATATTATTATATTTTTCATTCTTGATAATATATGCGTTTTACACGTTTAGAAATGCTTGTCAATATTTCGTATGGAATGGTGTTTGTTTTTTCTGCAAGGCAAGAAATACTTGGCTCGTTGCCAAAAACAGTTACCATATCACCTTCATTTACATTAGGAATATCTGTTATATCTATCATGCACACGTCCATGCAAATATTTCCTACAAATGGGGCTTTCATATTGTTTACTAGAACATAACCATTACCACGACCAAAGGCTCTACTTAATCCATCTGCATAGCCAATAGGAATTGCTGCTATTCTAGTTTTCTTATTTAATATTCCTTTTCTATTGTAACCTACAGTTTCTGTTTCGTCTAGTTCTTTTATTTGTAAAATACGTGTTTTAAGTGTTGCCACAGGGCGAATAGGGGAGTTTTTGTCTATTCCTATTCCATAAAGTCCAATGCCCATTCTCACCATGTCCATTTGATATTCAGGAAATCTTTGTATTCCAGATGTGTTGAGAATATGGCGTAGAAACTTGATATTTAGTCTGTTTTGTAATTTGTTTGTGATTTCTTGGAATGTTTGAATCTGTTTAAGTGTAAATTCATCTTCGGCAGCATCTTCTGATGCTACTAAGTGTGAAAATGCAGATTCCACTTTTAGGCTTTTATTTTTACTTAAAAACTCTATTAATTCATCTATTTCTTTTGCTTCAAAACCAAGTCTATGCATTCCAGTGTCTATCTTTAGATGGATAGGGAAGTTGCTTATTCCTTCCTTTTCTGTGTATTGAGCAAAACTTTTAAGGATTTTGAAACTATAAATCTCTGGCTCCAATCTATATTTGATTAGTAAATCAAAGGTGTTGAGTTCTGGATTCATAATGATTACAGGAGTTTTAATTCCTGCTTTTCTTAGTTCCACGCCTTCGTCCGCTACAGCTACACCAAAGTAGTCACAGTTGTAGTGGCTAAGCGTTTGGCCTACAGCCAATGCTCCACATCCGTATGCATCTGCCTTTATCATTGCCACTGCTTTGGTCTCTTGTTTTAAGAAAGACCTAAGGTGCTTGAAGTTATCTACTAGTGCAGAGAGGTTTATTTCCATTATAGTTTCGTGGCTTTTGGCTGATAGATAATTAGTTATCTTTTCAAACTCAAATTTTCTAGCACCTTTTATAAGGATAATTTCATTGGTAAATGTGGGTTGAGCATTAATTAAATCTATGGTTCTATCAAAAAATGTACTTCCTTCTGGAAATAGATTCTTATAGTTACTAATTTCACCTATACCTATAAAACGATTAATCCCTTTTTCTTTAATTAGGTCTGCCACTGCCGAATATAAACTCTTATTGTCTGTTCCTGTTTGGATAATATCAGACAAAATGAGAGTTTTACTTAATGTGGTATTTTTACTTTGTGAATTTAAAAAATCCATTGCAATGGCAAGTCCACCCAAATCTGAATTGTACGAGTCATTAATTAGTGTACAATTATTGATACCTTGTTTGAGTTCTAGACGCATTGCCACAGGCTCTAATGATTCTGTGTTTAGGTCACTTATACTCAAAAATACACAGCAGATAATAGCATTTAAAGCATTTTCTATAGAGGCATCGTCTGTAAATGGAATAGTATATTCGTAATATCTGTTATTATATTCAAATTTAACTTTAGTCTTGGTGTCTAATGTTTCTTTTTTTACATTTATAACAGCATTTTCGTCATCTATTCCCCATGTAATTAGCTGTGTAAGTTTTTTTGTAAAGTATTTTTCTATGCCATATTTACTAGGACAGATTACCGTGTCTGCGGGGTAAAATAGTTTGATTTTTTCTTCTATTTTTTCTTCTAGTGAGTGAAAACCTGCCTGATGTGCATGACCTATATTGGTTATAATTCCAATTTTGGGTTTAATAATCATGGCTAGATGTTCCATTTCGCCTGTTTGTGAAATACCAGCTTCAAAAATTCCTAGATTATGATTCTCATTTAGATTTAGAACAGAAAGTGGTACTCCTATCTGAGAATTATAACTTTTGGGTGAACGACAACAGTTAAATTTGTCTTTCAGAAGCATATATAGCCATTCTTTCACTATAGTTTTTCCATTACTTCCTGTTACACCAATAATAGGGAAACGGAAAAGTTCTGCTTGTGAAGTGAAATTATCTCTATGAAACATTGCCAATGCTTGTAATGCCTTCAGAGTGTCGTTTACCAAAAAGAAATTGGCATTGTATGTGTGGTATTTTTCGTCCCAAATGGAGATTAAGAAGTTTTTTACTCCTTGTTTATATAAATCTTCTACATATTTATGACCACTACCAGTGTTTGTTTCAAGTGCTACAAATAGGGTAGTGTCCATAAAAGATACCTGCCTACTATCTGTTAAGCAGTGTTCTATTATGCATTCTGGCAATTTAATAATGGACTTGTTAGTAATAAAATTATTGGAGTCCAATATGTTTTTTATCTCGTTTACTGAATATCTCATTTAGATTTTTCTTTTAATTTGTCTGATAGAATATCTTCAAATGGCAATCCTGTTAGTTTAGTAATACTTTTGAAAATATAATAAAGTGCCACAAACATTACTGCTGTACTTGGAAGTGCTATCACTGGGTAACTCAATGCAGTAAGAGTGCCTAATTCTTCATTGAATGCTGCAGTGCCTGCAGGTGAAACCACAATATATTTGGTTAAAAAGAAATTTAAAACAGCAGAAAGCAGAAAAGAACCTGCTATCATAAAAGTAGATTTCACAAGCATTTTATCTACTTCAAATAGGTTGTCGTTTTCTCTTAATTTCTTATCAATTAGTTTTAAATCAAGTAATTCTTCATTGAAAAGAAGTTTTTTGACTAGTGGGTATGGAGTTTTTAGTGAGACTATCACTGCAATGCCTATAAGAAGTGGTACAGCAGCTTCTTTTACTGCTAACCATTCTGTTGGAAACTCAAATACTCCTATTATTCCTGTCAAAAATATACTTACAAACCCTAATATGGCTATAAAACCTGTTTCTTTCCTTACTATTAAATTGTATATTGCATAGACGATAGGAAATGAAAGTGCTACTAAAAATCCAGGAATTACTCCTAAATATTCTTCTGTACTAAATTTGGAAAGTATAACAGCTGGTATGATTATGCTAACCAATAAACTTACTAGTGGTTGTTCTTTTTTATTTTCCACGTTTTTATTTTTTATATTTTATTATCCAGTTTTCTTTATCTCTTTTTATTTTTTCTAATAGGGATAGATATTGTTCACTATTAGGATTTGAAGGTCTGTGTTTTTCTGTCTTAATTATTTTTTCATATTCTTTAATTCCATCTATGGTTTTATCAGAGAAATATGTATCAGAAAATCTTTGCCAAATGTAATTTACTGCTAGAGCAGTGGGGTGAGCCATATCATCTGCAAAAAATCTATAATCTCTTAGCTCATCAAGCATGATTTCGTATGAAGGAAAATATTCACAATTATCATATTCTGATATGAGTTTATCTACTGCTAGTAATAATCTGCTTTTGCTCAATTGGTTTTCGTGTGCTCCGTCTTTTAAATGACGAACTGGGCTCACAGTAAATATTATGCGTGCAGAAGTTTCACAAATTGGTCTTAGGATATTTATAATTTCTTCTACATCCATAAATCTGCGAGTGAAATCACTTGCCAAACTATGATGACAGTTTGCTACAATATTCCCTGTTTCATTTAACTCATACACCCAACTTGTTCCCAATGTGATTATAATGACTGGGTTTGTAGAGTTTAGAATTTCATTGGCTGTGCCAATAGTATTATTCATTTGCCCTAGGGCAATGTCTTTGTCAGCATTTGAATAACTGCTATGAAAAGAATAACTATTCCACAATCCTTTTTGAAAAAATAGGTCTTCTGCATTTATTTTACTGCATTCTTTGATGAGTTTAAATGAATTGGATACAGAGTACGGGTTATAAATGGCTCCGAATGGGTGCATTGCTTCAAATCCGCCTTCTGCAAATTTCACTTGCATATTTTGTGCGAAGCATGAACCTAAAAGAAGAATCTTTTGATTATGATTAATCTTTGTGGGAGATTTTTCTATTTGTACTTCTGTTCTGAAATTCATTATTCAAATATTTTTAATAACTCATCTAGGTTTGGAGTTAAAATAATTTCTATACGGCGGTTTGCTTGGCGTGCTTCTTTTGTATTAGCAGTGTCCACTGGGCAATATTCGCTTCTTCCGCTAGCACTCACTTTGGTAGGGTCTATTTCTTCATTTTCTAATAATAGTCTAACTATAGATGTGGCACGTTTTACACTTAAATCCCAGTTGTCTAACACATTGCCGTTTCCAGAGAATGGAACATTGTCTGTGTGTCCTTCTACCACTATATCCACATCTTTTGTAGAAGAAAGAACCTTGGAAAGTTCTCTAATCGCTTTTGCTCCTTTTGCATCAACCACCCATCTGCCAGATTGGAAAAGAAGTTTTTCGTCCATAGAAACATACACTTTACCTCCCTTTGAACTCACTTTTAATCCTTCTGACTCGTATGGAGCAAGTGCCTTCATTACTTTATCTTTTAGAGAATTTAGGTGATTGTCTCTTTCTTCTAACAGTTTGGTAAGTTCTGTAATTTTGGCATTTCTAGCTTCTAACTCGCCTTGTTGGTCTTTGAGTGCTCTCTCTGCTTTAAATAATGCATCTTCACGTTGGATTAGTTCAGATTGAAGTGCATTAATTTCTTCTAGCATAGATTGTATTTCGTCTTTTGATTTTGCACTTTGGAGTTTGTCTAGAAGGTTTAGATTTTGTTCTTGCATTTTATTGCAATCTGCTATTACGCGTTGCAATTCTCTAGAAAGTTTTGTAGTATCTTCTTCCATCAACTCTTTTTCTTGTTTCATTTTAGAAACAAGATTTTCTAGGTCTTTTATCTTAGAATTGGCTTTATTAAGATTTTTGTCGCATTCTTTGGATTGTTCGTATAAGCGTGCTTCGCTTTCAACAACTTCATTATATTTTGCTTGTGTTACACAAGAAGAGGCTAATATGCCTGCACAGAATAAATAAATTAATTTTTTCATTTTATAGAATTTATATTTAATTTTCTTTTAACTCCTAACTCCTAACTCCTAACTCCTAACTAATAATAGGTAAACCTTACAAAATTAATCAAACAATCAGAAAATATCAATTAATAATATACTAATTTATGTTATTTAAGAATTAATTGTGTATTTTTGTACTCAAATGTATTATTTATATGGCAGATAAATATCCAATATTATCCACTATTAATTTTCCATCAGACCTAAGAAAGTTGGATAAGAAGCAGTTAAAGCCTCTATGCAAAGAGTTGAGGACTTTTATAATAGAAGAATTGGCAAATAATCCAGGACATTTGGCTTCTAGTTTGGGGGTGGTGGAGCTTACTGTGGCTTTACATTATGTTTTTGATACTCCAGAGGATCGTATTGTTTGGGACGTAGGTCATCAAGCATACGGTCACAAAATATTAACAGGTCGTCGAGAAAAATTCTCTACCAATAGAAAATTTAAAGGACTTTCTGGTTTTCCTTCTCCCAAAGAAAGTGAATATGATGCTTTTGTAGCTGGTCATGCTTCAAATTCTATTTCTGCAGCATTGGGAATGGCTATTGGAAGTGAAAAATTAGATTCTGATAGAAAAGTGGTTGCTGTGATAGGGGACGGTTCTATGACTGGCGGATTGGCATTTGAGGGACTGAATAATGTTTGTGTAAATCCTAACAACCTGCTTGTTATTCTTAACGATAACAATATGGCTATTGATAATGCTGTGGGTGGTTTAAGTGAGTATCTCACAGATATTACATCTTCTGCTTTTTATAATAAATGGCGTTTTAGATGCTATCATTTCTTAAAGAAAATAGGTTTAATGAAAACTTCCACCAGAAACAGAATGGTGAGAATGGGTAATCACATTAAAACTGCTTTGACAGGTGGGTCAAATATATTTGAGGGATTGAATATCAGATATTTCGGTCAATTAGATGGTCATAATATAGACCAACTAGTAAAGGTATTAACTGATATTAAAAATTTCCAAGGACCTCGTGTTCTTCATATAAAAACTACAAAGGGAAAAGGATTTGCTCCAGCAGAAAATTCTGCAACAGTTTGGCATGCTCCTGGTCTTTATAACCCAGAAACAGGCGAAAGGATAAAAAGTAAATCTACAGATGCAGACCTTTATCAAGATGTCTTTGGTCAAACTCTTTTGGATTTGGCAGAGGTTAATAAAAACATTGTAGGTGTTACTCCTGCCATGCCTACAGGCTGTTCTATGAATATAATGATGCAAAAAATGCCAGATAGAGTGTTTGATGTGGGTATTGCAGAAGCTCATGCTGTGACATTCTCTGCTGGTATGGCAAAAGAGGGTTTAATGCCTTTTTGTAATATTTATTCTTCATTTATGCAGCGTGCATACGACCAAATCATTCATGATGTGGCACTTCAAAACTTAAATATGGTGCTTTGCTTGGATAGAGCAGGTCTAGTGGGGGCAGATGGTCCTACACACCATGGTGCATTTGATATGGCATATTTACGTTGTATTCCAAATCTTACTATAGCATCTCCTCTCAATGAGTTGGAACTTAGAAACCTTATGTTTACAGCTCAGTTGGAGGGAAAAGGAACATTTGTGCTTAGATATCCTCGTGGTGCTGGGGAAGGTGTGGCTTGGAAAGATGTTCCTATGCAGGAAATTCCTGTTGGCAAGGGACAAGTGTTGAAACAAGGCTCTAAAGTGGCAGTTTTAACCATTGGACCAATAGGAAACACTGTAATGAAGGCAGTGGAAACTCTTGGTGCAGATGCTAGTAAGGTAGGCGTTTATGATATGCGTTTCTTAAAACCTCTAGATACAGAATTACTAGATGAAATATTTAAGAAATATAAAACTATAGTTACTGTAGAAGATGGTTCATTACGAGGTGGTTTTGGCTCTGCTGTGCTTGAGTATATGGCAGATAGTGGTGTGGCTCTTCCTGTGAAACGCATCGGTATTCCAGACAATTTTATCGAGCATGGTTCTCCAGCCGAACTTTACCACATGCTTGGCATGGACTCTAGTGGTATAACTAGTGTGTTAAGACAGTATGTATAATAAGTTAGGAGTGAGGAGTTAGGAGTTAGGAATTAATGTGCAAACGAGAGCAGAGTCAAACTTGTTTGAACTATGCCGAGTGCAGCCATTAATCGCCGTTAGGCAATTAGGAGTGTGAAGTTAGGAGTTAAAGGATAAATGTGTGTAGGGACAATGCGTGCATTGTCCGTTTGTTATAACCCGCATTTCCACTACATACGTCTAAAAATATTTACATGGAAAAGGTAATATACAAAATTGGGAAGAAATTTCGTAAAGCGATGAAAGACTACGGTCTTATTGACGATGGCGATAAGGTCTTGATAGGTCTTTCTGGGGGTAAGGATTCGCTTGCATTGGTGGAATTCCTTGCAGAACGTTCTCGAGTTTTCAAACCCCGATTTTCTGTTGTTGCTGCCCATGTAAGCATGGAGAATATTCCATATCAAGCAGATATAGAATACCTTAAAAACTATTGCGAGAGTTTCGGTGTGCCTTTTTATCATGTAACTACTAGTTTCGACACTAGTACTGACAAAAGAAAATCTCCTTGTTTTTTGTGTTCTTGGAATAGGAGAAAAAAACTTTTCGACCTGGCAAAAGAACTAGGTTGTACAAAAATTGCTCTAGGGCATCATCAAGACGATATTCTTGCCACTTTGCTTATGAACCTAACATTTCAAGGGGCTTTTGCAACTATGCCTCCACGACTTTATATGAATAAGGTAGATGTGGATATTATTCGTCCGCTTTGTTTAGTGCCAGAGGCAGACATTGTGGAGTATGCAGAGCTTCGCGAATTGAAAAAACAAATAAAAAATTGTCCATACGAACAAGACTCCAACAGACATGATATGCAAAAGGTGATGGATTTGCTCGAAAAAATGAATCCAGAAGCCCGCCATAGTCTTTGGGGTGCAATGACAAATATACAAACCGAATATTTACCAATATTAAAAGATGAGTGAGTTTTTAACCTTAGAAGAAAACATCGTTAAGATGTTGAAAACAGTGTTCGACCCAGAAATTGCGGTCAATATTTACGATTTAGGCTTAATTTACAAAATAGATGTGAACGACAATAACGATGTTCACATAGACATGACCCTTACCGCACCTTCTTGCCCTATGGCAGACTTTATCCTAGAAGATGTGAAACAAAAAATAGAGTCAATAGAAGGCGTAGGGAAAGTAGAAATCGAACTAGTTTTTGAACCAGTTTGGGACCGCGACATGATGTCCGAAGAAGCCAAACTCGAACTAGGATTTTTGTAAAAATGAACTCTAATTTTGTCGCAAAAAAAGTAAATTTTTGCGACAAGATATACTCAATTCAGGTGTCATTGCAATGACGCCTGTTTTTTTTTGTAAAATATTTTGGATAACTAAAATATTGTTGTATATTTGCAGTGTTTAGTTATAACTAAACTCGTATGTAATCAACTTAGTTCTTAATATATGAGTTACAATATTGAAAAATTTGAATTAGTTAAGAATCAACATTATTATTTTTACGTTGTATCAATTGACGAGAAAAATCAGTTTAAATCTTTTTTAGAAAAAGTAACCTTTTATATTCCTAAATTATGATTACAAGAGAAGATTTATTACAAAGTACAGAATATTGGGAGCAACAAGTGCAATTGGAAATTTATAATTGTGCATCTCGTTTTATGGAACAACATAAAATGAATAGAACAATGCTTGCCAATTACTTAGGAGTGTCTAAAGGTTTTGTTAGTCAACTTCTAAGTGGAAATTATAACTATAGTTTATCAAAATTAATTGAGATTAGTGTGAAGTTAGGTTATAGGCCTGATTTTACATTTAAACCTTTAACAAGTGAAGATAATCAGACTAAGATGTTATGTAATGAGCAATTATTACATCTTCAGTGTTAACTATATAAAACTAAAGCCCTCGTCACTCGAGGGCTTTAGTTGTTTTGGCAATTATACCTAGTTTTTAATATTGTTCTTTTTCTGAAGGGAAGTCGCAAGATTTTACGTCGGAGATGTAGTTTTGCACTGCTTCGGTGATGACAGTGTTTAGGTCTGCATAGCGACGAAGGAAGCGAGGTGAGAAACCTTTGGTGATACCAAGCATATCTTGCATTACAAGCACTTGTCCATCTACACCACCACCAGCACCAATACCGATGATAGGAATCTCAACAGACTGAGCCACGCGTGTAGCAAGTTCGGCAGGAATCTTTTCTAATACTATTGCAAAGCAACCAGCTTGTTCCAAAAGTTTGGCATCTTCTATAAGTTTGTTTGCCTCTTCTTCTTCTTTGGCACGCACTGCGTATGTACCATATTTATTAATAGACTGTGGCATAAGACCTAAGTGTCCCATCACAGGAATACCTGCAGAAATGATACGTTTGATAGAGTCTATCACTTCTTCTCCACCTTCCATTTTGATACAATCCACGCCAGACTCTTTCATAATTCTAATAGCAGAAGCTAATGCTTCAAGTGAGTTGCCTTGGTATGTACCAAAAGGCATATCACACACCACTAGTGAACGTTTTGCTGCTTTCATTACACCTTTGGCAAGGAAAATCATTTCATCTAGTGTAATAGGAAGGGTAGTAGTGTTACCACAAATCACGTTAGACGCTGAGTCTCCTATCAAAAGCACATCTACACCTGCTTGGTCCAATATTGTGGCCATAGAATAATCGTATGCAGTAAGCATACTAATTTTTTCACCACGTTGTTTCATCTCCATTAAACGGTGAGTTGTGACCTTACGTTGGTCTTCAATTTTATGTACTGACATAATTATTAAGGTTTATAAATTCTGTGCAAAATTACTAAATTTATTTACAAACCATTATACATATTCGCAATTTTTATATAAATTTGCACTAATCTAATTAGCACATCGTAGATTAGTAAACAAATAAAAAACTAAAATATATGACAGACATTAAATGCTTAGAATATGATGACGAAGCTGCTATCATATTCATTCAAAAGAAACTACCAAAAGAATTAAACATCTCTGACGATGATATTCAATATGTTTTGGATGTGATTTATGATTTTTATGAATCAAAAGGTCTTTTAAATGAAGATACAGATGAAGAAGTAGAAATAGTAGAAGAAGAATTACTTCATTACATCCTTAAAGCAGTAAAAAAAGATGAAATGGACGCTGATAAATTAACAGAAGAAAACGTTCAACTTATCCTTGATGCTGAATATGAATATTCAGAGTCTTTAGGTGTTTATTAATATAAAGATTATGTGGTTTCTAAAATTTTTATCTTGTAGATCATTTAAAACTCTTTATATTCTTTCCGATTTTCTTTATTATTTAGCCTATTATGTGGTAGGTTATAGAAAAAAAGTGGTAAGAAAGAACCTAGTAAATTCTTTCCCAGAAAAGAACGAAAAGGAGATAATAAAGTTAGAAAAAGCCTTTTATCGTCAGTTTTGTGACCAAATAGTAGAAATAATCAAGCAAGTCACTATAACCAAAGAGGAAATGGCTTCACATTTCTATGTGGAAGATACTGAAATAATAGAAAAACTCCGTTCTGAAAATCGTTCTATAGTTTACTTTTTGGCACATATAGGCTGTTGGGAATATGTGGCATACTTTGCAACATGTACCAAAACAGAAGATTTATACATTGGTTATAAGAAACTTACAAATGAAACTTTCGACAAATTGATGTATGATTTGAGAGCAAAATTTGGTGGAACACCCATTCAAGACACCAAATTATTAAGAACATTAGCCCAATTTAAAAAAGAAGGTAAAAGAGCAGAATTGGGTTTCTTGGCAGACCAATCACCTATGCCAGATGCACTTAATTATTGGACTACATTCCTAAATCAAAACACAGCTATGATAGATAGCATAGAGAGAATTGCTAGAAAACTAGACTATGCTATATGTTATCTAGACATAAGTAGAGTTTCTAGAGGAGTTTATAAAGCAGAAGTGAAATTAATCACAGAAAATATAAATTCTACACCACAAAACTACGTTACAGAACAATATACTAGATTATTAGAGAAGACTATAATTAATCAACCAGAATGCTATCTGTGGTCTCATAATCGTTGGAAATATAGGCCAGAGGATTCAATAAAGAATAAATAATGAAAAAGGTTAGTGTAATTATATTAAACTATAACGGACAAAACCATTTAAGCACATTTCTTCCCTCAGTAATTAAAAATACACCTTTACACATAGCTGATATTATAGTGGCAGATAATGCTTCTACAGATAATTCGCTAGAGTGGTTGCGTGAGACATATCCTGCCATAAAAATAATTCAATTAAAAAATAATTATGGATTTGCAGAAGGATATAATATAAGTATAGGAAGGGTAGAGACCCCGTATGCAATACTTCTGAATTCTGATGTAGAAGTTTCTCCAAACTGGATTCAGCCCATGCTAAACTTTATGGAAGAACACCAAAATGTTATTGCTGTTCAACCAAAAATCCTTCAATACAAAGATAAAACCAAGTTTGAATATGCAGGTGGAGCAGGTGGTTTCCTAGATAAATTTGGTTATCCATTTTGTAGAGGAAGAATATTTTCTACTATAGAAGAAGACAAAGGTCAATACAATGACATAAGACAGATTTTTTGGGCTTCTGGTGCTTGTATGATGGTAAGAAGGGTGGATTTTATAGATTATGGAGGACTAGACGAAAACTTTTTTACACATCAAGAAGAGATAGACTTTTGTTGGAGGGTAAATTCTAGAGGTAGAAAAGTATATTATGTTCCTACTTCTGTGGTATATCACTTGGGTGGCGGAACATTAAATCAGTCAAATCCAAAAAAGACATATTATAATTTCAGAAATAATATGTTGATGATATATAAAAACTTAAATACTCCTAGATTAATCCCACTAGCTATAATCAGATTCTTCTTAGATTACCTAGCTGCATTGGTTTACTTAGTCACATTAAAACCTAGATTAACATGGGCTATTATAAGGGCTAGAATAGATTTTTATAGGTACAAAGGAAAGGTAAAAGAACTTAGAAAGGAAAATATGATAAAAACAATCCGTTATACTATACCAAATTTGGTGTACAACGGAAGTATATTGTTGTCTTATGTTCTTCTAAGAAAAAAAAGATTTTCTCAGTTATCTTCACTTAACAAAGCCTGAGCATTCTTTATGGCAGCATCGCTTAGTGTGCTGCCACTAAGCATACGGGCTATAGCTGTAACTCTTTCTTCTGCAGTCAATTGAGTAACAGTAGTTTCACTCTCTCCAGATTTTTCTACGAAATAATGTGTAGTTGCTTTTGCTGCTATTTGTGGTAAGTGGCTAATAGAAATGATTTGCACGTTAGTGCTCATTTTCTTGAGCATTTTTGCTGTTAGGTCTGCAGCTTCTCCAGAAATACCAGTGTCTATCTCGTCAAAAATAAGTGTAGGAAGACTAGTACTGTTTGCAAGCAAATATTTTAGACAAAGCATTACTCTAGAAATTTCACCACCAGAAGCCGTCTTGTCTATTGGTTGAGGAGATTTATTCTTATTAGAAGAGAATAATAGTTCTACTTTGTCCATACCAGAGCTAATAGGAGAGGCAAGAGGATTAATAGAAAACTTCACTTCACAATTTGGCATACCCAATGCAGTAAGCAACTCTACTAATGATTTTTCCACTTCCAATGCCTGAGTTTGTCTTCTATTAGAAATCTCATTGGCCAAGGCTAATAATTCTTTATATAGATTATCTCTCTCTCTCTTTAATCTTTCTATTTCTTCGTCGGAATTATCTATAAGAGAAATCCTCTTTTCTAAATCATTTCTTATTTCTATCAATTCAGAAACTGTATTGACTCTGTGTTTTTGGCAAAGCGAATATATTAAATCTCTTCTTTCTCTTAAATATTCTAGTCTTTCTGGATTGGAATCCACCTTTTCGCTTTCATTATACAACTCAGATGCTATATCTTTGAGTTCTATATGACAAGAATATATTCTATTAACTATCTCTTCACAATATGTAGAATATTTGGAAACAGCAGAAAGTGAGTTCTCTGCAGTTTTAAGCATTTCTAGAACGCCTTGTTCTGCAGAAAGCATATTTTCTGATTCCAAAAGAGCATATTTAATGTCATTGGCGTGTTCTAGAATAGTAAGTTCAGTTTCTATATCATGGTCTTCTGAATCTACCAATTTGCTCTCTTCGAGCTGGTTATATTGAAATTGGAGATAATCCAATTCTTCTTTACCTTTGGAAAGTTCAGATTCCAATTCTTCTATATTTCTAGAAATTTGTTGATGAGATTTATATAAACTTTTATATATGTCCAATAAATCTTGATTTTTTGCAGTTGTATCTAAAACTCCTAGTTGGAAATTATTATCCCTTAAAATAAGATTTTCATGTTGAGAATGCACATCTATTAATTGATCTGCTAGTGTTCGTAGAATAGACGCATTAACAGGGGTGTCATTTATAAAAAGTCTAGATTTTCCAGAAGCAGAAAGTTCTCTTCTTAGGATACATTCTGTACTGTAATCTAAATCATTTTCTTCAAAGAAGTCTATTAAATTATAATTTGAAATATTAAAAGTGGCTTCTATGATACATTTTTCAGAACCTTCTTTGATAGATTTTAGGTCGGCACGAGCACCTAATACTAGGTTTAATGCTCCTAATAGAATAGATTTACCAGCACCTGTCTGACCTGTGATAACAGAGAAACCAGACTCAAAGTTTAAGTCAAGTTTTTTTATTAGAACATAGTTTTCTATGTGTAAAGAATTAAGCATAGGTTATTTTTTTAGAGAATTAAATCTATGTTGTGATGTAGGAATAATATAGCTCAACACATCGTATGCTATATTACATTCCTCATTACTACCTTTGGAATAAATATTAATTATTTCATCCAATTTAGCTTCCAAAAATGGTGTTAATATAACACTAGAAGAAGGGTGGTTTTTATATACTGTTTTTAGTGTTTTAAGTCCTTCTGTGATAGTGGCACGGCTCTTTGCAGCAGACATTGCCATCTCATCTAAACCAAGTCTATGGTATGTGTATAAGTACGTTCTATAATCGGTAAGTGCGTCATCTAGAATATTACTAATCACAGCATATCTATTTTGACTATCCTCAAATGCCCTCCAACCATTTTCATTGGTACTTTGTGCTTGGTTTACTATGCTTTCTGCCTTTTTATAAATCTGAGAACCACCCAAATTGGAGAATGTATCTAGGTCTGTGGCAATAATCATATAAGCATAATATGCCAAAACAGCAGTTAAATTATCGCTAAATGAGTTTTCGTCAAAGTTTAGAGGATCATTTTCATTGTATGTAAATGCAAAGTTTGGGTCATTGAAGCTATAAACAGGACTTTTATAATTAGTTCCATAAACAGGTCTGTTTGCATTTACCTGAATGTTGCAACTAAAAGAACCATTATTATAGTTGTTGACCAATATCATAATGCTACACTCAATGCGTTCTTCTACTGCATATTCGTGGTCTGTCCATTGTCTTTCATTCATAAATTCTGTAATGGACTTTTCTAGTGTTGTAAATATTGATTTACTAGTCCCAGATATTTGGTCAGAATTTACTGTAACTTTACAGTTTAGTTCATTTGCCATTCCTAAAGCAACGAAGGAAATGAATAAAAGTAGGGTGGAGAATATTTTTTTTATGCTTTGCATACTTTATCTATAATATCTTTAGCCACCTCTGTTTTAGATTTTAGGCTAAAGGCTTGAGTATTGCCGTTTTTCTCTATGATAGTGATTTTATTAGTGTCATAGCCAAAGCAAGCGTTTTCATCTTTTAATGAATTAAGCACTATAAAATCTAGATTTTTTCTTTTCAATTTGCCTTGAGCATTTTCTGCTTCATTATTAGTTTCTAAAGCAAAACCCACAAGGATTTGGTTTTCTTTTTTTCTACTACCTAGATTTGCTGCTATATCTTGTGTAGGTTTTAGTCTTATGACTAAATCATCTTTTTCACGCTTAATCTTCTCATCTGCTTGTGTCTCTGGTCTGAAATCTGCCACTGCAGCACATAGAATAGTAATATCAGATGAATCAAATTCTGCACTCGCAGCTTCAAACATTTCCCCAGCAGATACCACACTAATAGTCTTAATATTAGGGTGTTTTGCTTTGATTTGCACAGGACCACTAACCAAATATACATCTGCACCCCTTGCTGCACATTCTTCTGCTAGGGCATAACCCATTTTGCCACTAGAATGATTGCCAATAAAACGAACAGGATCTATTTTTTCATGAGTAGGACCTGCTGTAATAAGCACTTTCTTTCCTCTTAGTTCTTGTTTAGAAGCAAAAAAGTTTGATACTTGATTTGCAATATCTTCTGGTTCTGCCATTCTACCTTTACCTTCTAGTCCACTTGCTAGAAAACCAGAGGCAGCATCTATGATATTTACACCTTTACTTTTTAAGTATTCAATATTTTCTTGTGTAGTAGGGTGGGCATACATATCCAAATCCATGGCAGGAGCCACAAAAACAGGGCAACGTGCAGAGAGATATGTAGTAGTAAGTAAGTTGTCTGCTATACCATGAGCCATTTTAGCTATGGTGTTTGCAGTGGCAGGGGCTATTACATATGCGTCAGCCCACAGGCCCAGTGAAACGTGACTATTCCATGCCCCATTAGTAGGGTCGAAGAAATCTACTAGAATAGGGTTTTTGGAAAGTGTAGCTAGAGTAAGTGGCGTGATAAACGCTTTGGCTTTTTCGGTCATAATAACCTTAACCTCTGCTCCGCGTTTTACCAAGTCACGAATGAGGTAAGCTGTTTTATAGGCAGCTATACCTCCCGTTACTCCTATAAGTATATGTTTACCTTTCAAAGAAAAAGTAAATTATTTTTTATTTGGGTTGCGAAAATATGTTTTGTCTTCTATATATTCTTGTGTTGCCAAAAGAACTGGTTTAGGAAGACGTTCGTAGTACTTAGAAATTTCTATTTGTTCGCGATTTTCAAATACTTCTTCCAAGTTATCTACATTATTACTAGAGAATTCTTCTAGTTTACGTTTTAACTCGTCTTTGATTTCAACACTTATTTGGTTAGCACGTTTACCTATGATAGCAACAGTTTCATATACGTTACCTGTGTTTTCGCATAGGCTGTTCACATCACGTGTTACGGTGTTAGTTGGAGCGTTTGATTTTTTGTAATCCATTTTTATATATAAATTAGGTTAATCTTCTGTTTCTTCAAACTGAGATAAAACACGTTTTAGGTGAGTGGCTATTTTTTCTACCTCTTTTTTATGTTTAGTCTCAGGATATTCTTGTAAAAAATAATAGCATTCATCTAGAGCATCTTCACTACGTTCTTTTAATTTCTCTAAAACACTATTAATAGCCTCTTTGTATTTAGCACGCACTATAATAATAGAGTAATCTTCTTTGTAACTTGTGTTAGGGTAATCGTTTAACGCATTTTGAGCACTTACCACTGCAGCTCTATAGTTATTACCCCTATAATTACCAAGATTATAGTATAGTTGTGCGTTTTTCAAGTCTCTTAAAGCCAACTTTTCATACATTTCTGCTTGAAGTTCTTTTGCTCTAGGAGTCTGCTCATTGTAAGGGAAGGTTTCTATAAAAATCTGGAAACGTTCTATCGCCTTTACAGTGGCAGTTTGGTCAAGCTCTGCCTCTGGAGACTGATGATAATAAGAATACGCAAGCATAAACATACACTCTGTGTAATGACTTCCTCTAAGGTAAGTATTTACGTATGTTTGGTAATGATGTGCTGACGCAATATATTCTTTTCTCTTAAAATGACTTGTTGAAAGAAGATATAAAATATTTTCAGATCTCTCTGTCCCTTTATAGGCATTAGAAACTTCGTCTAGTAGGGTAATAGTTTTTTTATAATCTTCTTCATTAAAACACTTGATAGCAAACTCATATTTAGCATTGTTATCAGTGCTTTTAAGTATTTGTTTATACTCTTTTTTGTCTATTTTAGCCAAACAAACTTGACTGCAAAACACAAATAGGCATAATATGTATAAAAATCTATTCATTGAAGTGCAAAGGTACAAATTTTAAATAAAATAGCAAAAAAATAATGCAATCGCAAACCTAAATATTCTTAATAAATAGTTTTGTATGGTTTATAGTGTTTATATGATTTAATCACTTCCATTTATAATGTGCTTTTGGTCTAAAGTAGGCTGCTAGGTATAGATATAGATTTATAAGTGGAAGGAAAATATCCATAAAACATATACCTGCATAATATTTTCTTTCTCCTAACTGTTTGGCATTCAGGTTGATGATAATGTATTGGACAATATATCTTAATAAAAATGCTCCTGGTGCAATGAAATACCAGTATGGTATTTGACAAACTGCCGTTAATAAAATTCCTAAATAAAATAAGAATCTACTGCCAAGTTCTGTTCCTAGGAGTAGTTTGGAAGAAAATTTGTATCTACCAGAAGTGGAAAGGTGACGTTCCTTTTGTCTTAAAAATGCAGAAAAACCTATTTTTTCTTCAGAAACAGTGATGCTTTCTGGTGCTATGCACACAGAAGTATTGTTGCCACAGGCAAAATCATTTATAAATAAATCATCGTCACCAGATTGAATATCTAGATGTTTTGAAAAACCTTTGGAACTCTCAAAAAAACTTTTTCTATATGCCATATTCCTGCCCACACCCATATAAGGAAAACCTGCAATGGCATAATTTAGGTACTGAATACCAATAAACAAAGTGTCGAATACCTGAACCAAGTTGGTAAAACTCTTGTTCTTATTATAAGCTCCATAACCTAGGACTATTTGTTTCTGTGCAGAGAAACTTCTAACCATATTTTCTAACCATTTGTCAGAAATAGGTTCACAGTCTGCATCGGTAAATACCAAAATATCATTTTTTGCTGCTTTTACACCCAAAATAACTGCTATTTTTTTAGAGTCTATATATTTGGCATTGTGAGGAACGAAACTAGTTTTAAGGTGTGGATATTCCTTTTTGTATAGTTCTAAAACTGTTTCTGTTTCGTCAATAGAACGGTCATTTATAACTATAACTTCATATTTAGGATAATTCTGTTTTAGTACACTTGGAAGATGTTTCTTTAAATTTTCTTCTTCATTTCTGGCACAAATAATTACAGATACCTCTGGAAGTTCTTCCATAAGTTTAATTTTACCTTTGTTTATTCTACGTTTATGCCTAAAAATGGCAGTATAGAAACGTAAGTAATAATACAACTGTATTAAAAGGCTAAAAAATACTACTGCCAAACATATTAGTTCGGCAGTAGAGTAGGAGTTTAAAAGTGTTTCTAACATTGTTTATTCAAAATCTTCTGAAAAATAACTATTAGGAAGGTTTCTTAAATTGTATTGAGAACTCATTACCTCTCCGTATGCTCCAGCAGAACGTAATGCTATAATATCACCACGTTTTACTTCGTTTAGCATAACTTCTTTGCCGAATACGTCAGAAGACTCACAGATAGGTCCTACAACATCGTATTCTTTTTCGGCTAGGTTACTACTTAAATTTTCTATCCTATGATATGCGTCATACATGGCAGGACGAATAAGTTCTGTGAAACCAGCATCTAAAATGGCAAATCTTTTAACTTCGCCTTCTTTTACGTAAAGGACACGGCTAATTAGATTGCCACATTGACCAACCACAGCTCTACCAAGCTCGAAGTGGATATTTTGACCTCCTCTGCGTTCTACAAGTTTGTTGAACACTGCAAAGTAGTTTTCAAAATCTGGAATGTTAATATGGTTAGGGTGGTGGTAGTCTATACCCAATCCACCTCCAAAATTCATATTTGGAAATGTAAAACCTTCTTTTTCTAAACTATCTTGAAGCTCATTCGCCTTGATACAAAGGTCTTTGAAAGCACTCATATCTGTGATTTGTGAACCAATATGAAAATGAAGACCTACCACTTCTATATTAGAAAGTGTTTTAGCTTCTTTGATAACACTAGAAATCTGGCTAAGATTTATACCAAATTTGTTTTCAGAAAGTCCAGTTGTAATCTTTGCGTGAGTGTGAGCATCTACATTTGGGTTTACTCTGAATTCTACTCTAGCTATTTTATTTTTGGCAATTGCCAATTCATTTATAATATATAACTCTGCCAAAGATTCTACATTGAAACAGAAAATATCTGCATCCAATGCCAAGTTGATCTCCCAATCTGCTTTGCCAACACCAGCAAAAACCACTTTGTCTGCAGAGAATCCTGCTTCTATCGCAGCTCTAACTTCACCACCACTCACGCAGTCTGCACCGAAACCATAACTTGCTATAAGTTTAAGGATTCGTGGATTAGCATTAGCCTTTATGGCATAATGTTGAGTGAAATTGTACTTATCAGTTTCTTTCTTTATTGCCTCTAAAGTGTTTTTTAGTAGGGTAGTATCGTAAAAATAGAATGGGGTAGTTATATTACCCCATTTTTCTATTGGAAAAGTTCCTTTCATATTATATTATTATATGAATATTAGAATAATTCTTTACTTAATGATTCTAAAGCACGTTTTTTGTCTGCAGCTTTTACTAGAAATGATACATTATAATTACTTCCGCCGTATGAAATCATTCTTACAGGAATATCTTTTAATGCATTAACTATTTTTGCTTGGAAACCAACGTTTTCAGAATCCATATCGCCAACAACACAGATGATAACCATGTCTTTTTCTACGGTTACAGTACCGAATGTTTTAAGTTCGTTTACTATTTCATCTAAATGTTTATCGTTGTCGATAGTTACAGAAACACCCACTTCTGATGTGGTAATCATGTCTATAGATGTTTTATGCGTTGCAAAACATTCAAATACTTTGCTCAAGAAACCATGAGCTAGTAACATACGACCAGATTTAATCTTAATGGCAGTGATGTTGTCTTTTGCGGCTACAGCTTCTATCTTTTTAGGTGTAATTTTGGTAGAAATTAATGTTCCTTGTGCTTGTGGGTCCATTGTATTTAATAGACGCACAGGAATGTTTTCCAATTTTGCAGGAAGAATGCAAGTAGGGTGAAGGATCTTAGCACCGAAATATGCAAGTTCTGCAGCTTCGTCGAAGTGAAGTGTTGCCACAGGTTTTGTGTTCTCTACAAAACGAGGGTCATTATTGTGCATACCGTCTATATCTGTCCAGATTTGTATTTCAGATGCTTTAACTGCAGCACCAATAAGAGATGCTGTGTAGTCACTACCACCACGTTGAAGGTTGTCTATTTCATTATAAGCATTTCTACAAATATAACCTTGTGTAATATAAATTTCTGTATCAGAAGGTAATACAGATAGAGATTTATTGATATTGGTACGAATATAAGCTAGGTCTGGCTCGTTATTCTTATCTATACGCATAAAATCTAATGCAGGAAGTAGGACAGATTTAATACCTATTTCTTGTAAATATAGATTTACCATAGCAGTGGACATAAGTTCACCTTGTGCCAATATGATTTTTTCATCAAACAAAAGGAATACATTATTTTGTGTAAACTTACGAAGCAAATCGAAGTGTACCTTTAATATATTATTAGCTTCTACTTTGGTTTCATCTTTAGAATAAAGCTCATCTACCACAGCAGCGTACTTTTGTTCCATTTTGTTGATTACCTCATTAGCACTAACAGGGTTTTTCTTATATAGATAGTCTGCTATTTCAACTAATGTATTAGTAGTGCCAGACATGGCAGAAAGTACTACTATTTTTTGATCCCCATCACAAATCAAAGAAGCTACTTCTTTCATTCTAGTCGCAGAACCTACAGATGTTCCGCCAAATTTTAAAACTTTCATAGTTATAAGAATTAAATTTTGGCACAAAGTTAATAAAAAAATCATTATCTACGCCTAAAGAATGTAATAATTATATTTATAATGTGTAAAGTCAAATAATTAACACATATATAAATGTGTTATTTTATGGTTTAAATGTTAAAAGATGTTATTTTATAGAATTTATTGGTCAAATATTTTGCAGATATGAAAAATAGCATTACCTTTGTGACATATTAGTTTTCTTCGTAAGAAAAAGATTAAGAATTAAGATGGGGCAAATGGTTACCGAGCGAGGTAACCATTTGTTTTTGTATACATTCCAATCTTTATTTCTCTGCAGACTCATAAATATTTCACGGACAATGCACGCATTGTCCCTACACAGTTATTGTATAACTCCTAACTCCTCACTCCTAACTCCTAACTTTTCTTCACATCTCTATACAAAAATTCCAAATTATTTTATTATCTTTGTGCGAATTTTTTTAATGAAACTTTTATTCGTCAAAAATATTTATGGCAGATTTAATTAAAATTAAGCAAGGCCTTAATATTCAGATGGTTGGACAAGCCAAAGAGGAATATGGCCGCGTATCCCAATCAGCCCTAATAGGATTTACTCCAGAAAGTTTTTATGGAATAACTCCTAAACCAGTGGCTAAGGTTGGTGATAAGGTGAAGGTTGGTTCTGTTTTATTTATAGATAAAAAGAATCCAGACCTAAAGATAGTTTCACCAGTTAGTGGTGAGTTGTTAGCAATTAATCGTGGAGAAAGACGTAAAATCCTAGATTTCGTAGTTCAAAATGATTTTAAAGCAGAACAAGCGGAAATTAAGCCAATTGATTTAAATGGCTCTGCAGAAGAAGTTAAATCTTCTCTTTCTGATGCAGGTTTCTTAGCTTTCTTCAAACAACGTCCATACGACGTTTGTATAGCTCCAACAGATTCTCCTAGAGCTATATTTATTTCAGCTTTTGACAAAGCTCCTTTGGCACCAAATCTAGATTTTATTTTAAAAGATGAAGTTTCAAACTTCCAAGCAGGTATTAATGCTATTAGTAAAATAGCTCCTGTATATGTGGGAGTAGAAAAAGGTTGCTCATGGGCTGCTCAACTTCAAAATGCTACAGTAACTCAGTTTGAAGGTGATTATCCTGCTAGCAACGTTGGTGTTCAAATAAATAAAGTAGCACCTATCAATCGTGGTGAAATAGTGTGGACTATAGCTCCTCAAGAAGTAGCTATTATTGGTCGTTTCGTTAATAAAGGAATTCTAGATTTCACCAAAATAGTAGCATTCTGTGGCGAAAATGCAGCAACCCCAGCATATTACAAAGTAGTAATGGGTAGTTCTGTAGCTACTATCGCAAAAGCAAATGTTTTAGAAGGTAGAAAACTACGTTATATTGCAGGTAACCCATTGTCTGGTACACAAGTTTCTGCAGATGCATGGTTAAATCCATTTGTTTCTCAACTAACTGTATTACCAGAAGGTGATGATACCCACGAATTAATAGGTTGGATTATGCCTCGCTTCAATAAATTTAGTTTAAATGGTTCTTTCTTATCAGGTCTATGTTCTTGCTTACGCAACAAATGTAAATATTCATTTGATGCACGTGTTTTGGGTGGAGAACGTCACATGATTATGTCTGGAGAATATGATAAAGTATTCCCAATGGATATTTATCCAGAATACCTAATCAAAGCTATTATCTCTGGAAATATAGAAAGAATGGAGGAACTTGGTATATATGAAGTAGCTCCAGAAGACTTCGCAGCAGCAGAATTTGTTTGTTCTTCAAAAGTAGAACTTCAAAAAATAGTTCGCGAAGGCTTAGATATGTTAAGAAAAGAAATGTGTTAAGAAATTAATAAACTACAATAATGAATGCTTTAAGAAATTTGCTCGATAAAATTAAACCTACTTTCTCAGAAGGAGGTAAATTATCGATGTTCCGTTCTGTCTTTGACGGATTTGAGACATTCTTATTCGTTCCGAATTCTACTTCTAAATCTGGAGCACATATCCACGATGCAGTAGATTCTAAACGAATTATGATTATGGTGGTAATAGCACTTATGCCTGCTTTATTATTTGGTATGTATAATGTGGGTTACCAACACTATTTATCAATAGGCCAACATGAAGTTACTAGCTTCTTTGAAATTTTCTTCTATGGTCTTTTAGCAGTATTACCTAAAATCATCGTTACTTATTTAGTTGGTTTAGGTATAGAATTTACAGTTGCCCAATTTAAAGGTGAAGAAATTCACGAAGGTTTCCTAGTGACAGGTATTATTCTACCTATGATTGTTCCTGTAGATTGCCCACTATGGATTTTGGCTCTAGCTACTGCATTTGCAGTAATCTTTGCAAAAGAAATCTTTGGTGGTACAGGTATGAATATCTTCAACGTTGCTTTAATAGCTCGTGCATTCCTATTCTTTGCATATCCTTCTAAAATGTCTGGTGACAGCGTATGGATTCGCACAGATTCTACATTTGGAATAGGTGAGGGTGCTGTTGTTGATGGTTTCACAGGTGCTACTCCTCTAGGTCAAGTTGCTGTTTCTACAGGCTCAGAAGCACAAATTACAGATGCGTTAGGAAATGCTTCTAGCATTTGGGACGCAGTAATAGGTCTTGTTCCTGGTTCTATCGGTGAAACTAGTGTTATTGCGATAGCTCTAGGTGCTATTCTTTTATTAGTAACTCGTATTGCAAGTTGGAAGGTTATGCTTTCTATCTTTGCTTCTGGTGCTTTAACAGCATTCTTATTCAATATTGCAGGTTTGGATAATCCTGTAGCAAATTTACCATGGTACTATCATTTATCATTAGGTGGTTTTGCTTTCGGTGCAGTGTTTATGGCTACAGACCCTGTTACTTCTGCTCGTACAGAAACTGGCAAATGGATTTATGGTATCCTAATAGGTTTCATGGCTATTGTAATCCGTGTTCTAAACCCAGGTTATCCAGAAGGTATGATGCTTGCTATTCTTTTAATGAATGGTCTAGCTCCTGCTATTGACTACTTTGTAGTTCAACGTAATGTTTCAATGCGTGCTAAACGTGCTAAAATTCAAAAATAATAATCATTATGAATACAAATAGTAATACTTATACAATTATCTATGCTTCGGTAATGGTTATTATCGTTGCATTCCTTCTAGCATTTGTTTCTGGTGCTTTAAAAGAAACACAAGACGAAAATGTGAGATTAGATAAGAAAAAACAAATTCTTACTTCTCTTAATGTAAACTATGAAGGTGAAGATGCAGCTGCTCTTTATGATAAATATGTTAAAGAAGAACTTATCATTAATTATGCAGGTGATGTAGTAGAAGAAACTGGTGCTTTTGATTTAGATGTTAAAGCAGAAAATGATAAAGTATTAGAAGAAAGAAATTTGGCGGTATTTGTATGCGAAGTAGATGGCGAATCTAAATATGTTTTACCTATTCGCGGTGCAGGTCTTTGGGGACCTATCTGGGGATATATTGCTTTAGATGCAGATAAAAATACTGTTTATGGTACATACTTCTCTCACCAAGGTGAAACTCCAGGGTTAGGTGCCGAAATTGCAAAACCTAAATTCTCAAATGCATTCAAATCTAAAAAGATAAAAAATGCAGCAGGTGAGTTCGTTTCTATCGCCATTGTTAAGCCAGGTAAAACTGATGACACAAAAGATTATGTAGATGGTATCTCTGGTGGTACTATTACTTCTCAAGGTGTTGATGCTATGCTTATGGATGGTCTTGGTCAATATGTTAACTTTTTAAATAAATAGGAGGCTGCGTCATGGGTTTATTTTCAAAAGAAAATCGTGCAACATTCTTAGCGCCTCTAGGCGTTAATAACCCAGTTACCGTACAAGTTCTAGGTATCTGTTCTGCATTGGCAGTAACAGCACAATCAGAACCTGCATTAGTTATGGGTTTCTCTGTTACTATTATCGTGGCTTTAGCCAACGTTATAATATCTTTGCTAAGAAATACTATACCTAATCGTATTCGTATTATCGTACAGTTGGTAGTAGTTGCTACTCTAGTAACAATAGTTAGTGAATGCTTAAAAGCGTTTGCTTACGATGTTAGTGTGCAATTATCTGTATATGTAGGTCTTATTATTACCAACTGTATCTTAATGGGTCGTCTAGAAGCATTTGCTATGGCTAATGGTCCATGGGAATCTTTCTTAGATGGTCTAGGTAATGGTTTCGGTTATGCTATTATTCTAGTAGTAGTAGCATTCTTCCGTGAATTATTAAGTGCAGGTACATTACTTGGTTTCACTGTGATTCCAGAGTCATTCTATGAGTTAGGCTATTTAAATAATGGTCTTATGTTAATGCCTCCAATGGCTCTTATTATAGTTGGTGGTATTATCTGGGCACAAAGAGCTAAAAATCCAGAGTTACAAGATTAATTTCCCAAACAAATTAAATTATAAAAGATGGAAAATTTATTAAGTTTATTCGTTAAGTCGATTTTCGTTGACAATATGATTTTCGCTTACTTTTTAGGTATGTGCTCATATTTAGCTGTATCTAAAAATGTAAAAACAGCGTTAGGTTTGGGAGTTGCAGTAACATTCGTGTTATTAATTACAGTCCCAATTAACTATCTTCTAGAAAACTATGTATTAAAAGCAGGTGCTTTAATGGAAGGTGTAGATTTAAGCTTCTTGAGCTTTATCCTATTCATTGCAGTTATCGCTGGTATAGTTCAGTTGGTAGAAATGGTGGTAGAACGTTTCTCTCCATCATTGTATGCTTCTTTAGGTATTTTCTTACCTCTTATCGCAGTAAACTGTGCTATTATGGGTGCTTCTCTTTTCATGCAACAACGTGCATTCGTTAATGTTGGTGAAGCTACTGTTTATGCATTTGGTTCTGGTATTGGTTGGTTAATAGCTATCGTTGCTTTAGCTGCTATTCGTGAAAAAATGGAATATTCTAATGTTCCAAAACCACTTCGTGGCTTAGGTATTACCTTTATCACAACTGGTTTATTAGCTATGGCATTTATGTGTTTCTCTGGTTTAAAAATTTAAGATGACTATGAATATGATATTAGCAATAAATATGGAAATGATAGGCTTAAGTATTGCCATTTTCCTAGGAATCATCTTAGTATTAGTAATATTACTTTTAGTAGCTAAGAATTATCTTTCTCCATCTGGTCCTGTTAAAGTGACTTTAAATGGTGAAAAAGAAATAGAAGTGGCATCTGGTGGTTCACTTTTAGGTTCACTATCTGCAGAAGGTGTATTCCTTCCATCTGCTTGTGGTGGTAAAGGTTCTTGTGGCCAATGCCGTTGCCAAGTGCCAGAAGGAGGTGGTGAAATCCTACCTACAGAAACTGTTCACTTTTCTCGTAAACAAATTAAAGATAACTGGCGTTTAGGTTGTCAAGTTAAAGTTAAAAATAATATGAGCGTAACCGTTCCAGAATCAGTTCTTGGTGTTAAGGAATGGGAATGCGAAGTTATTTCAAACCGCAATGTGGCTACCTTTATCAAAGAATTTAAAGTTAAACTTCCAGCAGGTGAACACATGGACTTCGTTCCTGGTTCATACGCTCAAATCGTTATTCCAGAATACGATATTAACTATGCAGACTTTGACCGTTCTTTAATTGGTGACTTATACGTACCAGCTTGGGAAAACTTTGGTTTATTTAATCTAAAACAAAAAAATACAGAACAAACTATCCGTGCTTATTCTATGGCCAACTATCCAGACGAAGGTGATATTATAACACTAACTGTTCGTATTGCAACTCCTCCATTTAAACCAAAAGATCAAGGTCCTGGCTTTATGGATGTACCTTGTGGTATCGCTTCTACTTATATCTTCTCATTAAAACCAGGAGATAAAGTAATTATGAGTGGTCCTTATGGCGACTTCCACCCAGAGTTTGATAGCAAACGTGAAATGATTTGGGTAGGCGGTGGTGCTGGTATGGCTCCTCTACGCGCACAAATTATGCACATGCTTAAAACTCTTAATACTCGTGACCGTGAAATGCATTATTTCTATGGTGCTCGTGCCATCGATGAAGTGTTCTTCTTAGAAGATTTCTTAGAACTAGAAAAAGAATTCCCTAACTTCCACTTCCACTTGGCTCTAGACCGTCCAGACCCTAAAGCAGATAAACTAGGTGTTAAATATACTGCTGGTTTCATTGCTCCTGTTATGGGTGACACATACTTGAAACAACACGAAGAACCAGAAGAAATCGAATACTACTTATGTGGACCTCCAATGATGGCAAAAACAGTGCTAGACTTACTAGACAGCCTAGGAGTAGAAAAAGATATGATTCACTTCGACGACTTCGGAGGATAATATTAATTAGGACGAATTGATGACCGAAGGGAATAATTAGAAATTAGGAATTAGGAATGACTAATTCCTAATTCTTTTTTATACCTTTGCAGACAGTTATAGTAGAATATGTTTCAATTTATAAAAAATTGGTCTCTTCCTATCATTATGTCTTTAGGAGTGTTGGCCTACATAGTGGCACATGCATTAAATTTACCTGAAGAAGTAAAATCAGATATAAATAGTGCCATTAAGATATTGCAGCCATTATTACTTTTTTGTATGCTTTACATCTCCTTTTGTAAAGTAGATTTCAAACAACTACGTCTGAGACCATGGCATGGCTATTTGTTGCTGTTTCAAGTAGGAATGGTAGGAATACTTTCTTTAGTTTTGAGATATTTGCCGCATTCCAATTGGTTTCTGTTAATAGAATGTCTTTTGGCTTGTTTTATCTGTCCAACGGCAACAGCGTCTGTAGAAATAGTTGAAAAACTAAAGGGAAATCCAGCCACATTACTTATGTACAACATACTTATCAATCTTTCAATTGCTGTGATTGCACCTATTTTTATTCCTCTTTTTATGAAAAATGAAATAGGTTTTACAGAAACATTTGTAAGTATAGTAAAGCAAGTGTGTCCTGTGCTTATGATTCCGCTTATTCTAGCTAGATTGACAAGTAGATATTTGCCAAAATTGAGAGAGAAAATCACTCAAATAAAGGATTTGGCGTTTTATTTTTGGATGGTTGCTTTGGGACTAGCTATGGCCACTGCAAGTAGGGCATTTGCAAATACTCAAATAGATATTTACACAGTTGTTGGTATTTTAATTATCACTGCAACAGCTTGTTTGTTTCAGTTTTTTATAGGGCGTCGTATAGGTAAAGCATTTGCAGACCAAATAAGTGCAGGTCAAGCACTAGGACAAAAAAATACTGTGTTCGTTATTTGGCTTGCATACACATTTATGGACCCAATTTGTGCTGTAGCAGGTGGTTTTTATAGCATTTGGCACAATACTGTAAATTCAATCCAATTATATCGACACAATAGCAAAGTAACTAAATAAAATGTTTAACTTTGTAGATTAGTAAATATATAAAGTTTTGCAAAACTACGCCAATATAATATTGCCACTTAATGTGGGTATTTATACTTATAAAGTGCCACAACAGATGCAGGGACAAGTTTCTGCTGGAAAGCGTGTGCTTGTGCCACTTGGTAAGAATAGAAAATATATTGGTATAGTGCATTCTTTGACTTCTGAGGTAAAAGAAGGGATAAATTATAGAGATATTTTGCAGGTGCTTGATGATGAGCCTATTGTGTCTCAATATCAATTAGAACTTTGGCAATGGGTGGCAGAGTATTATTGTTGTAGTCTGTCTGATGTAATGAAAAATGCATTGCCATCGGCTCTTTCAAAAAATACTCTAACAGAATTAAAAGACGCATACGTAATCAAAACAGATATTCTGCCAAAAAGAAATACTTCTCAGGCTCTTTCTATTCTTGCAAGATATGATGAATTGGCCCTCATGGGCGATGTTTTAAAATCTACACTACTAGAAAACGAGAGTTTAAGTGCATTTAATACATTGGTCAAAAACGGAGTATTTACTCTAGAATATAAGAAGAAAAGTAGGCTTAAAACAATATTTTCTACAAAATCTGCAAGTGAATTAACACCTGCACAATCACAGGCTTTAGAAGAAATTAAAGCAGGTTTTCTAGAAAACAAACCAGTTCTGTTAAATGGTGTTACTTCTTCTGGCAAAACAGAAATCTATATAAAATTAATCCAAGAAGTAATAGAAAAAGGTGGTCAAGTCTTATATTTAGTTCCAGAAATTGCCTTAACCACACAACTTACAGATAGACTATCTCAAGTTTTTGGTGATGATTTAATTAGTTATCATTCAAAACTCTCAGACTCAGAGAGAGGTGAAATTTATAATGAGATAGGAAGTAGATTTAAGGTGGTTTTAGGTGTGCGTTCGGCCGTGTTTCTTCCATTTACCAATCTAAAATTAATTATAGTAGATGAGGAACATGAGCCTTCGTATAAGCAAACCGAACCTGCTCCACGTTATAATGCCAAAAATGTGGCATTAATGTTGGCTCATAAATTAAAAATAGGGATCTTAATGGGTTCTGCTACGCCTTCTGTAGAATCATATCACCTTACTAAAACAGGAAAATATAAGTTAGTTAATCTAAATGTTAGATATGGAAATGTAGAATTACCAGAAATAATAGTTTTGGATAGGCAAGATGCTTTCATAAAAAATAGGATGAAATCTATGTTTTCATGGCTTTTGCTAGAAAAAATGAAAGAATGTCTTTCAAAAGGCGAACAGGTAATATTATTTCAAAATAGGCGTGGTTTTTCTTCTTTCATTGAGTGTAAGCAATGTGCATGGGTGCCAAAATGTCCACATTGTGATGTGAGTTTAACTTATCATAAATATCAAAATTATCTTTCTTGTCATTATTGTGGGTATAAAATACCTGTGCCTAATATTTGCCCCAAATGTGGGACAGAAGATTTCAAAGACAAAGGTTTTGGCACAGAAAAGGTAATAGAAGAATTGGAAGAGAGATTTCCAGACTATAAGGCAGGACGCCTAGATACAGATGTCACTCAGAGTAAACATGCTTATAACAAGATACTTAATGCTTTTTCCTCTGGTGAAATAAAAATATTAGTAGGAACTCAGATGATAGCCAAAGGACTAGACTTTGATAATGTGGGTTTGGTAGGGGTGCTTAATGCTGATAATATGCTGAATTATCCAGACTTCCGATCAGATGAACGTGCCTTTCAGATATTGGTACAGGTATCGGGTAGGGCAGGAAGAAGAAACAAACGTGGCATGGTCTTGATTCAAACAGCTCAGACAGAACATTCTATAATGCCTGCTATAATTCAGAATAATTATTCTCTGTTTTATGATAAGCAAACTATGCTTAGACAAATGTTTTCTTATCCTCCTTTTGTCAGAATTATAAACATTTATGTTAAATCAAGTGATTATAACATTTGTTATAGGGCAGTAGGTAGTTTGTATAAAGATTTATTTGCTAACTTTGGTGACCAATTATTAGGTCCTGATAAACCTCCAGTTTCCAAAGTTCAGAAACTTCATATTCAGAAACTAATGTTGAAACTGCCTGTGGAGCAGTCTATGAGTGAATCAAAAAGAAGAATTATTAAATCAATAGAGAAATTAAAAACTAATTTTCCGTCTGTTTTTGTTATAATAGATGTTGATCCTATATAAAATGAAGAAATTTATATTATTCACCATATTATCCATTTTTAGTTTTTCTGCTTATGCAGATAATGTTAGTAGGACTATTTATAATTCATATGTTAATAAAGATATGAATCATTGGAAAATCATAATAGATAGTCTGCAAGTGGAGTTGGAAAAAGGAAATCTTAAAGTTCAGCAAAAATGGGAACTTTTAAATTATCAATATGGGTACATTGCTTGGGCAATAAGTAAGAAAAAAGAGAAAAAAGAAGAAGCTGAATATTATTTAGATATAGCAAAAGATAATTTAGAAAAATTGGTTGAGAACTCTGGAAAAACTGCTACATCTAATGCGTATAGTGCAGCTTTTGTGGCTTATGAAATAGGTATTACACCTTTCAAAGCTCCATTCATTGGTCTTAAAAGTATGAAATATGGTGAAACTGCCATAAAACAAGATTCTTTAAATCATTTTGCTCTTATACAGTATGGTAATATAATGAATTATATGCCAAGGGCATTTGGTGGTTCAAAAGATAAGGCTCTAGTTTATTATAAGAAGGCAAAGGAAATAATGAAGAAAGATGAAGTATTGTATAAAGAAAACTGGCTTTATATGAACTTAATCTTGACAATTGCAGATATTTATAAAAATAAAAAAGATTACGAAATCACAAAGCAATATTACCTAGAAGCTTTGGAACTAGAACCTGGGTATAAGTTTGTTGAAGGATTGATGGGGAATTTAATTAGGAATTAGGAGTTAGGAGTTAGGAGTTAGGAGTTAGGAGTTTATAGGAAGAAACACATTTTATAAATACGTCTTTTGATAAAAAATATTCTGTTTCCTATTGCAGAATAAAAAAAAAGTATTACCTTTGTGCCGTCAATAAAAATTGACTGATGGTGATTGTAGCTCAGTTGGCAGAGCATCGGATTGTGGTTCCGAGTGTCGCGGGTTCGAGCCCCGTCTTTCACCCCAAAGAGCGGAAACGTTTAGTCGTTTCTGCTCTTTTTTTATTTTATTATTAGTAAAGAAAAAAATTATCTTGTTTCAAATAAATATATGAATAATTTGGATTAATTTGGATAAAAAATGTATTTTTGTATTCTTAAAATTTAAGAAATAATTTATTAAATATATGGGCGGTTTTTTTGGAACTATCAGTAAGAAAAATTGTGTAGCAGATTTGTTCTATGGTACAGATTATAATTCACATTTAGGTACTCGTAGAGCAGGTATGGCTACATATTCTGAAGAAAAAGGAATGGTTCGTTCCATTCATAATATTGAAGGGTCTTATTTTAGATCTAAATTTGAAGATGGACTACATAAATTTGATGGAGCTACTTCTGGTATAGGTGTAATTAGTGATACTGATGCACAACCTATTATTATCCACTCTCATTTAGGGAAAATGGCCATTGTAACTGTGGCCCGTATAGATAATATAGTAGAATTAGAGGCAGAATTGCTTGGCAGAGGACATCACTTTACAGAATTAAGTTCTGGAAAAACAAATCAAACAGAGGTTATTGCTACCTTAATTAATGAAGGTAAGACTTTGGAAGAAGGAATTCAAAATATGTTTAAACATATAAAGGGTTCTTGCTCTTTATTAATTCTTAGAGAAGATGGAATTTATGCTGTTCGTGATAAATTGGGACGTTCTCCTATTATTATAGGAAAAAAAGATGGAGCTTATGCTGTTTCTAGTGAAACCAATGCATTCCCAAATTTAGATTACGATATAGACTATTATATTGGTCCTGGTGAGATTATTAAAATTACTGCAGATGGTTGGACACAAGTTCGTAAACCTAATGATAAGATGCAGGTTTGTTCTTTCTTCTGGATATATTTTGGCTTCCCATGTAGTTGTTATGAGGGCATAAATGTAGAAAATGTACGTAATTCACTTGGATATGCACTTGGCAAAATAGATGACATAGATGCAGATTTCGTTTGTGGTATTCCAGATTCTGGTATAGGTCACGCTATAGGCTATTCCATGGGTAAAGGAATCCCTTATAAACGTGCTATTTTAAAATATACTCCAACTTGGCCACGTAGTTTCACTCCTTCTAATCAATCTATGCGTTCTTTAGTAGCAAAAATGAAACTTCTTCCTAATAGAGAAATCTTAACAGATAAAAAAGTAGTATTCCTAGATGATTCTATTGTTCGTGGTACTCAGCTCAAAGGTAATGTGGATATGATGTATGATTATGGTGCAAAGGAAATTCACATGCGTATAGCTTGTCCTCCTATGATTTATTCTTGTCGTTATCTAAATTTCTCTTCTACCCAAAATGACTTAGAGTTAATTACTCGTTATTATATAGAACAATTAGAAGGTGCTCACGATAAGAATCTACCAGAATATGTAGATCCAAATTCAGATAAACATAAACAACTTGTAGAATTAATACGTAAGAGATTTGGTTTAACTTCTCTTCGTTTTAATACTGTTGATGCTTTGGTTAAAGCGATAGGGTTACCTAAGGAGAAGATTTGTACTCATTGCTTTGACGGAAGCAGCTATTTCTAATTAGGAATTAGGAATGAGGAATTAGGAATTATATAAACTCCTAACTCCTAACTCCTAACTCCTAACTTTTTATATTAATTCCTAATTATTTAGAATTATGTTTGAATCACTTAGCGAACGTTTGGAGCGTTCTTTTAAAATACTTAAAGGTGAAGGTAAAATCACCGAAATTAATGTGGCGGAGACTCTAAAAGATGTTAGAAAAGCACTTTTAGAAGCTGATGTGAATTATAAAACAGCTAAAACATTTACAGATGATGTTAAGGCTAAAGCTCTTGGTATGAACGTATTAACCGCTGTTAAACCTAGCGAGTTAATGGTTAAAATAATTCATGATGAGTTGGCTGCACTTATGGGTGGAACTCATACAGACCTAGAACTCAAAGGTTCTCCTAGCATCATTTTGATGGCAGGTCTTCAAGGTTCTGGTAAAACTACCTTTACAGGAAAACTTGCTAATATGCTTAAAACTAAAAAGGGTAGAAACCCTCTTATGGTAGCTTGTGACGTGTATCGTCCTGCTGCTATTGAGCAATTAAAAGTTTTAGGCGAACAAATTAAAGTGCCTGTTTATAGCGAAATAGATAGTAAGAACGTAGTTGATATTGCTAAAAATGCTATTGCTCAGGCCAAGAAAAATGGAAATGATGTGGTCATAGTCGATACTGCTGGTCGTTTGGCTGTAGATGAAGAAATGATGACAGAAATTTCTGCTGTAAAAGAGGCTATCAATCCAAATGAAATTCTCTTTGTAGTAGATTCAATGACAGGTCAAGATGCTGTTAATACTGCAAAAGAATTTAATGATAGACTAGACTTTACAGGTGTTATTCTTACCAAATTGGATGGCGATACTCGTGGTGGTGCGGCTCTTTCTATTCGTTCTGTGGTAAATAAACCTATTAAATTTGTTGGTATAGGTGAAAAAATGGAAGCAATTGATGCTTTCCACCCAGCACGTATGGCAGACCGTATATTGGGTATGGGTGATATTGTTTCTTTCGTGGAACGTGCTCAAGAACAATATGATGAAGCAGAAGCTCGTAAACTTTCTAAAAAGATAGCTAAAAACCAATTCGGTTTTGACGACTTCCTTAATCAAATCCAACAAATCAAGAAAATGGGTAATATGAAAGACCTTCTAGGTATGATTCCTGGAGTAGGTAAAGCCCTAAAAGATGTGGATATAAAGGACGATGCATTCAAGCATATTGAAGCCATAATTCAGTCTATGACCCCAGAAGAACGTACCAATCCACAAATACTTAACTCTTCTCGTAAACAACGTATTGCAAATGGTAGTGGTAGAAGTATTCAGGAGGTAAACAGACTTATTAAACAGTTTGATGATATGCGTAAAATGATGCGTATGGTTCAAAATAATGGTGGTAAACTTCCAAAAATACGTAGATAGCATTATAAAAGTTAGGAGTTAGGAGTGAGAAGTTAGGAGTTGAATATACTAAACAAAACATTATATGATTTTAATTGATGGTAAAAAAACTGCTGATGATATAAAACTTGAAATTGCAGAAGAAGTAAAACAATTATTGGCAGAAGGCAAAAAACAACCACACCTTGTGGCTATTCTTGTAGGTCACGATGGTGGTAGTGAAACATACGTAGCTGCAAAATGTAAAGCATGCGAAGTATGTGGGTTTAAATCTACTTTAATTCGTTACGAAGATGATGTAACAGAAGTAGAACTTCTTGCACGCATCGAAGAGTTAAACAATGATGATGATGTAGATGGATTTATAGTTCAACTTCCACTTCCAAAACATATTTCTGAACAAAAAGTAATTGAAGCTATTGATTATAAGAAGGATGTAGATGGTTTTCACCCAATCAATGTAGGTCGTACTTCTATTGGTCTTCCTGCTTTTGTTTCAGCAACTCCTGCTGGCATTCTAGAACTTCTAAAACGTTACAATATTGAAACTGCAGGTAAACACGTTGTGGTTCTTGGTAGAAGTAATATTGTAGGTAAACCAGTTGCACAACTTCTTATGCAAAAAGCATATCCTGGCAATGCTACTGTTACTGTTTGCCATAGTTATAGCAAAGACCTTAAAGAACAATGCTTAAAGGCAGACATTATCATTGCAGCTCTAGGTTCTCCAAACTTTGTTACTGCGGATATGGTAAAAGAAGGTGCTGTGATTATAGATGTTGGTACTACTCGTGTGCCTAACGCAAATACCAAATCTGGCTTCAAACTTACTGGTGACGTAAAATTTGATGAAGTAGCACCAAAATGCTCATACATCACTCCAGTGCCAGGCGGCGTAGGACCAATGACTATTTGTTCTTTAATGAAGAATACTCTTCTAGCAGGCAAAAAAGCAATATATTAATTTAAGGACGCCTAAAAATCACTCCTTTAAGATATAATATATAGAAATATATGGAATCAATATTTGGTCCCATAGTTTAATGGATAAAATAAAAGATTCCGGTTCTTTAGCTGCGAGTTCGATTCTCGCTGGGACCTCTATCAAAGAAATGCTAACCGATTGGTTAGCATTACTTTTTATAATAGATTAATTCCATTTTCTTTGCACTTCTTTCGCATTTCTTCTGGCCAAATTGATGCTTGGATTTCGCCAACGTGAGCTTTTCTAAGCATAAACATGCATAGGCGAGATTGACCAATACCACCACCCATTGTTAGAGGAAGGCTGCCTTCTAGTAGGCGTTTGTGGTAATAAAACTGCTTGCGTGCTTCTTGACCAGTAAGTGTTAATTGATTTTCTAGAGATTCTTTGTTTACTCTTATACCCATAGATGAAAGCTCTAGGGCTTGGTCTAAAATATTATCCCAAACTAGAATGTCACCATTCAGACCAGCAAAACCATCACTGTTTGGAGTGCTCCAATCGTCGTAGTCTGGAGCTCTACCGTCATGTTTTTCACCATTAGAAAGTTTTGAACCAATACCCATAATAAATACAGCACCGTATTTTTTTGTGATAAGGTTTTCTCTTTCTTTAGCAGTTTTGTCGGGATACATTTGAAGTAGTTCTTCTGAATGTATCATGAAAATATCTTTTGGAAGTTGTGGCTTGATTTCTGGGAACATTTCATATACAGCATATTCACTACGAACAATAACAGCATAGATTCTGCGAACAACTTCTTTTAAATATTCTAGATTGCGATCTTTTTCGTCGATAACAAGTTCCCAATCCCATTGATCTACGTAAAGTGAATGGGTATTGTCAAGTTCCTCGTCTGCACGAATGGCATTCATATCTGTGTATAAGCCAAATCCAGGTTCGGTATTATAATCTGCTAATGTGATACGTTTCCATTTTGCTAGCGAATGAACCACTTCTGCCTGAGCACCACTCATGTCTTTGATAGGAAAACTAACAGGTCTTTCTACACCGTTTAAGTCGTCATTTATCCCCATTCCTGTTAAAACGAATAGGGGAGCAGTGACTCTCCTTAAACGTAACTCTGCAGATAAGTTGCTCTGAAAGAAATCTTTAAAATATTTAATAGCTCTTTCTGTTTGCCATGTGTCTAAAGAGCTTTTATAGCCTTGGGGAGTTATTAGTTTCATCCTAATTGTTCTATTATGTTTATAATTTCTTGACCTAATTCATCAGCCTCTTCCATAGATTTTGCTTCTGAATATATACGTATAATAGGTTCTGTGTTAGATTTTCTTAGGTGTACCCATTTTTCTGGAAAATCTATCTTAACACCATCTATTGTATTTACTTTTTCTGATGCAAACTTTTCTTCCACTTGTTTTAGAATAGCATCTACATCTATAGCAGGGCTAAGTTCTATTTTTTGTTTAGAAATAAAGTAAGCAGGATAGGTTTTTCTAAGTTCAGACACCTTCATATTTTTGTGAGCAAGGTGACTTAGGAACAATGCTATACCTACCAATGCATCTCTACCATAGTGACTTTCTGGATAGATAACACCACCATTACCTTCGCCTCCAATAATGGCATTAGTAGCTTTCATTTTGGTTACAACATTAACTTCACCCACAGCTGCAGCCTCATAATTTCCACCATGAGCACGAGTTACATCACTAAGAGCACGAGTTGAACTAAGGTTTGAAACTGTATTGCCAGGGGTGTGAGATAGAACATAATCAGCTACACTAACCAAAGTATATTCTTCTCCAAACATTTCGCCATTTTCACAAATAATGGCAAGTCTATCCACATCAGGATCTACTACAAAAGCTACATCATTTTCACCTTTTGCCATCAGAGACATAATGTCTTGAAGGTTTTTTTCTAGTGGTTCTGGATTGTGTTGGAAGTCGCCAGTAGGTTCTCCATAAAGGCTTGTTACTGTATTTACCCCTAGAGCATTAAGTAGTTTTGGCAAGATAATACCACCCACAGAGTTTACACAATCTAGTGCCACTTTGAAGTTTGCTTTTTTTATGGCTTCTATATCAACTAGTTTTAATCCTAAAACAGCTTCAATATGTTTATCTGTATAGTCTTTTTTGATTTCTTTGCCCAATTCTGTTACTTCAACATATTCGTAGTCGTCATTTTCTGCTAAGGCTAATACTTCTTCACCCTCTTCTTTATTAAGGAATTCACCTTTTTCATTTAGGAGTTTAAGAGCATTCCATTGTTTGGGATTATGACTTGCAGTCAATATAATACCTCCACAAGCACCTTCCATAGTTACAGCAAGTTCTGTGGTTGGAGTAGATGCTAAACCAATATTGACAACGTCAAATCCCATACCCATAAGAGTACCAACTACCAATTTTTCTACCATTTGACCAGATAGACGAGCATCTCTACCCACTACTATCTTATTGGTTTTAATTGTAGAACTCTTACGAATAATTTTTGCGTAAGCTGATGTGAATTTTACCACATCTACAGGACTAAGTCCGTCACCAACAGGACCTCCTATAGTACCTCTAATTCCTGAAATAGATTTGATTAAAGTCATAATTAATTAGTTATAGTAGTTTCATCTATAAAGATTCTAATAGTAACAACATCTTCTGTTTGTTCGCGTGTACCTACTTTAGAATCTACCAGCATTTCAAATTTGTCTTCGTGTCTTATGCAAGAAGCCGCATCAATAAATGCTATACTTGGGGTGTAACCATCTGGAGAATAAACATACACAAAACCCTCTCTGTTTGATGTATTACTTCCATAATCTTCACCATCCAAGTTAAATGCTCTGTATCTTAAAATTATAGTATTACCATTTTCTGCAGTTCTTTTTTCTCCGTTTCTAGAAATTAATCTAATATATGTGCCCCTATGAGTTTCAAAATATAGATTTTCTGGCCATGGAGTAGGTAAGGAAAAACAATAAGCAGAATCTGTAGAAAACTCAAGGTTTCTATTCTCTTGATATTCACTAAATTTCTTTTGTTCAGCCTTTCTTTTTTGTGCATAGTTTTCAGATTTACAAGCACACATAAATATGGCTAAAACTAGTAATCCTATATATTTTATTTTATTCATTCGTTTTTAATACTTTTATTTTGTATAGAACAGGTGTTCTAGATGTGATACAGTTTTTTATACCTTTGATGCCGTATGCTAATGAAGAAGGAGACACAATCCAAATTTCATCGCCTACATGTGTGTTAACAAGTGCTAAGTCTAAAACCTTTGTATGGTCTCGCTTACCGAGCCTTAAAGTTAGAACATAATTACTCGCTTCGCTCGTGATTTCTGGCTGCACTCGGGATAACTCAAGCGAGCTTGGTTCTCCACTCGTTTGCACAGAAATTCCTAACTCCTCACTCCTCACTCCTAACTGGTAGCAAGCTTCGCCACCTAATACTTGCACTGTACCAGAAATGGTAACTATGCTATTTACTTTTGCACTATTATTGGTACTTATTATTTTGTACCAATATCCAGCATCAGATTTTATAAAATCGACATCAGAACTATCAAGATATGCTTGTATTTCATTATTTTCGGCCTCAATACATAGTTTATTATATGTCATCATATCCATCTGAACGGGATTATCATTCCCTTTATTGGATGGAAGTTGTGCACCCTGACGAGTGCAACAACAAAATATTACAAGGCATGAAAATATAATAAGAAATACTTTCATTATCTAATGTTAGCAATGCTCATAATATCACCAAACACACCTGCTGCAGTAACGCTAGCACCTGCACCATAACCTTTGATAATCATAGGATCATTAAAGTAACGTTCTGTTTGAATGGTAACAATATTATTACTTCCTTCTAGATCGTAGAATGGGTGAGAAGCACTAACAGCTTGAAGTCCTACTTCACAAACACCTTCTTTCATAGTAGCTACGAAACGATATTTTTTATTTTCAGCAGCTAGTTGTTTGCGTTTTTCTTCAAACTCAGCATCTAGTTCAGAAATATTTGCCCAGAAATCTTCTAGTGTACCTTCAAAATATTTATCTGGAACGAATAAGTTTTTCTTCACATCTGCTTGTTCCACTTTGTAACCAGATTCGCGAGCTAGAATCACTAGTTTACGAATTACGTCTGTACCACTAAGGTCGATACGTGGGTCTGGTTCTGCAAAACGAGCCTCTTTTGCCATTTCTATTGTTTTAGAGAATGGAATAGTTTCGCTAATAGTGTTGAAAATATAGTTAAGAGTTCCAGACAGTACAGCTTCTATTTTTAAGATACGGTCACCACTATTAATAAGGCTGTTCATAGTATTAATAATAGGAAGACCAGCACCTACATTGGTTTCAAATAGGTATTTAATACCTTTTTTACGAGCTGTATTTTTTAATTCTGCATATAAATCATAAGGTCCAGATGCTGCTATTTTATTTGCTGCTACTACAGATACATTGTGTTGAAGTAGGTCTAAATATAGTGTAGCAATAGCAGGACTAGCAGTACAATCCACAAACACAGAATTAAACAAGTTCATTTCAATAATCTTGTTCTTTATATCTTCTGGTTTGGTAGGAATGCCTTTTTCTTTAAGAATTTCTTGATAGTTTTTAAGGTCGATACCATGTTCGTCAAATACAGAACCATTAATATCTGTAATACCTACAACATTAAGTTTTACACTATTTTGTTTAAGAATTTTTTCTTGTTGGTGTTCTATTTGTTCCAATAGGCTACCGCCAACAGTACCAGTTCCCACTAAGAATATATTTAGTGCTTGGTAATCTGCTAAAAAGAATGCATCATGTAACACGTTAAGAGCTTTTGAAAGGTATTTACGTTTAATTACGAATGAAATATTGGTTTCAGAAGCACCTTGGGCACAAGCAATAATATTAATTCCGCTTCTTCCCAATGTGTCAAATAATTTGCCTGCCAGACCCATGTTGTGACGCATATTATCGCCTACAATAGCCACAGTAGCCAAATCTTTTCTAGGTTCTATAGACCAAATTTCACCATTATCTAATTCATTTTTAAATTCTTCTTTAAGAGCTTGAACAGCTATTTCTGCTTCTTCATTTCTAATAGCAAAAGTAGTAGAATTTTCAGAAGATGCTTGAGAAATTAGGAATACACTAATGCCTTGGTTTGCCAATGCTTGGAATGTGCGAGAACTAATTCCTGATACTCCTACCATACCCATGCCTTGAAGTGTGATAAGGCAAGTGTCATTTATAGAGGAAATACCTTTAATAGCTTTCTCTTCTGATGTTTTTTGTCCAGAAATTTTGGTTCCTTTAAATTCTGGATTGTATGAATTTCTAATGTATAAAGGAATATTCTTTTCGTAAACAGGATAAATTGTAGGTGGATAAATAATCTTAGCACCGAAGTTTGATAATTCCACTGCTTCTAAATAAGAAAGTTCTTCTATGGTGTAAGCATTACGTACCATGCGTGGGTCTGCTGTTAGGAATCCATCTACATCTGTCCAAATTTCTAGAGCATCTGCATTAAGAGCACCTGCCACTATAGCTGCAGTGTAGTCAGAACCACCACGACCCAAATTGGTAATTTCTCCACTTTCTGAATCTGTAGAGATGAAACCACCCATAACTACTCTTTCTTCCTTATTATATGCTTTTTCTATATTAGAGTAGGTAAGGTCGGCGTCTAGAACATTTTTTCTTAAACTTTTATTGGTTTTAATTATTTCTAGAGAATTCCAATGTTTAGCATCTAGTACAGAAGCCACTATGATAGAAGAAATTCTTTCACCATAACTAACCACTAAATCCATATCTTTGTTAGATATGTTTTCTATTCCTTCAACTCCTTTCAAAATAGTTCCTACTTCTTCAAGTAAAATATTAACTTGTTCTTTTACATAAGTAAGTTTATCGGCAGGTACAACTCCGTCGATGATGTTGGTGTGAATTTTACAGATATTTTCAAAATCTGTGGTGTATGTGGTGTCTGATGTGACTGCTTTAGTGGTGGTAGCTATAAGCTTATCTGTAATGCCGCCCACTGCTGATACTACCACAATGGCTGGCTCTGCCATTGCATCAACTATTTTCTTTACTCTCTGAATGCTTTCTACGGAACCTACGGATGTTCCGCCGAATTTTAATACTTTCATGTTCAAAAAAATTTAATTATAATATGTTTTGTAAAAATTATGCAATATTACTATTTTTTTGCCGAATACAGAAATAAATCTCCTTAAAAATAGTATTTATTCGATAAAAATATTATATTTGCATCTTGTGTAAAGTATTTGTTTAGCACTATGGAACAAGTTGAAGAAAAAATGATCAGTTTAGAAGAGATAATCCTTAAAACTGAAGAATCTCTTAAGGGTGAAGACCCTCGTGTGGAAATAACTCGCTTAAAAGCTTTGTTTTACAAAACAAAAGAGGCATTAATGAGCGAAAGTAAAAAACAATGGTTAGAAGCAGGAAATGATGAGGAGTCGTGGACTTTCCAATGCCCTGAGGAGGAAAAGTTTAAAGAGATTCTAGAGAAATATAAACAAGTTCGTGCTCAACAAATTAAAGATGCCGAACAAGAGAGTGAAAAGGCTTATGAAAGAAAGAAAGTAATTCTAGATCAACTTTCAAAATTGGTGGAAAATCCAGAAAATGTGGATAAACTGTTCCCTCAAGTACGTGAACTTCAACAAGCATGGAAAGAAGCTGGCGAAGTTTCTAAAAATAAGTATAATGACTTAGTAAAAAAATATCAAGTGCTAATTGAAAAGTTCTATGATTATGTAAAAATCAGCAATGAACTTAGAGATTATGATTTTAAGAAAAATCTAGAAGCCAAAGTGGCACTTTGTGAAGCTGCAGAGAAATTAAATGATGAAAAACAAATAAATGTGGCTTTTCAAAAACTTCAAGCACTACATTCTGAATGGAGAGAACTAGGACCAGTTTCTAGAGAAAATCGTGAAGAAATATGGAATAGATTTAAAGAGGCTTCTGATGTAATTAACAAAAAACATGCTGCTTTCTATCAATCAAAAAAAGAGGAAGAAGTAGAAAACCTTCAGAAGAAAACTGTGCTTTGTGAAACCATAGAAGCTATAGATGTTAATAAAATTCATTCATATAAAGAATGGGAAAAAGTAACAGAACAAGTTCTTGATATTCAATCTCAATGGAAAAAAATAGGCTTTGCACCCAAAAAGAGCAATACAAAAATCTATGAACGTTTCAGAGCAGCTTGTGATGCTTTGTTCTTGGCAAAGAGTGAATTTTATAAGTCTGCCAAAGATAAATTGGCAGCCAATTTAAAAGCTAAAAAAGAACTTATTGAAAAGGCTGAGTCTCTAAAAGATAATACAAATTGGAAGGCAACTACAGAAAAATTCATTGCTTTACAAAAAGAATGGAAAAAAATAGGTCCTGTTCCAAATAAGATTTCAGAACAAATCTGGAAGAAATTTAATTCAGCCTGTGATGCTTTCTTTGAGGCAAAAGCCAAAGCACAAGAAGGTGAAAAATCTATCAATGTTATTAGAAAAGAAAGAGAAAAATTGATTCGTGCATACGAGGCCAATCGTGCCACTATTGCAACGCGTGAAAATAACATTGGTTTCCTAAACTTAGGTAAGGAATCTAATCCAATCCTAGATGAAATGCTTAAGAATATAGAAAAACTGAAAAAGGAACAAGAAGATTTAATGAAAAAAATTAAAGCATTAGAGGAAAAAATAAGAAATGCAGAAAAAAATTAGTAATGATGGAACCATACGCCTAAATCGTGTTTTATCTAACGCAGGCGTATGTTCTCGTAGAGATGCAGATGTTTATATACAAGCAGGTGTAGTCACTGTAAATGGAGTAGTGGTTACCGAATTGGGAACCAAAGTAAAACCTTCTGATAAGGTAATGTTCCATGACCAATTAGTTCAATCAGAAAAAAAAGTTTACGTTCTACTTAACAAACCTAAAAACTGTGTTACTACAGTGACAGACCCACGTGGACGTATCACAGTACTAGATATTGTACGCGGAGCGTGTTCAGAAAGAATTTATCCTGTTGGACGTTTGGACCGTAATACTACAGGTGTGTTGCTTTTGACCAATGACGGACAGCTTGCAGATAAACTTACACACCCTCGTTTTGAGAAAAAGAAAATTTATCAAGTGAGCATTGATAAACCATTGGAAAAAGAAGATTATGATAAAATCTTAAAAGGTTTCCAGCTAGAAGATGGTTTTATCCAGGCTGACCAACTTGAATATGTAAAAGACGGCAAACGCAAAGAAATAGGTATAGAAATTCACTCTGGACGTAACCGCATTGTTCGTAGAATTTTTGAACATTTAGGTTATAAGGTAGAAAAACTTGATAGGGTGTATTTTGCTGGTTTGACTAAGTATAACCTGCCTCGCGGTCGTTGGCGTCACTTAACAGAACAAGAAGTTAATGCTCTTAAAATGGGGGCTTTTGAATAATTATGTCTAAGGTTTTAAAAGAAGAAAAGGCAATAGTGGTATTTAGTGGTGGACAAGACTCTACCACTTGTCTTTTTTGGGCGTTGGAACAGTTTCAAGAAGTGGTTGCTGTTACTTTTGATTATGGACAACGTCATGTAAAAGAGATAGAATGTGCCAAGGCAATAACCAAGGAATTGGGAGTGGAGCATCATATCTTGGATATGGCTTTATTAAACCAACTAGCTCCTAATTCGCTCACAAGAACTGATATAGAAGTAGATGAAGAAATCCCAGATGGTAAAACTGCTCCTAATAGTTTGGTAGAGGGTAGAAATATGCTTTTCCTTACTTTTGCGGCGGTGCTAGCCAAAGGAAAAGATATTCGTCATATAGTTACTGGTGTGTGCGAAACAGACTTTAGTGGTTATCCAGATTGCCGTGATGTCTTTATAAAATCTCTTAATGTTACTCTCAATTTATCAATGGATTATTCGTATGTAATTCATACTCCACTTATGTGGCTTACAAAGGCTCAAACTTGGGAACTTGCCGACAAATTGGGTAAACTAGATTATATCAGAGAAAAAACTCTAACTTGTTACAACGGCGTTCAAGGTGATGGTTGTGGACATTGTCCTGCGTGTACGTTAAGGAATAGAGGACTTAAAGAGTACTTAGCGATTAAAAGTTAGGAGTGAGGAGTTAGGAGTGAGGAGTTGATAACCCCATTGGGGTTTATCTGTGTAATAGGCAGGTGTTGAGCGATAGCGATAACGCCTGTATAAAAGAAAAAAATAATGGCACTCCCGTAGGGTGTGCGTCTATAAAATAAATAAAACGCCAAAACAATATGTTATTAGGTTCAGCAAATACAAAATACCCAACAGACTATGCACCAGAGGTGCTAGAATATTTTGAAAACAAACACAAAGGCAACGACTATTTTGTAAAATTCAATTGTCCTGAGTTTACTAGTCTTTGTCCAATTACATCTCAACCAGACTTTGCTACCATTTATATCAGTTATATTCCAGATGAAAAAATGGTAGAAAGCAAATCTCTAAAACTTTACTTATTTAGTTTCCGCAATAGGGGAGACTTTCACGAAGATTGCGTAAATATCATAATGAAAGACCTAATCAAACTAATGGATCCTAAATATATAGAGGTGACAGGTAAATTCCTACCACGTGGTGGTATAAGCATTGACCCATACGCAAACTATGGTCGCCCAGGCACCAAGTACGAAGAACTAGCTTGGTATAGATTACAAAATCACGATATGCAATTGGAAAAGGTAGATAATAGATAATAACAATAATGGTGACCGCAAGGTCACCATTATTGTTATCTATAGTAAGAACTTAATATACTTAAATAGTGAGTACGGCATGTAGCGGAAGGGAACGTCGAGCCATGTTGGGGTGTAAAGGACTGTGCGTTTGTGTGAAAAGGCTGTGAAACTATCTTTGCCGTGATAACAACCTAGTCCAGAATTTCCTACGCCTCCAAATGGTGAGTTTTCGTTTGCGATGTGCATAATGGTGTCGTTGAGACATGCACCACCAGAGGTACATTTTCTAATAGCTTCCCAACCATTTTTCTTTTCTCCGAAATAATAAAATGCTAATGGTTTTGGTCTTTTGTTTACGAGCTCTAACGCTTCTTTTTTGTCTTCAAATTCTATGATAGGAAGCACTGGACCAAAGATTTCATTATTCATCACTGGTGAATCTAGATTGGTAACTTTAAGAAGGGTAGGTTCTATAAATCTTTCCTGTTCGTCAGTTTTGCCGCCTAGAAGAATTTCTCCATCTTTTAAATACGAAGACACTCTATTGAATTCTTTAGTATTTATCATTCGCACGTAGTGGCTGCTATTTTGCACATTTTCGCCGTGCATTTTGGTTAAGTTTGTTTTAAAGCGTTTCACAAACTCTTCTGTAAGACTTTTGTGTATTAAAACATAGTCTGGAGCAATGCAAGTTTGACCAGAATTTAATGTTTTGCCCCAAGAAATGCGGCGCGCGGCTAGTTCTATATCTGCTGTTTCGTCTATAATGCAAGGACTCTTTCCACCAAGCTCCAACACCACAGGAGTAAGGTATTTAGCTGCAGCAGTCATCACGGTTCTGCCAAGTGAAGGGCTTCCTGTAAAGAATATCGTATCAAATTTTAAATCGAGTAATTGACTATTTACTTCACGATTTCCTTGCACCACTGCAATGTATGATTCATCAAATGTTTCTTTAATCATTTTCTCTAGCACAGTAGAAACATTTTCTACGTATGGAGAAGGTTTCAAGATTGCAGTGCAACCAGCAGAAATGGCACCAACTAGTGGATTTAATAGTAGTTGAACAGGGTAATTCCATGGTGCTATAATTAAACTATTTCCTAGTGGTTCTTGTACCAAATATGTACTAGATGGGAAGAGCTTAAGTGGAGTATTTACATATCTTTTTTTACTCCATGAACTAACATGTTTAATGTGTTTTTTTATTTCACCTAGGACTATGCTTATTTCTGTTAGGAATGCCTCTTCGTATGATTTATGTAGGTCTTGATAAAGTGCTTCACATAGTGGTTTTTCCCATTTTATCAATGCAGCATAAAGTTTTTTAAGCATTGCTTTGCGAAACTTTATATCGTATGTAGCACGTGTAGCGAAGAATTCTTGTTGGGAAGTGTGAATGCGGATTATTTCCGCATGTGGGGTATTGTTCATTGTTCTTAGATTGATTGGTTTTATATAAGAATTAGTTTAAAGGAGTGAACAACGAAGAAGTCACCCTTTAAACTAATTCGACTTACTTAAGTCCTTGGTGTAGCAAATATCTTTCCGCCTCAATAGCAGCTTTACAACCACTGCCAGCAGAGGTAATAGCTTGACGATAAATAGGGTCTGCAACGTCGCCTGCTGCGTAAACACCTTCTACACTTGTTTGAGCAGAATTGTTTTTGGTTACGATATAACCTTGTTCGTCTGTTTCTATATAGTCTGCAAAAACTTTTGAGTTTGGCTGGTGACCAATAGCAAGGAAGAAACCGTCTATGTCTATGTGTACGTTTTCTTCATTTTCTTCACCTTTGTTTTTAACTAGGTCTGCACCATCTAGGTCAAATTTGCCAGTTAAACCAAGGGTTTGGTGTTTGAATAGTACAGTGATGTTTTCTTTGTTAAGTACTCTTTCTTGCATTACTTGAGATGCACGAAGCACATCACGACGAACTATTAAATATACTTGCTTACATAGGGTAGAAAGGTAAAGTGCTTCTTCACAAGCTGTGTCGCCACCGCCTACAACTGCTACAGTTTTCTTTCTGTAGAAGAATCCGTCACATGTGGCACAAGCAGATACGCCAGCACCGCGTAGTCTTGCTTCGTCTGGAAGACCTAGATATTTGGCAGAAGCACCTGTGGCAATAATTACTGTGTGTGCTTCTAATGTAGTTTCTCCGTCTATAACAACCTTTTTAGGAGAACAAGAAAAATCTACTTCTGTTGCAATACCTGTACGAATTTCTGTTCCGAAACGTAGTGCTTGTTTTCTAATGTCTTCCATCATTTCTACACCAGAAGTGCCTTCTGGATAGCCAGGGAAGTTTTCTATATCTGTTGTTGTGGTTAATTGGCCACCAGGCAGAATCCCTTCATAAACAATAGGGTTTAAACCTGCTCTAGAGGCATAAATAGCAGCTGTTAGTCCAGCAGGACCAGATCCTAAAATTAGACATTTAATTATACTCATATCGATTTATCTTAAGTCTATAAGCATCGCTTTGGGATATTTAGTTGTATCAAAATCCAATTCGTTAGGCTTATAGTTTAGGTTAGTTTTAAGCTTTGTAATGTTTATTGAACTAATCATACCATTTTTATTATGTGTGCTAACACCAACAGGTTCGTATGTTTTGGTATCAACAGAAATGGTAGATTTAAAGAAAGGGTCATTTTTATCTTCTGGATATAAACTTATGATGGCGATTTCTCTACCATTTTCGTTTTTATATTCTGGAGCGGTAATGGTATATCCTTTTTTATAACTTCCCATAATAGAAGTAGGGTCTATGCCTTCTAACTCTTCTGTGGCAGGTGCACTAACAGTAATTTCATTGGCTTGTTTGTTATAAACATAAAGGTTTTTGCCATCAAATGTCATATTTGCAAGTGATGTTTCCAAAACAAATCTCTTGCCTTGTGTTTTCAAACTGCCTTTAATGCTATTGGAAGTGCCACTTTGTGCATCTTCCAACTCTATTTTAAGTTGTAATTCTGTACCTGTAGAGTTTTTGTAGGTATTAGACATTTTGTCCAAAATTTCCACAGACTTAGTGTCTAACTGTGAAAAAGCAGAAGTGATAATTGATAAACAAATAAATAAACTAAATAATTTTTTCATTTTATTTCTTTTTTTGAACCGACCAACCGAATTTTCCTATTTTTCGGCCTAAACCATAATATTGACCATGACTATAGGCCAAAAGTTTAGCAGCTTCTAAGTCGAATGCATCAGTTTCTGGGTTTATATATTTGTCATCTGCCTGAATATTAACCACTTTGGCAATAAACATATCATGTGTACCCAATTCTTTAATCTCTACAACTTCACATTCTATGTTTAGTGGAGATTCTTCTATGATAGGGGCATTAACGCATTGGGCTTTCTTTGGTGTAAGTTTCATCTCTGAGAACTTATTATAATCTTTCCCGCTTCTTACTCCACACCAATCTGTTGCAAAAGCCATATCTTCTGTAGTAAGATTGAGTACGAAGCATCCGCTACGTTTGATAATATCGTATGAATGACGTGATTTTCTCACAGAAATATAGCACATAGCAGGATCTGAACATATAGTTCCTGTCCAACTTACAGTTAATACATTATATTCGGCTTCGTTTTCTCCACAACTTACCATTAGTGCTGGAAGAGGGTAGATAAGTGTGCCTGGTTTCCATTGTACTTTACCCATGTCTGTTTATTTTAAAATAAAGTCTTCTGCTTTAATATATCTTTCGCAATAATGGCATTTTACAGTGCGGTCTTCTTTGTTCACTACGTGAAAATGTGTGGTAACATTTTGCTTGTTTGTGATGCACATAGGGTTTACGCAATGTAGAACATCATATACTTCATCTGGCATTTCGCATATTTTTTTCTCTACCACTTGATAGTCTTTGATAATGTTGATGCGAGCATGTGGAGCTATTAATGCAATTTTATTAAATTCTTGTGGATCTATATATCTACCAGAGATTTTAATTACACCTTTTTTGCCTAACTTACTACTATCTAGGTTGTTGCCAATAGTTATTTGGTCTGTCATTGTATCTAGATGTAGTATGTTTACTATTTGAAATAACTTGTCGGCTGGAATATGGTCTATAACAGTGCCATTTTCTAGTGCTCGTACTACTAATTCTTTTTTCATAAACTTGGTAAATTTGAATTTTTATGAGAACTTATTTAAGGATTATGAGGAGTTTTTAAATAAGTCCGAGTATATCGCATATAACAGCTTGACGTGCATACACCCCATTGCGAGCTTGCTCAAAATAATAAGCCTTAGGATTATCATCTACATCTTCTGAAATCTCGTTTACACGAGGAAGTGGGTGAAGAATTTTTAGGTTATCTTTACTTCCGTCGAGCATGGCATTGTGTAGGGTATAAGTGTTTTTCACTTTTTCATATTCTACTAGGTCTGTAAAGCGTTCTTGTTGTACACGAGTCATATACAGAATGTCTGTTTCTTTAAGAATATCATTCATATCCTCTATTTCTCTAAATGAGATTTTGTGTTTACGACAATAATCTATATATTGTTCAGGCATTCTTAATTCTTTGGGTGCTACGAAATTAAATTTAGGATTAAAAAATCTCATAGCCATTAAAAGAGAGTGAACTGTGCGACCATATTTTAAATCTCCCACCATGCTCAATGTCAAATCTTCTAGTTTACCTTGTGTCTTTTTTATAGAGTAAAGGTCTAGCATGGTTTGGGTAGGGTGTTGGTTTGCTCCGTCTCCCGCATTAATTACAGGAACAGATGCTACTTCTGATGCCAATCTAGCAGCACCTTCTACAGGGTGTCGCATAATGATTAGATCTACATAGTTACTAACCATTTTTATGGTGTCTTTAAGGGTTTCTCCCTTTGATGAACTAGATGTAGCTGCGTCTGAAAAACCTATAACTCTACCGCCAAGTCTGTTTACTGCTGTTTCAAAACTTAGGCGTGTGCGTGTAGATGGCTCAAAAAATAGCGTTGCTACTAGTTTACCATCTAGAAGTTTGTTATTAGGGTTTTGTTCAAATTTTTCTGCTAAATCTAATATGCGTAAGATATATTCCTTACTACAATCTGATATAGATACTAGACTTTTCATTTTTAATAGGAATTAAAAATAGTTAGGAGTTAGGAGTTAGGAATTAGGAGTTCAATATAATTCCTAATTATTCACTGACGTTCATCAGTACGTCCTCATTCCTAATTGTTTTATACAAGTTTGTGAATTACTAGACCTGAGCGAAGTTTTGGTTCAAACCAGGTGGTTTTTGGAGGCATGATGTTGACTGTATCTGCAATGTCGATAAGTTGTTTCATTGAAACAGGATATAGAGCAAGAGCAACTTTCATTTCACCACTATCAACACGTTTTTTAAGTTCGCCAAGACCACGGATACCACCAACGAAGTCGATACGTTTGTCGCTTCTTAAGTCCTTAATGCCTAAGATTTCGTCTAGGATTAGGTTTGAAGAGATTGTTACGTCTAGTACGCCGATAGGGTCGTTGTCGTTGTATGTGCCTTCTTTTGCTGTTAAAGAATACCATTTACCGCTTAGGTAAAGTGAGAAATTGTGAAGTGCGTTTGGTTTGTAGATTTCTTCACCCATTTCTTTAACGTCGAAGTTTGCTTCTAGTGCTTTTAGGAATTCTTCGTCAGAAAGTCCGTTTAAGTCTTTCACTACGCGGTTGTAGTCTATAATGTTTAGTTGGTTGTCTGGGAAACAAACTGCTAGGAAGTAGTTGTATTCTTCGTCGCCAACGTGATTTGGGTTTTGTTTGCGTTTTTCGTCGCCTACTAGAGCTGCAGCTGCACTACGGTGGTGACCGTCTGCGATATACATTGCTGGGAACTCAGCGAATATTTCTGTGATGCGAGCAATGGTAGCAGCGTCGTCGATTACCCAGAAGTGGTGACCGAAACCGTCAGGTGCTACGAAGTCGTATTCTGGTTCGCCTGCTACAACTTTTGATACGATAGCATCTAGTTCGTCTTGGTGTGGGAATGCGAAGAATACAGGTTCGATGTTTGCATTGTTTACACGAACGTGTTTCATACGGTCTTCTTCTTTGTCTCTACGAGTTAATTCGTGTTTTTTGATTTTGCCTGTCATGTAGTCTTCTACTGCTGCACAAACTACTAGACCATATTGGGTTCTGCCATTCATGGTTTGTGCATAAACGTAGTATTTGTCTTCTGCGTCCTGTACCAACCAACCATTGTCTTGGAATTTTTGGAAGTTTTCTGCTGCTTTTGCATAAACTCTTTCGTCGTGTTCGTCTGTTCCTACGGGGAAGTCGATTTCTGGTTTAATGATATGGTAAAGAGATTTTTCGTTACCTTCTGCTTCTGCACGTGCTTCTTCTGAGTTTAATACGTCGTATGGACGTGATGCTACTTGTTCTACAAGTTCTTTTGGTGGGCGAATACCCTTAAATGGTTTTACTATCATGATATTATAATTTAGTTGTTTGTTGTTTCTATTTAAAATCGTTGTTGTAATAATAATTTTCACTTCGCGCTCTTCACGGGATTTTACTCATTATTGACTACAAAAGCTAAACTCACTTCGTTCAGACAACGCTTTTGCTTAACGTCAATAATTTCTTAAAATCTATTTCCGCTCATCGCGAGGCGTTCAAATTTATTATTTCAACAAACTCCTAACTCCTCACTCCTCACTCCTAACTGCTGAAAGCTTTTCGCGTTTGCCTGGAGGACCTGGTAGGCGGTGTACGGTGAAACCTGCGGCTTGCAAGTTTCGGCGAACATATCCTTTGGCACAATAAGTGGTAAGGATAGCTCCTGCGTTGCAATGCGAAAAAATCTTTTCAAATATTCCCAAAGACCAAAGTTCTGGTTGTTTTTCGGGTGAAAATGCGTCGTAATACACCACGTCAAACTTGTAATCCTTTAGGTCTAAAGAGCAAAAATCGCTCTGAATTTTTACAATCTCAAAGTTACTGCAAATTTTTGAATTTTCGCCCCATTTTGCCTCATGAAGTTTCAACAAAATGTCTTTTTTTTCTGGGCAAAGAATTTCAGCGTAGTTTAAACTCTTTACTTGCTCTGTATTAATGGGGTAGAGCTCCACTGTGTGGTAGTAAATTTTCTTGTTTGTTTTCTCTGCTTCGAGCAATGTGAGAAGAGCATTTAGACCAGTTCCAAACCCCATTTCAAGTATGTGAATTTCATCTTTTGAGCATTCATTTAGCCCATCTTTTATGAAAATATGCATACTTTCCTGTATCGCCCCATGTGTGGAATGATAATATTCCCCAATCTTCTCATTATATAAAGTAGTAGAACCGTCTTCTGTGATCATGTTGATAAATCCTTTTAAAATCACAAAAATAAATAAAAATTTCACTATCTTTGCACGTTTTATAAAACTTATTATGGAAAAAGATTTAATTTTATCTGTAAAAAATGCAGTACAGGCATTGTACGGGGCAGAAATTGGTGATGCGCAAGTAACTCTTCAAAAGACAAAGAAAGAGTTTGTTGGTGACTGGACATTAGTGTGCTTTCCACTGCTAAAAATTTCACGAAAAAATCCTGCTGTTACTGCAGAAGAAATAGGTGCATATTTAAAAGAAAATGATTCTAAAATCTCTGATTATAATGTAATCAATGGTTTCTTGAACCTTTCTATCAATGCAAATTCATGGGTGGACCTTTTGGAAAATATTTCTAAAGACGAGAATTTTGGCTTCAAACCTGTAACTGAAAATTCTCCACTTGTGATGATTGAATATTCTTCACCAAACACAAATAAACCACTTCACTTAGGCCACATTAGAAACAACCTTTTAGGCTTTAGCCTTTCAGAAATTATGAAGGCAAATGGTTATAAAGTGGTGAAAACCAACATTGTAAACGACCGTGGTATTCACATTTGCAAATCTATGCTTGCATGGCAAAAATTTGGCAATGGTGCTACTCCTGAGTCTATTGGTAAAAAAGGTGACCACTTGGTAGGCGACTATTACGTAGCGTTTGACAAGGCTTATAAGGCTGAGATTAAAGAACTTATGGCTGGTGGCATGGACGAAGAAGAGGCTAAAAAAGAAGCTCCACTTATGAAAGAAGCACAAGAAATGCTTCGTAAATGGGAGGCAGGCGACGCTGAGGTGCGCACTCTTTGGAAAACCATGAATGACTGGGTTTATGCTGGTTTTGACGAAACATACAAACGCCTAGGTGTAGATTTCGACAAGATTTATTATGAATCTGATACATATCTTGTAGGTAAAGAAAAAGTGCTTTCTGGACTTGAAAAAGGCTTGTTCTTCAAAAAAGAAGACGGCTCTGTGTGGGCTGATATGACAGACCAAGGTCTAGACCAAAAACTTCTGCTTCGTGCCGACGGTACTTCTGTGTATATGACTCAAGATATAGGTACTGCTACACTTCGTTTTTCAGATTTCCCAATCGACAAAATGATTTATGTGGTAGGAAATGAGCAAAACTATCACTTCCAAGTGCTTTCTATTCTTCTAGACCGTCTTGGTATGGAGTGGGGTAAAGACCTAGTTCACTTCTCATACGGTATGGTTGAACTACCAGAAGGTAAAATGAAGAGTCGTGAAGGTACTGTAGTAGATGCCGACGACCTTGTTGACGAAATGGTGGGTACTGCTACCGAAATTTCTAAAGAACTTGGTAAACTTGATGGTCTTACAGGAGAAGAAATTTCTTCTATATGCGAAATGATTGGTCTTGGTGGTCTTAAATATTTTATCTTAAAAGTGGACCCTCGCAAAAACATGACCTTCAATCCAAAAGAGTCTATCGACTTCAATGGCAACACTGGTTCTTTCATTCAATATACTCACGCTCGTATCTGCTCAGTGCTTCGTAAAGCTGCAGAACAAGGTATTTCTCTAGCTGAGTTAAACAAAGATATTGAACTTAAAGAAAAAGAAGTATCTCTAATTCAAGCACTTGCTGCATTCCCTGCAGTTGTGGCGCAAGCTGGTAAAGAATACAGTCCTTCTTTAATTGCCAACTATACATACGACCTAGTGAAAGAATACAACCAATTCTATCACGACTTCAGCATCCTAAAAGAAGAAAATGCAGACCTTAAAAATATGCGTCTAGTGCTTTCTGCCAACGTTGCGAAAGTGATTAAGAGTGCGATGTCGTTGTTGGGAATACAAGTACCAACCAAAATGTAATTAGAATAAATATATCGATAAAAAAAGAATGATTCACCGAATCATTCTTTTTTTTATAACTCCTAACTCCTAACTCCTAACTCCTAACTAATAAAACATCCTATACCAATCCTCAAATTGCTCCATATTCTGTTGTCCGTGCTTCGCAAGAGATGCTTTTACTCGTTCTATCGGTTTTTCTTCGCCTAGGTGTGTTTTAGAGAAGAATTTGTCGGCAAAGCAGATGATTTGTTCTTCTAATGAGATAGGGTAAAGCACTCTATCTAGTGGAAGAGGAAGATTTCTTTCTTTTATTGAAGTAGGGGTAAGACCACAACCAGTGTGGCGTTCTGCTATTTTGGCATGTTCCTCAAGACCCTCTGCACGTAAGATTTCCGCACCCAAAATGCCGTGACAGATATATGGTTCAGTACCGAAACAATAAATCCCAGGAGCATTGCAACGCACCACACCTATATCGTGTAGTAGTGCGGCTTCTTCAAGAAACTTTAGGTCGATATTCCATTCTGGGTGACGTAATGCAATTTCTTTGGCTTTGTCAGCTACACTCTCGCCATGACTTATTAGAATTTTAAGTAATTCTTCGTTGCCTGCACAATATTTTTCTAATAATTTTCTCATATAATTACTCGCTATCGCTCGGTTGCACCCCTACGGGCGTGCCCTTGGGGGTGGAGCTCTTATACGGGCGTCGACGGGCTACGCCCTCTGACACCTGCCTACAATTAAGATAAACCCTCTACGAGGGTTAAATTACTCACTACGCTCGTGATTAATGGCTGCATATTAGCTTCACTGAAGTTGCTCTCGTTCGGCATAATCAAAATAAATTTTGTTTTTGCTCTCACTTATTCGCAACATTCGGCAATGATTAAGCACCCTTCGACAAGTTCAGTGACCGCGTCAACTCCTCACTCCTAACTAATTAATCATTACCTCCAATGCTTTAGTTATAGTCTCATCTCTTGAGTTTAGTATAGGGTAGAACGCCTTGTCTCCAATGATATTTCTACAAATATAAGCCTTTAGGATATTATTAATCTCATCTGCACATTCTGTTTGACCAGCAGTTTCAGATGTTAAGCCTTTGCTTTCTGCGTATTTATAAAACTGCAAATTGATGTTCTCCTTGTCTAGGTAGTCGCACAACTCATTGTAGTCTTTGAATTTCTTTAGAGTACTTCTGTTTTTATCTGAATATTGGAAGGCAAAACTATAAATATAACCTTTGTTTTGTGCCTCTGTGTAATATGGAGTGTGACTTGTGGTATCCTGTGGAACAAAATAATCTGGCATAATACCGCCACCACCATAAACTACACGTCCATTTTTTGTGTAATATTTAATGCTATCGCTTGCAACAATGCTATCAGAAGAGAAAAATTCACCATGTTCGTAGCGGTTCAAGATGTCTTTTTCGTATTCTTCCAAATTACCACCCTCGTATGGTTTTTGAATGCTTCTGCCAGATGGGGTATAATAATGAGCAATAGTAAGTCTCACCTCTGAACCATCTAATAGAGGCATTTGTTGTTGGACTAGTCCTTTCCCAAAGGATCTACGGCCAATAATAACACCACGATCTTGGTCTTGTATTGCACCAGCAAAAATTTCACTTGCAGAAGCAGACCATTCGTTTATAAGAACGTAAACTTTAATATCCTTAAACATACCTTTGCCATTGGCAATGGCATCTTCTCTAGGATAACTTCTACCTTCTGTATATACTATAAGTTCACCTTTTTCTAGAAATTCATTTATCATTTTTATGGCAGCGTGAAGATAACCACCAGAATTGTATCTTAGGTCTATCATAAATTCTTCACAGCCCATTTTCTTTAATTTAGTAAGTTCTGTAACAAACTCATTATATGTGTTAGCCCCAAAACGACTAACTTTTATATAGCCGATTTTAGGAGTTATAGGGTAGGCAATATCTACACTATTGACAGGAATATCTCCACGAGTAATGGTAAAATAAAGAGTCTCTTTACTAGAGCTACGTTTGATACCTACATTTACTTTGGTGTCTTTTTTACCCCTAAGAGTCTTTAAAACCTTATTATTATTTATATCCTTCCCAACAAAACTGCTGTCATTTACCTCTATGATGCGGTCGCCAGGTAGAATACCAACCTTTTCAGAAGGGCCACCACTAATCACATCAACCACCATAATGGTGTCGTTCTGAATATTAAACTGAACGCCAATGCCGCTGAAACTTCCTTCCAAATCATCATTAGCCATCTCTACTTCGTCTTTTGGCACATAGGTGCTATGTGGGTCTAGTTCTTCTAGAACCAATGGAATTATTTTTTCAGTCAGTTCCTCGGTTTTGATAGAATCCACATACATAGACTTAAGTAAGAACAACAAATAATTCAATTTATTAAAGTTGTTGCTACCCATAGGAAAAGTTGAAACCTGGGTATTACTAATCTCTGTATTAGAATTAAGTGAATTACTAGCCTGATTTTCTCTAGGGAGCATAACTCCTAAAGTAATTCCCAAAGCGAGTGCCAATGATGCTATGATAGGATATTTATTTTTCATCTTCTTTTAGTGGTAGGTGACAAACTTCCACTCCAGCTCTTTTTAATAAATCCAAACCATCAGTAACGTGATATTCTTCTGAATATACCACACGCACAATGCCTGCTTGGATAATAAGTTTAGAACATTCTATACAAGGTGAAGTGGTTACATAAATAGTTGCTCCATCACTATTGTTGTGAGAACGAGCTACTTTGGTTATTGCGTTAGCCTCTGCGTGCAGAACGTATGGTTTAGTCTTGAAATTATCATCTTCACAGATATTCTCAAAACCACAAGGAGTGCCATTGAAACCATCAGAAATTATCATTCTGTCTTTCACTAAGATTGCACCCACTTGTCTGCGTTCACAGTATGAGTTCTCTGCCCATACGTATGCCATACGCATGTATCTTTTGTCTATTTTTTCTTGTTTTTCGTCCATTATTGTAAAAGTAGAATTACGTATGCTGCGTAAGACGCTAACATTATAAATCCAGAAAATCTACTCAATGTAGAGTAATTTTTATTATCAATAGATTTATTTTTATTAATTATATTTCTAAATGGGATAACAGATAATGCCAACATTGCTGCAAAAATAATCATCCAGCAGAAGTCATAATTGAATGTGCTGAAATCGAAATTTTGAATAGGTGTGATAATAGCAGAAGCACCAATAACGAATAAAATATTAAAGATATTTGAACCAACTACGTTACCTATGGCAATATCATTTTCTTTTCTAATAGCCGCCATAATGGAAGTGGCAAGTTCTGGAACACTAGTGCCAAATGCAACTACAGTAACAGAAATAATTCTTTCTGAAACTCCGAAGTATTTAGCAATCTCAATGGCTGATTCTATAAGTAGATTTGCACCGATAGTTAATGCCCCGCATGATGCTATAATCATTAAAACAGCACTAATCATTTTCATCTCAGGTTTTGTATCAGTATCTTCAACTTTTGTGTCTTCTTGTTTAATTTCTTTCTTTCCTTTGTAAATAGAATATGATACGAATGCAATGATTATAGATATCAATAATATTCCTTCGCATCGACTGATTAAGTTGTCTTGTGTGATGATATAAAATAATAGCGAACAGAAAATCATAAATGGAATATCCATTTTTACTGATGTTCTATTTACTGCCATTGGAAGGATTAAAGCAGTTAAGCCAAGTATAAGACCTATGTTTGCGATATTAGAACCAACAACATTCCCCAAGCTAATCTCTGGGTGACCTTGTAGAGCAGATTGACAAGAAACTATAAATTCTGGAGAAGAAGTGCCAAATGCCACTATAGTCATACCAATAATAAGTGAAGGAACTTTAAAGCGTTTAGCAATTGCTACGCCTCCTTTTACTAAATAGTCGCCACCTACTATAAGAAGTGCTAGTCCTGCGATTAAGTATAAATACGTTAACATGTATATATTGATTATGATTAATCATTATTGTAGGGACAATGAGTGCATTGTCCGTTATAATCTTGCAAAGTTAACTATTTTTTGTGTACCTTTGCTAAAAAAATATACAAAAAAAATGAAAAGACTATTTTTAGCAACACTTATAATTCTCACTCTTGCTTCTTGCCATAAAAGAGCAGAATACAAAAAATCTGCAGGCAAGATTTTTGGCACTTATTATGCCATTACATATCAGTCTTCAGAAGACCTTTCTATGGGAATGAAAGAGGTAATGGACAATGTAAACAATTCACTTTCCACTTTTAATAAAAATTCAGTGATTTCTAAGATTAATTCTAATGAAGATGTAGTCTTGGATTCATTGTTTATCAATATGTTTACCAAGGCTATGGAGATTTCAGAATTAACAGAAGGGGCTTTTGATATTACTGTTGCACCTCTGGTAAACGCGTGGGGTTTTGGGTTTAAACCAAATGAAGAAAAGCAATGGTTGTCTGCTGCCGAGGTGGATAGTATAAAACAGTTTGTAGGATATAAAAAGGTGTGGATAGAAGGTGAGAAGGTTGTGAAATCAGACCCACGTGTTCAGTTGGATGCTTCTGCTATAGCCAAAGGTTATGGTTGTGATTTGGTTGCAGAGTATTTGCGTGCTATGGGGTGTGAAAATTTTATGGTAGATATAGGTGGAGAATTAGTTATTTCTGGGGTTAATCCCAATGGCAAAAAATGGAGAGTGGGAGTGAGCAAACCAGAAAATACTACAGAAAACAACGTGGTTGAAGTGCTTGAAGTAACAGATTGTGCCGTGGCAACATCTGGCAACTACAGACAGTTTTACCAAACAGAAGACGGAATGGTAGGTCACACTATAGACCCTCGCACAGGTCGTCCTGCTGTGAATAATATTCTTAGTGCCACTATCATTGCTCCCACTTGTATGGAAGCTGATGCCCTTGCCACTGCCGCCATGGTAGTGTCAGATTCTCTTGTGATTAGCTCTTGGGGAAGAGAGAGTAGGTTGATTTACAAATAAATCGTTGATTGAAAGAAAAATACCATAATTCTATTGTTATTTTCTAAAATTATTGTACCTTTGCAGTGGATAGTTAGACGCAAAACTCTCGGATAGTTCGATTCGTGCAGAAATCCCCGCCCGCGATGTGGTCCACCTCTAATATGGTTAAAACAGAGTTGCGCAAATCTGGGGTAGAAATATAAAGGCAGTTGATTTTCAACTGTCTTTTTTCGTTATACAATAGTGAACATACTTTTTGTTTCTTCGTTGTCCAACAATAATCTTTACACAACCAATGTCTTTAAGTTCTGCTGAGAGTTCTACAATCTCATTAAAACGCATTTTAATTTGTTTTTTAGAATGAGGTTTGTCTCTACGGATATACGCTGCATTACTTATTGCTTTAGTTACATTAAGTGCTGCTAGAGTAGATTCATACTTTTTAGAAGCATGAGTTGCGGTTTCTTCTATGGAATAGAAATCGAAATGTACTAGTTGATTTTTTAGGGCTTTGCAACGAACAGAACTGCCTATTAAATGTTGAAGTTTATCTATAATAATAGCTCTACGCTCGTAAACTTCTTCCTTTGAAATTCCTTTTGGTATTTTTATCATTGACTAAGAAATGATGGGTTAATAAAAAAGTGAATAAAATATTGATACACAAAGGTATACAATTTATTCTTTGTGTGCAAGTAATATCTGGTTAAGTTTATTTAGTTTACTATTTATTGTTTTTTAAGTAATCTAGAGCTTCCGTTGCTTGTTGTGATATTTGGGGGTCCCTAGATTTCTTTACCATCTTGTAATACTTTTTAGCGTTTTTATAATCACCCAATGTTTCATATAGATATGCAACATTGAAGACTACTAAATAGTCGTTAGGAGTGTTTTTAAGAATGTTTAAATATGAGTTTAAAGCTCCTTGTATATCTCCATTATTGTATAATATAGCAGCCTTATCTGCTAAATACATAGTGTTATTTGGGTAAATTTCTAGTGCTATATCTGTTAATTGTTCTGCAAATAAGGTTTGTCCTGCATCTAAAAATGCAACAATATAATGTTGTGTTGAATTAATAATAGTAGTATCAGCTTCAATTCCTAAAGGTTTATTTAGAGTCCAATCCCAATTACCTTTGTTCTTTTTGTGTTGTATAAAGATTTTTTCTAATGTATTAAAACATTCTTTGTACGAATCAGAATAATTAAATAATAATTTTGCTTTGCCATAGTAAAAATCTAATCTATTAGGATATAGTGCTATACCTTCATCAATTTTATCATATCCTTTTTGTAACAAAGCTTCATCGTAGTTCATGTTAGAAATAAAATAGCCAACTGTATTTCCAGTTGAATCTGTGATGGCTAACGATTCTTTTTCTGGAGTTTCTTTTGTAAAAGATACAATCTCTTTCTCTGATTCATAAAAATAGTAATTTAACCATAAAGCATATATTTCTGCTTGTTTAGGTTCTGTATTTTCCCAATTTTCTAAATAAACTTTTAATGAATCTTGTTTGCCTTGTTGTAATAATTCTACAGCTTTGGTATATTGTGTAGGTTCTTGGGCATTACATGTTATGATTGAAGAAATGAAAAATAGAATGACTAAAGTTAGATTTTTCATGGTTTTATATTATTCTTTTACAAGTACGGATTGTAGATTTTTTCTTCGGCGATGGTGGTAGAAGGACCGTGACCAGGGTAAACAATTGTGTTTTCTGGTAGGGTCATGATTTTCTTTGTAAGTGATGAAATAAGCGTGCTGTAATCGCCTCCAGGAAGGTCTGTTCTGCCAATGCTTCCTTTGAATAGGCTATCGCCAATGATTAAAACACCGTCTTTTTCGTTGTAGAAACCAATTCCGCCTGCGCTGTGTCCTGGTACAGAGATTACTTGCAGCTGAGTTTCGCCAAATTTTACCACATCGCCGTCGTTTAGGTAAGATTTAAGCCCTTGTATATCACCATGATATGGAATGCCAAATACTTCGGCGTATGATTTCATCATAGCAAGGTTTTTCTCTTCCAACTGGTTGGCTTCTGCCTTCAAACCAAAACGTTTATACAAAAAATCATTACCAAAACAGTGGTCTAGGTGCATGTGGGTATTTAGTATGCGAGTAAGTTTCAATCCTTCTGTTTCCAAATATTTACAAAATTCCTCTTCTTCGTAGTCGAAAAGAAATCCAGCATCTACCACCACACACTCTTTAGACTCTTCGTCTATTAGCAGGTATGTGTTTTCTTGAAGCGGGTTGGTTATAAATGTTTTGATTTTCATGTTGGTAATTATAATGTTACACCCTCGCTTTGCTCGGGTGCGTGGCTTTAACTCCTAATTCCTAATTCCTAATTCCTAATTACCTTAGTGGTAGATATACTGCTTTTTTGGTTTTGAAGTATTCTTCTGAATAGAACTCTGTAAGTTCGTACACAGAGGCTAGTTTTTTGTATGGCTTAAGTTCTTCTGTCATTTCACCACCTTTTAGGCAGATAAGGCCGTTTGGAAGGGCGTTTCGGTCGGTTTTGCTAATGTTTTTCTTGCAAACTTTTACAAGGTCTGTCAAGTTCATGGCAGCACGGCTCACTGCAAAGTCATAAAGTCCTTTTTCGTTTTCCATACGATCGTTTACGAATGTAACATTCTTTAGACCAATTGCATTTGCTACTTCTGATGCAACCTTAATCTTTTTGCCAACTGAGTCGAGTAGGGTAAACTCGCAGTTTGGGAAAAGTATAGCAAGTGGAATACCAGGGAAACCACCACCTGTGCCTATGTCTATGATTTTGCTTCCGTCTTGGAATGGCAAAATTTTGCCAATCACCATGCTGTGTAGCACGTGATGAAGGTATAGTTTGTCAATGTCTTTGCGAGAAATAACATTGATTTTTGAATTCCAATCTGTGTATAGAGCCTCCAATTGTTTAAATTGTGAGATTTGTTCCTCACTCAGCCCTTTGAAATATTTTAATATGTTTTCCATTGCTTTTTTATTTAGACGCACCCCTCTACGGGGGTGCCAAATATTCTCATTATTAATACAGGCATCGCCGGGCTATGCCCTCTGATACCTGCCTACAAAAAAGACAGACCCCTACGGGGTCAGAATTAAGTGATGTACATTCTCACTCCTAATTATTCGGTGCTTCACACCTCATGATTGCTGGCTGCGCTCGGCATAACTTAAGCAAGCTTAGTTCTGCTCTCACTTGCACAGCAATTCCTAACTCCTAACTCCTAACTCCTAACTATTGCTACGCAACCCCTGAGAATCCCATAAACGCCATGGCAAGAATTCCAGCCACAATAAGAGCAATTGGAGTGCCTTGCATTGCTTTTGGAAGTGAAGAAAAGCGTAATTGTTCTCTTAAGCCAGCAAAAAGAATTAGTGCAAGTGCAAAACCAATAGAAGTGGAAAATGCAAAGAATAAACTTTCTAATAACGAAAAATTCTTTTGAATGACTAGAATAGCTACACCTAAAATGGTACAGTTGGTAGTGATAAGTGGTAGGAACACACCTAAAGCCTGATATAGTGCAGGAGAAATCTTTTTTAAGATAATCTCTATCATTTGTACTAAGGCTGCTATTACAAGGATATAAACTATAGTTTGCATAAATCCTATTCCTAATGGAACTAAAACATAACTATTTATAAGGAATGTACATAGGGTAGATAATACCATTACGAACGAAACTGCAGCACTCATACCCATGGCAGTGTCCAATTTTTTAGATACACCTAGGAAAGGGCAAATCCCAAGAAACTGAGATAGCACAATATTATTTACAAAAACTGCAGAAATAAATATAATAAAGTAACTCATATCTATTTGTTTTTAAGGTGTTGAATAGTTGCCATTAATAAACCTAATACTATAAAGGCACCAGGAGCCAATATAAATATTAGCATACCATAATCTTCTGGGAATATGCTGATGTTGAATATATTGCCACTTCCTAGAAATTCTCTGATAGAACCTATCACTGTTAGAGAAAGTGTAAATCCAAGTCCCATCCCTAAACCGTCTAGAGCAGAATCCAAAACTGAATTTTTAGCAGCAAATGCTTCTGCACGACCAAGTACTATACAGTTTACCACAATAAGTGGAATAAACAAACCTAAACTTTCAGAAATAGCAGGTGCCCATGCCTTTAAACATAATTCAACTATTGTCACAAATGAAGCAATGATGACTATGTATGCTGGAATACGCACACTGTCTGGAATAAGTTTTTTTACTAGCGAGATCACAGTGTTAGAACATAGTAACACGCATGCAGTAGCAAGACCCATACCCATGCCGTTGATAGCAGATGTGGTAGTTGCTAGTGTTGGACACATACCAAGTAAAAGAACGAACGTTGGGTTCTCCTTTAAAATGCCGTTGAATAATATCTGTAATTTTTTCATGTCAAATTAATTAGGACTTATTTAAGTTAGGAGTTAGGAGTTAGGAGTTAGGAGTTAAAAAAATAATTCCTCATTCCTCATTCCTAATTATTCTACTTCTGTTGCAGATGTAATTGCATCAGTATCTCCTGTAAAGTTGTTTTTTGCATTTTTGACAGCATTAAGGAATGCACGAGAAGATATTGTTGCAGCAGTAATGGCATCAATATCACCTCCATCTTTAGTTACCTTAAAATCTGTATCTATACTTTTACCATTGATTTGCTTTTTGAACCAATCTACACACTTAGTTCCCAAACCAGGAGTTTCTTTTTGAGAAAGCACCTCATAATTAACTATATTATTTGACTTGTCTAAACCAACCATCACTATAATTAGGTCAGAAAACCCCATTGCATTAGCTATAGTTGCCGCTCCAACATATTCTCCATTTTTAAACGCTTTGAATATAGGAGAACCATTAATGCTATCGGTTTCTATGGAATCAAACTCAGGAAGTACACCTTTAAGTGCTTTTTCTTGTTTGTTTTTTTCTGCTAACGCAATGTCAGCCTTGGTTAGTTCATATACACCTGCCAAAAGTCCAGCAGAAACCAGACAAACTATTAGCAGTGATGCTAACATATTTATAAATGTAGATTCTATCTTTTTCATTTTGCTCCGAAACGTTTAGGACGAATATATCTGTTAATTAATGGTACAACGGCATTCATAATAAGAATGGCGAATGAAATACCTTCTGGATATGAACCGAAAAGACGGATAACGACAGTGATGATTCCAATGCCAGCTCCAAAAATTAATTGACCAACCTTGGTCATAGGTGAGGTTACATAGTCTGTTGCCATGAAAATACTGCCCAACAGAAGACCACCAGATGTGATATGAAGCAGTGGAGATGCGTATGTGCATGGGTCTATGCCGTGCATAATACCTGTGAAAATCAATACAGTACCTATAATACTTATAGGTATATGCCATGTAATGGTTCTAGTGGCAAGCAAATAGATAAGACCCAAAATAAGTGCTATACTAGATGTTTCACCCAAACTACCACCAATATTACCAAGAATCATGTCTGCCTCTGTAAATGTGGTAAATATACCTTGTTTGATATACGCAAGTGGAGTGGCTGCTGTAAGTGCATCAACAGAACCAAATAATGAAAGTTGGTCTGGAATAGGCCATGTAGTCATAGCAGCAGGGAATGAAATAAGTAAGAATACACGTCCTACTAATGCAGGGTTAAAAAGGTTATTTCCAAGTCCCCCAAAAGACATTTTTCCTATGCCTATGGCAACAAGTGAACCTACAATCACCATCCACCAAGGTAGTGAAGAAGGTAAGTTCATTCCTAATAAAAGACCAGTTAAAAGTGCAGAAAGGTCATTTATTTGTGGTTGTTTCTTTAGTATAAACTTAGAAATAAACCATTCAAAAGCAACACATGAAACCATTGCCACACATGAAACTATTAATGCTCCGATACCAAAGTACCAACACCCAGCTAAATAAGCAGGCATTAATGCTATGATAACATTAAGCATATTCTTTTTTACAGAATCGCCTCCATGAACGTGTGGAGCAGGTGCTACAGTATAATTACTCATTTTCTATTACGAATTATTGTTCCAACTTTAAATTTTCCATAACGGACATAGTCCAACAAAGGTCTGTGAGAAGGGCAGGTAAATGTACAACAACCACATTCTATACAGTCCATTATATAATGTTCTTCTAGTTCGCTCCAATCCTCAATCTCTGTAAGTTTTGCTAGAAGGTAAGGTTCTAGACCCATTGGGCAAGTGCCCATACATTTACCACATCTAATACAGTCTAGAACGTCTTCACGTACTGTTTTTTGCTTTTCAAGACAAAGAATTGCAGAACTTCTTTTTGTAATAGGAGTGTCTATATTTGAGATACAACGTCCCATCATAGGACCACCGCCAATCACTTTTTCTGCATCTGCAGGAATACCACCAACCATATCAAGCACTTCTTTCATAGATGTACCCATGCGTACTCTGAAGTTGCCACCCTCTGTCATACTAGATCCTGTAACAGTCATAAACAAGTCTATCAATGGTTTATTGAACTGAACAGCCTCATAAACAGCGAATGCAGTACCTACATTTTGTACTACTACACCTACAGAAGCAGGTATAGCACCACTTTTTACCTCACGACCTGTAATAGCCTCTATAAGGTGTTTTTCACTACCTTGAGGATATTTCATTTTTAGAGGAACTATCTCTATAATGTGTACGAAATCACTAAGTTTTTCTGCAGTTTCTCTTAAATGATTCACTGCGTCCATCTTGTTACTTTCTATACCTATGTATGCCTTTTCTATACCTAATGCTTTCATTAGTAGGCGAGTACCAATTATTACTTCACCTGCTTTTTCTAGCATAAGTCTGTGGTTGTGAGTTAGATAAGGTTCACATTCCACAGCATTTATAATTAAACTATCTATTTTGCAATCTGCAGGAGGAGTTAGTTTAACGTGAGTAGGGAAGCAAGCCCCACCAAGTCCCACAATACCAGCATCAGAAATTTTCTTAATAATTTCTTTTGCATCTAAAGAAGTCTTGGTCTCCAACTTATCAGAAATGATAATTCCATCTGCCCATTCGTCATTTTCTTCTGCTTTGATATAAATGGCTTGTTTAGAGAAACCTTGTGGGTCTGTATATTCTGCTATTTTACTCACTGTACCAGTAACAGAACTATGCACAGGAGCAGATACAAAACCACCTGCCTCTGCTATCATTTGACCAGTTTTTACTCTGTCACCTACATTTACAATAGGTTTAGCAGGTGCACCAATATGTTGTTCCAAAGGGAAAATAGCTTCCTTGGGTGCTGCCAATGTAATAATAGGCTTTTGAGCAGTTAATTTTTTATCTTGTGGATGAACACCACCTATCTTAAATGTTTTCATCTTTCTTAATTACTGGGAAGTTTAATGCTTGTATAGAACCTGTAGGGCATACAGCCACACATTTTTTGCATAAACGGCAAAGATTATAATCTATATAAGCTAAATTATTTTCTAGGGTAATAGCACCAAAAGGACATTCTTTTACACATTTTCCACAACCTATACATGCTGCTGAGCAAGCCTTACGTGCTTTTGCTCCTTTGTCCTTATTAGCACATGAAACATAAATTCTTCTGCTCTTAGACCCTTTGAATCTCAACTCCAAAATGCCTTTTGGACAAGCTTTTACACAGGCACCGCAGGCAGTACATTTATCTTCATCAACTTCTGCCAATCCAGTTTCTGGGTTCACTGTAATAGCCCCGAATGTACAAGCCTTAGCACAATCTCCATATCCTAGGCAACCAAAAGAGCAGCCAGTTTCGCCGGCAAAAGTGGCAGTGGCTATTGCACAAGAAGATACTCCGTTGTAGTGAGATGTGCGTGGGCGGACAGCACAGGTGCCAGCACAGCGTAACACTGCCACTTTGGGCTTGGTTTCTGCCACCGTTACACCCAAAATCTCTGCTATGGCGTTCATAGCGTTATTTCCACCTACAGGACATCTTAAATCACCTAGTTCGGTGGCAGAAACACAAGCCGATGCAAAGTTTTTGCAGCCGGCGAATCCACAACCACCGCAGTTTGCCCCAGGAAGTGCGTTTTCTATTTCTGCAATCCTAGGATCTTCTTCCACATAAAACTTCTTAGCAACGAAAAACAAAATCACCGCTGCTATAATTCCTATGGTACCCAATACGATTAATGAAACTACAATTATATTCATCTAAGTTTACTTATTTTAAATTCTAAACTTTTACTCAAATACTTATTTATTGCAAATAGAAAAACATAATACATTGCCACTGCAATTAAACCCATTAATGCAGAATGTATTTCTGGTAATTCCAAAATTGATCCCAACCCCACACCTATAAATAATAGTATAAGTGGTAAAACGTATGCCCAAAATACAGCAGTAAAAAGTTGTTTTTTGTGAGCAATAATTTCTACTTCTTCTCCCACAGTGTATATACTAGGGTCTTTTACAGAAATCTTTATCTCTTTTTCTTTGGCTTCTGCCAATGTGCAATATTTCTTTCCCTCACAATGAGCACAACCAGAAAGTTGCAAAACCTTTACAGTAACGGTGTTGCCCTCAATTTTTATAATATGTCCTTTATGCTCTACCAAAGTTAGGAGTTAGGAGTTAGGAATTAGGAGTTATGCCTAACTCTTTATTAAGACTATCCCTAACGGTTTTAAATTCGTGCATGTATTTTTCAGGAATAGGCTCAATTGATGGCGATTCCATTTTGAGAGGGTTGATAGGAGTACCATTCTTCCAAACTCTAAAATCCAAGTGTGGTCCAGTAGAAGCACCAGTGCTACCTACATAACCTATTACCTGACCTTGTTTAACTTGATCTCCCACCTTTAAACCTTTTGCATAGGCAGAAAGGTGAAGGTAACCAGTTTTGTAAACACTATTATGTTTGATATATACAGTATTTCCGCCACCACCTTTGTAGGCACGTAAAATTACTTTTCCATCGCCAATAGACATAACAGGAGTGCCTTTGGGAGCTGCATAATCCACACCAGTATGAGGACGAACTACCTTATGTATAGGGTGTTTACGTGCGTATGTAAATCCAGACGAAATACGTGTAAATTTAAGTGGAGCTTTAAGGAATGCTTTCTTCAAACTATTACCATTTTCGTCCCAGAATCCTTCGGTATCACCATTTTTATAATAATAGGCATAATATTCCTTATTATTATGATTAAATACAGCGGCGTGAATTTTACTTATTCCTACAGAAGTGCTATCAACATAATCTTCATCATAATAAACCTTAAATCCATCACCCACTTGGATTCCAAAAAAGTCTATAACCCAAGCATAAATTTCTGATAATTCTCCTGCTAGACCTAGATTAAGATTATTTTCTACTATAGCATTCCACATAGAAGTTTCTATTTTTACAGAATCTATTTTGCTCACTGTGGTAACAGGTTTTTTGTAAAGACTAACGTCTAATGAGTCTTTAAAGTCAAAAACCACGTGTTCTACAAGTGAACGATGATATACTATATAATCAGTCTTTTGAAGACTATCTTTGGTTTGATAAATGGTATAACTTTTACCTGCCTTTACTCTTTTTGCACTGAAAATACTATCTGGAGTAAAATTTAATTGATAAGCAGTTTTGGGATCTACACCAGCACTAATGAAAAGATTAGAAACAGCAGTACCAGAAGAGATGGTTTTGTCTATTGCATCATAATTATCTACTATGATGCCACCATATTCTATGTTTAGTTTGTCTTCTGATATTTCCTGTATTATTTGTGCATCTTGTTCTTCTTCTGTTATTTGGTTACAACTTGCTATCGCAATGCTCAGTCCAAGTAATAATATGATAAATTTATTCTTCAATGTCTTATAATTTATAGTTGAAACTGTAAAATCACGCAAAATTACAAAAAATATGTATAAATGATATATATTAAGGTGTAATTTTTTTAACTTTGCAATGTTAAAAAAGTTAGGAGTTTGGAGTTACAAATTAAAAATAAAGTAATTGCATGACAGAGACACAAGAGACAATACAAAAATTGGACCAAAAGGTATTTGCACCATTGCTACCATGGTTTAAAGATAGAATGGAATTTTACCATTTCTTTTATCACCTTATACAGAGTGAACATCTTATAGAGATGGAAAAACCAGACCAATATGAGGAAAAATTAAAAGCTGTGCAGTATTATCGTCGTCTTGCAGTGAGAAGGGTAGTAAACGAAGAACCTGCATTAGAAGATATTATAGATGATATTTTTAGTGATTATCATGAAGCATACGCAAATTTTCAAGAAAACAAACAACCCCTTGCCCAAAAACGCTTTATTGAGATATTAAATAAACTGATGAAATAAAGAAGGAACTGAATAAAAAGCGTACTTCTGCTGGAAATTAATGCATTTTTTTTGTTAATTTGTTTGTTATATAAAATAATTGCTATAAATTTGCAACCAATTAAGGCGATATACTTATAAAATGAAAAACATTATTATCATATTAGACATTATTATTCTGTTACGTAGTAATAGGAAGTAAGTCTGGTGTGTATAATCGAAATAAATAAACCTCTCTTGCTTCCTATAGTAAGAGAGGTTTTTCGTTATAAACAATACAAATTATTCAATGGAAAGAATTTTTATTTTTGACACTACATTAAGAGATGGGGAACAAGTCCCAGGGTGTCAGTTAAACACTGTGGAGAAGATTCAGGTGGCAAAAGCACTTGAAGCATTGGGGGTAGATGTGATAGAAGCAGGTTTTCCAGTTTCTTCTCCAGGAGATTTTAATTCAGTAGTAGAGATTTCAAAAGCAGTTACTTGGCCTACCATTTGTGCCCTAACACGTGGTGTCCAAAAAGATATAGATGTGGCATTTGAGGCCCTGAAATATGCAAAGAATAAGCGAATTCACACAGGTATAGGAACTTCTGATTATCACATTAAATATAAATTTAATTCAAATCAAGATGAAATCCTTGAACGTGCCATCGCTGCCACAAAATATGCAAAAAAATATGTAGAAGATGTGGAATTTTATTGTGAAGATGCAGGCAGAACAGACAATGAATATCTAGCTCGTGTAGTAGAAGCTGTTATCAAAGCAGGTGCCACTGTAGTAAATATTCCAGACACTACAGGTTATTGTCTTCCAGACCAATTTGGTTCAAAAATTAAATACCTAATGGAAAATGTTCCTAATATTCATAAGGCAATAATTTCTACTCATTGTCATAATGATTTGGGTATGGCAACTGCCAATACTATGTCTGGTATATTAAACGGAGCAAGACAAGTAGAAGTTACTATTAATGGGATAGGTGAGCGAGCAGGCAATACTTCTTTAGAAGAAATAGCCATGATATTAAAATGTCATAAAACTCTAGGTCTGGATACCAATATCAATACCCAAAAAATTGTTTCAACATCTCGTTTGGTTTCAAATCTTATGAATATGCCTGTTCAAGCAAACAAAGCAGTAGTAGGTAGAAACGCATTTTCTCACTCTTCTGGTATTCACCAAGATGGAGTTTTAAAAAATATCCAAACATACGAGATTATTAATCCAAAAGATGTTGGTATCGACGATAATTCTATAGTACTAACTGCACGTAGTGGGCGTGCTGCACTAAAACATCGTTTAAATGTATTAGGTGTAGAAGTAGAAGGTGAAAAACTAGACGAATTATACCAAAAGTTTCTAGAATTAGCAGACCAAAAAAAGAGTATAAATGATACAGATATATTGCTTCTTGCAGGTAAGGAGTCTTCAAAGGGTAAACGTATTCAACTTGATTATCTGCAAGTTACATCGGGCAAAGGTGTGAAATCAGTGGCAAGTATTTCACTTCTTATTGCTGGAGAAAAATTTGAAGCATCTTCTTCTGGTAATGGTCCTGTAGATGCAGCCATAAAAGCTGTTAAACAAATTATTAAACGTGAAATGGTGCTTCAAGAATTTACAATTCAAGCCATAGACCGTGGTAGCGACGACATGGGTAAAGTCCACATGCAAGTATTACACAATAATAAAGTATATTATGGATTTGGTGCGGATACTGATATTGTTGTAGCGTCGGTGGAAGCATATATAGATGCAATAAACAAATTCTAATAGAAACCGAATTTAAAGGGTGATTTTGTCGCCTTGCTTGCCCTCACAATCCTCATTTAGGTTAACTAAACTCCGGTTGTTCAGGCTACGCAAGTCTAAAACTCCCTCCTTTAAATTCAATTTCTAGGGATGATAATTCTAAAAATATTGGAAAAGGAAGTTTAACTCCTAACTCCAAACTCCTAACTCCTAACTATTTAAAAATATGAACACATTATTTGATAAAATTTGGGACTCACATGTTGTTAGTAAAGTTACTGACGGTCCTACACAGCTTTATATAGATAGAATGTATTGTCACGAGGTGACAAGTCCACAAGCATTTGATGGGTTGAGAAAAAGAGGGTTAAAAGTATTTCGTCCAGAAAAAATTACTTGTATCCCAGACCATAATATTCCAACACTCAATCAAGAAAAACCTATCAAAGACCTAGTATCCAAAAATCAAGTGGATACACTAGACAAAAATGCTAAAGAATTTGGCACAGGATATTTTCCTATGGGACACCCAAAAAATGGTGTAATTCACGTGGTAGGTCCAGAAAATGGACTTTCGCTTCCAGGTATGACCATCGTTTGTGGTGATTCACACACATCTACACATGGTGCAATGGGAGCAGTTGCATTCGGTATAGGTACATCTGAGGTAGAAATGGTTTTGGCTACACAATGTGTGTTCCAATCTCGCCCAAAAACCATGAGAATAAACTTTGAAGGCAACTTGAAACCAAATGTTACTCCAAAAGATGTTGCACTTTATATGATGATGAAACTTACAACAGGCGGTGCAACAGGTTATTTTGTGGAATATGCTGGCGAAGTGGTTAGAAATATGAGTATGGAAGGAAGATTGACTCTTTGTAATCTTTCCATAGAAATGGGTGCTCGTGGGGGTATGATTGCTCCAGATGAAACCACATTTAATTATATTAAAGGAACAGATTTTGCTCCCAAAGGAGAAGATTGGGACAGAGCAATAGCTTATTGGAAAACTCTAAAAAGTGATGATGATGCAGTATTTGATCGTGAAATTACATTTTACGCAGAAGATATTCAGCAAATGATTACTTACGGAACCAATCCAGGTATGGCAATGCCAATAAATAGTACTATCCCAACATTAGATGATATAGAAGAATCTGGTAGAGTTTCTTTCTTAAAATCTCTTGATTATATGGGATTTAAACCAGGACAGAGTCTTGTTGGTCAAAAAATAGATTATGTATTCTTGGGTAGCTGTACAAATGGTCGTATAGAAGATTTTAGAACATTTGCAAACTTTGTAAAGGGTAAAAAGAAGGCTGACAATATCACTGCATGGCTTGTTCCTGGTTCTTGGAAGGTGGCAGAATTAATCAAAACTGAGGGCTTGGATAAAATCTTGAATGAGGCTGGTTTTGAAATTCGTCAGCCTGGTTGTTCTGCTTGTCTTGCTATGAATGAGGACAAAATTCCTGCAGGAAAATATGCTGTTTCTACAAGTAATCGTAACTTTGAAGGTCGTCAAGGTCCTGGTGCTCGCACCATTTTGGCTTCACCTCTCACTGCTGCTTACGTTGCAATTACGGGCAAACTCCTAATTCCTAATTCCTAATTCCTAACTCCTAACTTATAATAAAATATGGAAAAAATAAATAACATAACATCAACATGTATCCCATTACCACTTGAAAATGTGGATACAGATCAAATAGTACCAGCACGTTTCCTTAAAGCCACATCCAAAGAGGGCTTTGGTGATAACCTATTCCGTGATTGGAGGTTTGACAAAGAGGGTAAACCTATAGAATCTTTTGTTTTGAATAATCCTAATTATTCTGGTACAGTATTGGTAGCTGGAAAGAACTTTGGAAGTGGTTCTTCTCGTGAACATGCAGCCTGGGCTGTGGCAGGATACGGCTTTAAAGTAGTTATTTCTAGTTTTTTCGCTGATATTTTTAAGAATAATGCCATGAACAACGGTGTTTTACCAATAGTGGTAAGTGAAGGATTTCTTTCTAATCTGTTCAAAAGTATAGAAAACGATAATAAAGCAACTGTTTCTGTCTGTCTTGAAAATCAAACAGTTAGAAATGATGCTACAGGAGAAACCGAACATTTTGATATCAATGCCTACAAAAAGGAATGCTTCCTTAATGGGTATGATGATATAGATTATTTGTTAGCTAATAAAGATAAGATTGAAGAATATGAAAAAAAACTTCTAACTCCTAACTCCTAACTGATATGATAACGATTTTAGATACAACATTACGTGATGGAGAACAAACCTCTGGAGTGTCTTTTGCTTCGGAGGAGAAACTCTCCCTTGCCAGACTTCTGTTAGAAGACCTGTGCGTGGATAGGATAGAAGTGGCTTCTGCTCTGGTTTCAGAAGGTGAATTCTCCACAGTTAAAAAAATTGCCCGTTGGGCAGATTCCAAAAACCTATTAAACAAAGTAGAAGTTTTAGGTTTTGTTGATGGTGATAAGTCGGTAGATTGGATAAAGTCTGCAGGTATAAAAGTAATGAATCTTCTTTGCAAAGGTTCATTGAAACATTGTGCTATGCAACTTGGCAAAAAGCCAGATGAACACATTGCAGACATCAGAAAAACTCTAAAATGTGCAGAAGAAGCTGGGTTAGCTGTAAATGTTTACCTAGAAGACTGGAGTAATGGTATGAAAAACTCTCCAGAATACGTGTTTGCACTTATTGATGCCCTAAGCGATACAAAAATTCGTCGTTTTATGCTTCCTGATACATTGGGCATATTAAATCCTGCAGAAACAGCAAAGTTCTGTTCTCAAATGCTTACTCGTTACCCAAATCTTGAGTTTGATTTTCATGCTCATAATGATTACGATTTGGCTGTTGCCAATGTTTTTGCTGCCGTGCAATCTGGAATAAATTGTATTCACGTTACAGTCAATGGGTTAGGCGAACGTGCAGGAAATGCACCTCTTTCTAGTGTATTAGCTGTGCTTCATGATCAATTAGGTCTATCTACTAATATCAAAGAGCATGAAATCAATAGTGTAAGCAAGATAGTAGAAACATATTCTGGCATTCGTATTCCTGCTAATAAACCAATTGTTGGTAATCATGTTTTCACACAAGTGGCTGGTGTTCATGCAGATGGAGATATCAAGAATAATCTTTATTGTAATGACCTTATCCCAGAACGTTTTGGTCGTACTCGTGAATATGCATTGGGTAAAACATCGGGGAAAGCCAATATAAAGAAAAATCTTCAAGCATTGGGTATTGACCTAGACGAAGATTCCATGAAAAAAGTAACTGCACGTATTGTGGAACTAGGAGATAAAAAACAAATGGTAACCCCAGAAGACCTTCCTTATATAGTTTCTGACGTGCTTAAAACTGCCAATGTAGAAGAGAAAGTTAAAATCATAAATTATTCTCTATCTTCTACTCGTGGACTTAAGCCAGTTGCCAATGTTTCCATAGAAATAGATGGTAATCCTTATCAAGCATCTTCTATGGGCGAAGGTCAATACGATGCCTTTATGAAGGCTATTTGGCAAATTTACGATAAACTAAATATGCCACACCCAGTTTTAGTAGATTATACAGTGACCATTCCTCCTGGTGGACGTACAGATGCCTTTGTGCAAACTCTCATCACTTGGAATATGAATGGGCGTATTCTCAAAACTAATGGGCTTGATGCTGACCAGACGGAGGCGGCGATTCAAGCAACCAGCAAAATGTTGAATATAATTTAAAATAAAATTTAATTAAATATGAAAATAGCAGTTTTACCTGGTGATGGAATAGGACCAGAAGTGATAAATGAAGCCGTAAAGGTGTTGAAACGAGTGTGTACCTTAAAAGGTCATAAACTAGAGTTGGAATATGGTGTGGTAGGGGCATGTGCCATAGATGAATGTGGTGACCCATATCCAGAAAAGACTCATAAGATATGTATGGAAGCAGATGCAGTGTTGTTTGGTGCCATTGGTCACCCTAAATATGACAATGACCCTAATGCAAAGGTTCGCCCAGAACAAGGACTTTTGAAAATGCGAAAAAGTTTGGGACTTTATGCAAATATTCGTCCTGTAAATACTTATAAATCATTGCTTTATAAATCTCCACTTCGTTCAGATTTGGTAGAAGGTGCAGATTTTGTTTGTGTAAGAGAACTTACAGGTGGTTTATATTTCGGAAAACCACAGGGTAGGTCAGAAGATGGAAATACAGCATACGATACTTGCGTTTATACTCGTGAAGAAGTTGAAAGAATCGTAAAATTATCGTATCTTTACGCCCAGAAACGTAGAAAGAAACTTACTTTGGTAGATAAAGCTAATATTTTGGCAACTTCTCGTATGTGGCGTCAGATTACCAAAGAAATTTCTGCAGATTTTCCAGATGTAGAAACAGAGTATCTATATGTAGATAATGCTGCCATGCGTATGATTCAAAACCCTAGATCATTTGATGTAATGGTTACAGAAAATATGTTTGGAGATATTTTAACAGATGAAGCTTCTGTGATTTCTGGTTCTATGGGATTGCTTCCAAGTGCATCTGTGGGATTACATACATCACTTTTTGAGCCAATTCATGGTTCTTATCCACAAGCAGCAGGAAAAAATATTGCTAATCCAATGGCGGCAATACTTTCTGTGGCTATGATGTTTGAAACCGCATTTGATATGATGGAAGAAGGTAAAATGATTCGTGATGCAGTAGAAAAGGCCATATCAGACGGCATCGTAACCGAAGATTTAACAACAGAAAAATCATATTCCACAACCGAAGTAGGTGATTACGTAGTGAGTCAGTTATAACTCCTAACTCCTAATTCCTAACTCCTAACTCCTAACTTTTAACATGAACAAACTAGGACATATTCTAGCCCAATATGTGGCAATAATGGTGGCAAGCGGAACACATAGTTCTCGTATAAGTCGCAGTGCCAAACGCATTGCTGAGGCATACGGTTATGATTTGCGTTTAAGCTTGTCACTCAAAAACTTAAGCATAATGCTATGTGATGCCAATGACCCATCTATACATTATTATGAGTTAATAGCAGTGCCAATGGCACCTATTAGCTTATCTAATAATGCAGATTTGAGCAGGTTAAGTTGGGAAGTCTATGACAAAAAGATGCCAATAGAACAGTTTGAAGAGAAATTTAATAATATAATATCTTCCCCTAGATATTCTCATCGTATGGTTTCATTAATGGCGTCTCTAGCTAGTTTTGGTTTATGTTATCTTTTCGGTGGAAATATTTGGGCAATGCTCTTAGTTTTCATTTCCACGTTAGTTAGTTTCAACCTAAAATCATTCTTAACAAAAAAGTCTGTAAATAACCATTTAGTTATATTGATAACATCGTTAGTTGCTTCATTGATAGCCACTTGTGGAGTATTTGTAGATGGTCAAACTGCCCAAGTGGCAGTTACAACTAGCGTACTATATCTAGTTCCAGGTGTAGTCTTCATAAGCGGTTTAATAGATACATTAGAAGGCTATGTGGTAATAGGTTTTTCACGCATTGTCAATGCAACAATGCATACCATAGCATTGGCTTTAGGCCTATTTATTACACTAACTATATTACACTATATATACCTATGATATTCCTTACTATTTTATCCAAAGCAGTTTTTGCTTCTGTTGTGGCACTTGGTTTTGGCTTAATCTCAAATCCACCTCGCAGGGCAATTCTTTCCGTTATTCTAACAGGATTTTTAGGTTATCTCTTGCGAGCAACGATGATGGATTATTTTGATATTCATATATTTATCTCATGTCTATGTAGTGCATTCTTAATGGGTTGTTGTGGACTTGTATTTGGAAAAATGACTCGTACTCCAGCTACAGTTATTTATATTCCAGCTCTTCTGCCCATGATTCCTGGAATGTATGCATATAAATCCATTTTTGCCTTTATCAATTATATGAATTACATAGAATTATCAGAAAAAGCTATATATCTAGAACAATTTTTTACAAATTTCGTTTACACAATAGGTATTTTAATATTGTTAGCGGGTGGGAGTATTATGCCAATGTTTTTGTTTACTAAAACGGCAAACAGTTTAACACGAAATTGATTAGAGCGATTTTAAAGGTTGATTTTCTCGCCTTGCTTGCCTTCACAATCCTCATTTACGTTAAGTAAACTCCGGTTGTTCAGGCTACACAAGTCTAAAACTCACCTCTTTAAAATACACTCTAATAACTAAACATAAAAATAACTCCTAACTCCTAACTCCTAACTAATTATGTACACAACCTATCCTCAATATATGCGTCAATTCTTTTCTGAGCGGATTCAGAAAATTGCTGTGACTGCTGGTTTTTCTTGCCCTAATAGAGACGGAAAAGTTGGAGTGGGAGGGTGTATATTCTGCAATAATAAGTCCTTTACTCCAGACTATTGCCTGCATGGCGAGAGTATAACTGAGCAAATAGAAAAGGGACTAAAGTTTTTTGCACATAAGCCAGAATATAAAAAATTCATAGTATATTTTCAAGCCTTTAGTAATACATATGGTACTTTGGAACAAATAAAAGCACGTTACCAAGAAGCTCTCTCACACCCAAATGTAGTGGGACTTTCCATAGGTACACGTCCAGATTGTTTACCAGATGAGGTGCTAGATTATATAGCAGAACTTAGTAAAAAATACTTTATTTTATTAGAGATAGGAGTAGAAAGTTCTCATGATAAAACTCTTAAATTAATAAATAGAGGACATGATTATAAAACTGCCGAAGATGCTATATATAGAGCAAATAAACGTGGTATTCGCACTGCTGCACACTTTATTTTGGGACTTCCTGGTGAAACTCGAGAAGATATATTGGCTACAGCCAACAAGATAGCATCTTTGCCTATAGATGTAGTAAAACTACACCAACTTCAGATTATAAAAAATACACCTCTAGCAGACCTTTATGAAAAGGACCCAACTGCTGTTCCTCTTTTTACTCTAGAAGAATATCTAGACCTATGTGCAGAAATAGTTAAGATTATTCCTAAACGTATCTGTATAGAACGTTTTGTTTCCCAATCTCCTCCAGAACTTCGTCTTGCCCCAAATTGGGGGGTGAAAAACTACGAGTTTGTAGATAAATTGAAAAAAAAGTTAGGAATTAGGAGTTAGGAGTTAGGAGTTTTCAAAAAAAATATATAAATTTGTAACATTTATGTAAGATTTACAGATTTATATGGCTAAAAAGGCAAAAAATAAAGCGAAAAATAAAGGTGGTTGGATAAAATATCTATGGATGCTGTTTGCATTGGGCGTAGCCCTAATTGCTTTGCTATTTGTACTTATAGCTAATGGCGTAATAGGTTATTTGCCTGAAATAGAAGAACTTCAAAATCCTAAAAATAAATTTGCTTCAGAAGTATATACCTCGGACGGTGAAATCATAGGTCGTTATTTTTATGGAAAAGACAATCGTGTGGCTGTAAGCTATGACCAAATTTCTCCAAATGTAATCGATGCATTGATTTCTACAGAAGATGTTAGATTTTATGAACATTCTGGCATAGATTTTCGTGCATTGTTTCGTTCTATAGTGAAACGTGGCATTTTGGGCCAAAAAGGAGCTGGTGGTGGTAGTACTATCACTCAACAATTAGCAAAACTTCTTTATTCACCTACTGCAGAAAATATTTTTCAACGTGCACTTCAAAAACCTATTGAATGGGTAATAGCTGTACAATTGGAGAGATATTATACCAAAGAAGAAATAATTACTATGTACCTTAATCAGTTCGACTTCTTAAACAATGCTGTTGGTATTAAGTCGGCTGCTTCTATTTATTTCAATACCACTCCTGCAGAACTTAATGTGGAACAATCTGCAATGCTAGTAGGTATGCTTCAAAATCCATCATATTTCAATCCTCGTCGTTTCCCAGAACGTACTATGGAAAGAAGAAATGTGGTGTTCCTACAAATGGAGAAAAATGAAAAACTAGCTCCAGAGGTGGCAGATTCACTTTCTCAACTTCCTATTAAATTGGAATATCGTTCATCAGACCACAAAGCTGGTATTGCTCCATATTTCCGTGAATATCTACGCCAAATGATGGTGGCTTCAAAACCCGAGAGAAAAAAATATGCTTCATGGCAAGGCCAAAAGTTCTACGAAGATTCGTTAGCATGGGAAAATAATCCATTGTATGGTTGGTGTAAAAAGAATTATAAGCCAAACGGAGACAATTACAATTTATATACAGATGGACTTAGAATTTATACTACAATAGATTCTAGAATGCAAACTTATGCAGAAGAGGCCGTTACAGAACACGTTTCTGGATATTTACAAACTGCATTCTTCAAAGAAAAACGCAAAAAATCATACGCTCCATTTTCTAGAGATTTAACAAAATCAGAAATTAAGGATATTTTGGAAAGAAGTAAACGTCAGTCCGAACGTTATATCAAAATGAAAAGGGCTAAGTTTACAAAAGCACAGATAGATAGTGCATTTAGCACTCCTACAGATATGACCATTTTCAATGGAAAACAATATGTAGATACATTGTTATCGCCAATAGATTCCATACGTTGGGATAAATATTTCTTACGTTGTGGATTTATGTCTATGAATCCATATAACGGTCACGTTAAAGCATACGTAGGAGGACCAAATTTCTCAGCCTTCCAATATGATATGGTTAGTACAGGTAAACGCCAAGTAGGTTCTACCATTAAACCGTATTTATATACATTGGCTATGGAAGAAGGAATGAGTCCATGTACTCGCGTTCCAAATGTTCAACCAACCTTTGTCCTAGACGATGGAACAGAATGGGCTCCTAGAAATGATTCCAAGAAAAAGGTAGGAGAGATGGTAACACTTCGTTGGGCACTTTCTCAGTCTAATAACTGGATTTCTGCATACCTAATACGTGAATTTAGTCCACAATCACTTGTGAAACTAATGCATTCATTTGGTATAAAGAGCAAATTGGATCCTGTGGTTTCACTTTGTTTAGGTCCAGTAGAAGTGAGTGTAAGTGAAATGGTAGATGCTTATACCACATTTGTAAACAAAGGTATTAAGGTGGAACCTCTATATGTAACCAGAATAGAAGATAACAAAGGCAATATAATTTCTACATTTACCCCTCAATACACAGAAATTATTAGTGAAGAGACATCACACAAGATGTTAGAAATGCTCAAGGCTGTTATTAATGAAGGTACAGGTGTTCGTCTTCGTTATCGTTATCAGTTCAAAGGTGATATAGGTGGTAAAACAGGAACTACTCAAAACAACTCAGATGGTTGGTTCATTGGTGTAACACCAGAGTTGGTTTCTGGTACATGGGTTGGTGGCGAAGATAGGTCTATTCACTTTGACAATTTGAGAGAAGGACAAGGTGCTTCAATGGCACTTCCTGTATGGGCATTGTATATGCAAAAAGTATATGCCGACGAAACTTTAGGATATTCAGATACTCTTAAATTTGACATTCCAGAACACCTTCACAAGGAATACAAAGAATGTGTTTCAAACGAAATTGTAGAGGATCTTCTGTTTAATTAAACAGTTATGAATTAGGAGTTAGGAGTTAGGAGTGTAAGAACAATGTGTCCGTAATTAAGAATCGCATAGCAAAAATAAACATTAAACAATCAACAATAAATATAAACCAATTGAATGAGGAATTAATTCCTAATTTCTAATTAAAATCAAGTATTATGAGAATCAATTTTAGTATTAAGTACTTTACACATTGGGGGCAAAATATGGCCATTTCTGGTTCGCTTCCACAATTGGGTGAAAATAACCCAGTAAAGGCTGTTTTCATGAATTTCCAATGGAAAGAAAATTGGTCATATACCATAGATGTAGATGCCCAAGAACCATTTGAATTTAGTTATCGTTATCTTTTAAAAGACTCTAATGGTTTAGACAACTTTGAGTGGGGAACAGACAGAATTATAAAAGTTGACCCAAAAACTCAACAAGAGATTTTCTTAGTAGATACTTGGAATAATCCTGGAGCAGTAGAAAATGTGTTTATGACATCACCATTCCAAGAAGTATTATTCAAAGATAACTATATTCCAGTAAAAACTCCTAACAAGGTAAAATATACACACGTACTTCGCGTAAAAGCTCCACTTATCAAAAAAGGAGAAGGTATCTGTGTAATAGGTAATGTTAAAGCATTGGGTAAATGGGATACTTCAAAAGCTGTTCTTCTTAACAATCAAGATGGACCATGGTGGACTGTAAAATTGGATCTTTCAAAAGAAGAAGCACAAGGCATCAGTTATAAATATGCCATTTATGACTTAGAAGATAAAACATTCCGTTATTTTGAAAATGGTCCAGACCGTTATGCTCCAATTAATAAAATAGCAAAATCTGTTACTATTGTTTCAGACGGCTTTGCCAATTTCTACAATCAACAATTCCACGGAGCAGGTGTTGGTATTCCAGTATTCTCAATCAGAACTAGAAATAGCTTTGGTGTAGGTGATTTTGCAGATATTCCTATGCTAGTGGATTGGGCAGCAAAAGTAGGTTTAAAACTTATCCAATTCCTTCCACTAAACGATACCAATGGTACACACACCATAGCAGACGTGCTTCCATACGCAGCTATTTCTGCATTTGGTCTTAACCCATTGTTCCTTTGCTTGCCAAAAATGGGTAAACTATCAGAAGATCATGAGTTAATGAGACAATATGCAGAAAAACAAGCATCATTAAATGCTTCTGAATTGGTAGAATTCATGGATATTATTGGTTATAAATATGCTTATGCAACAGCACTTTATTACCAAGAAAAAGAAAACTTCTTAAAAGACCCAGAATACATTAAATACTTTGAAGAAAATAAATATTGGTTGGTATCATACGCTGCATTCTGTGCTTTACGTGACCAATTTGGAACTTCAGATTATAACAAATGGGGTGATTATGCAGTTTATAACCAAGGCAAAATAGAAGAATATGTAAACAACAACTTCGATGCTGTAGCAGTAAACTACTTTATCCAATATCACTTACATCTTCAACTTAAAGAAGCTGTAGATTACGCTCACTCAAAAGGTATTATCATCAAGGGTGATATTCCTATTGGTGTAAACCGTAACAGTGTGGATACTTGGGAATCTCCAGAACTTTACAATATGAATATGGCAGCAGGTGCTCCACCTGATATGTTTGCTATCAAGGGTCAAAACTGGGAACTTCCTACCTACAACTGGGAAAAAATGGAAGAAACAGGATTTGAATGGTGGAAAAACCGCTTTGCTCAAATGAGTAACTATTTTGATACCTTCCGTGTGGACCATATTCTAGGATTCTTCCGTATTTGGCAAATCCCTATCGAACAAGAAGAAGGTATTATGGGTTACCTAAATCCTTCTATCCCAGTACATATCAATGAATTTGCCGAAAAAGGTATCCAATTTGATTATAATCGTTTCTGTATGCCATTTATTACAGATTCAGTATTATGGGAAATCTTTGGCGACGATGCTCCATGGGTAAAACTTAACTGTATCGACATCTTTGATGGTTGGATTTTACGTCTTAAACCAATGTGTGATACACAAAGTAAAATCCAAAAACTATTTGAAAAAGGTATGTTCTCAGAAAAAATTAAATGGGGACTATTCGACCTTGTTTCTAATGTTTTATTCTTTGAAGTTAAAGGTTCAAACGGAACACAATACTATCCACGTTATGGAATGCAAGTATTAAGCACATTCCGTTACTTAGATAGCAACGTTCAACGTAAGATAGAAGAACTTTATGTAGATTACTTCTATCGTCGTCAAGATGGACACTGGAAATATTCTGCTCTACGCAAACTTCCTGCACTTAAACGTAGTACCAATATGATGATTTGCGGTGAAGACTTAGGTATGATGGCAGACTGTGTAACATCAGTGATGAACGAACTTGGTATCTTGAGTCTAGAAATCCAACGTGCTCCAAAAATTGACACAATAGAATTCTTCCACCCAGCAGATGCCAAATATCTATCTGTTGTAACACCTTCTACCCACGATATGAGTACCATCCGTGGTTGGTGGGAAGAAAAACCAGACGTTACCCAACGTTTCTACAACCAACAACTTGGTCACTGGGGTCAAGCTCCATACTTTGCAGAATGGTGGGTATGCCGTGATATTCTTGTTCAGCACCTATATTCTCCAGCTATGTGGGCTATTTTCCAAATTCAAGATTTATTCAGTATAAATCCAGAATTACGTCGCGAAAATCCAAACGATGAACGTATCAACGTTCCATCAAATACCAAAAATAGCTGGCGTTACAGAATGCACATCTATTTAGAAGATCTTCTTCAAAATGATGCGTTTAATGGGGAACTTAAGAACTATATAACTCAAGCAGGACGCTAGTTCGAGCGTTTTTACAAAAAATCGGGATTCGTAAGAATTCCGATTTTTTTATTAACTCCTCACTCCCAACTCCTCACTCCCAACTCCTCACTCCTAACTTTATTTTGCTTTGTTTATAACTTTATTAAGATTATTATTGTTTATATACATTTAAATCTTTATATTTGCAAAGTTATAGATACTATATCGGTGAAGTACTTAAAATTAAATATTATACTCCTTATGGCTCTGTTTGTGGCGTCATGCGTGACCCCACGTAAAACACATTACCTGCAAGAGCCAGATAAATATGTGCCAAATTATCCAGAATATCATACTCCAGCAGATTATAATATTCAAATAAGCGACGAACTTCATATTAGGGTTATAACTCTAGACCCAGAATCTCAAAAACTATTCAATGCATCTACAGGTTCTTCTACTTCGTTAAGTTCTTCATACAAAGGTCTTTATACCTATACTGTTTATGATGATGGTACTATAGATTTCCCTTATATTGGTTCCATTCACGTGGCAAATTTAACTACACGTCAAATTAAACACAAAATAGAAGCTGCTCTTAAGGATTATGTAAAGGATTGTTCAGTAGAAGTTCGTTTGGTAAATAACTACTTCAATCTTATTACAGAAAGAAGTGCAAGTAGGCATAAACTAAATAAGGAAAAGATGAATATCTTTGAAGCCCTTGCTGTAGGTGGTGATTTGGGTCCTTATTCAGATAGAAAACACGTAAAGATTCTTAGACAACTTCCTTCTGGTGAGACAGAAATAAAAGAATTTGATATTAGAAGTAAAGAAATCCTAGAATCCGAATATTACTATATTCAACCCAATGATATTATCTATGTAAAAGCCTTCCAAGGTCAATTCTTTAGAGTAAATTCTTTCCTTACTGCAATAGGCGTAACTAGTGCAACCATAAGCTTTGGGTTATTGGTATATCAAATAGTCAAACTTTGTATTCCTAATTCAGCCGCAGAATAATGAAATTGAGATTAATAAATATCATCAGAGTTTTGGTGGCAGTTTTGGCAGTCACAAGTACTTCTTGTATTACCAACAAGGATAATACATATTTCCAAGATAGCGACAAACTTCCTAAATACGAAAAAGCAGAATACGAGTATTATAAAATCATTCCAAATGACCAATTGGTTATTCGTCTTTTGACTTTGAATGAAGAGGCTGCAGCAATATTCAATTTTGAAAGTGGTGGTTCTTCATCTTCTACGGAGTTTACTTATCGTGTGTATGATGATGGTACCATAGATATTCCTTTTGTAAATTCTATTCCAGTAGCAGGACTTACCATTAGAGAAGCATCCAAGGTTATCGAAGAGAAACTTAAAGACTTTGTTCCAGATGCCATGGTAAAAGTGGCACTTGCCAATGATATGTTCTATATAGTAGGAGAGGGTGGCAAAGGTGCGTTTAATCTGTACAAAGAAAAACTAAATATTTTCCAAGCATTGGCATTGGCAGGTGGTCCAGCAACTAATGCAGACAAAAAAAGAGTTCGTCTAGTGCGTCCAAATGTAGCAGGTGGTCGCCCTATAGTAAAAGAATTTGACCTTAGAACAGTTTCTATCATAGATTCAGAATATTATTATGTATATCCAAATGATGTGATATATTTAAGTTCTATAAAAGGAAATTTCTGGAAGATAGAAGACTATAATTCGGCATTAGGAACCATTACCACGAGTATCGGTTTCTTAGTATCAGTATTTAATTTGGGTGTAACAATGGGTATATATTAACTATGAACGATAATAAAAATTACACGTATCCTAATAATGAGTCTTACAATGACGCTGCAGAAACATCTACGTTTGATTATAAGATGTGGATTATCCGCATTGTAAAATCTTGGTATTTGTTTGCCATTTCATTAGTACTTTGTATGTCATTTGCATATTTAAAGAACAGAAGTTGGCGTCCTAGTTACAAGTCATCTGCATTGGTTATTATTGAGGATAGCAAAGGTTATTTGGGTGCACAAGCCACACTTTTGCAAGGTTTCGGTGCAGAAAAAGCTTATCGTAACGTAAATAACCAGGTCATTATGTTCGGTTCATATGATTTAGTTAAGCGTACCATAGAAAGACTTCCAGACCTACACGTAGATTATTTCACTCAAGGTCGTTTTCGTACTACCAATTTGTACAAACAATCTCCTATCAAGATTACTTCAAACTATGTTTCTCCTATAGCATATTCCAGAACGTTTATGTTTACAGATATAGGTAATAATGAATTTACTATAACTGCAGAAGAAACAAAAACACTGCCAGAATATTATTACAAAGGCACATACGGAGAACCATTTGAAAATTCAGAATTTTTCTTAACAATAGACAAGACAGATTATTTTAGAGAAGGTGTTAGTATATTCTTTAGACTTAATTCTATAGAAAATCTAGTTTCTTCATATTCTTCTCGTTTGGCGTTTGAATTCCTTATGAAAGGTGCTTCTGTGGTAGAAGTTTCTATTATGGGTGAAGTGCCACAACGTGATTGTGATTTCCTAGATGCATTGTGTGAAGAATTCTTGGCAGACAACTTAGCTCGTAAAAATGATGCAGCTATCAAGACTGTAAACTTCATTGACGAACAGCTAGAAGGTCTTACAGACTCTCTTAAGATGTCCGAAAATAAACTTAAAGATTATAAGGCAAATAACTTTATAGTAGCTTCTAGTGGTGGTTCTTCACTTATGAGTGAATATGCAAAACTTGATGCTATTCGTACTGAACTTCGTCTGAAAGAATCATACCTTAATTATCTTACTCAATATCTACAAAGCAATGTAGAAAACGAAAGCATTATTGCACCAGCAAACTTAGGGGTAACAGATGCTTCTCTTACATCTTTGGTAACAGGATTTACAGAACTTCAACTAAAACGTGATGAAGTGGGAGAAAAGAGTCCACTTTATTCCAAATATACTCGTGAGTTAGAGGCTATTAAGCAACAAATGAATGAGGCACTTGCCAATAATAAGGTAGGACTTGAAATTCAGAAAAAAGACTTAGAAGAACGTACTGCTACTCTTACAGAAGAGATGCGTGCACTTCCATACAAGGAACAACAATTCCTTAATATCCAACGTGAATTTAAGATGAATGATGACTATTATTCATTCCTTATTCAGAAACGTCTTGATGCTCAAATCCAAAAAGCATCAAACTCCCCAGACAATATTATTCTAGACAAAGCTAGAATTTCTAATATGACTAATGCTGGCACCAAGAATAAAACTTATTCTACATTCTTGATGATAGCTTTAATTATTCCTTTGGCATTCATTGTTCTCAAAGAACTTCTTTACCCTAGTGTTAGAACAGAAGAAGAGATTACCAAACTATCTGGTGGAGTATATCCAATCATTGCTATGCTTCGTAAAACCTACAAAAAAGTTCCTGTAATAGTAGATAAAATGCCTCGTTCATCTATAGCAGAGTCATTCCGTATTATAAGAACTCGTTTGGGTCTTATGCTTCCATACGATGCCAAACAAACCATATTGGTTACTTCTACTCAATCTGGTGACGGTAAATCATACGTGGCAGTGAACTTAGCTGGTATTTATGCTATGACAGAGAGAAAAACACTGTTAATAGACTTTGACTTACGTAAACCTTCTATTCTAGCATACCTAGAACTTAGAGGTAACAAAGGTCTTGTAAATCACTTAGCAGGTCATATTTCACTAGAAGATGCAATAATCAAATCTCCAGATTATAAGTTCCATGTATTGCCAGTGGGTATTATACCTCCAAATCCTGCAGAACTTATGTCTTCTGATGGATTAAAAAATATGTTGGATACTCTCAAGACTCAGTACGATTATATCATTATAGATACATCTCCCGTGGGTCTAGTTGGTGATATTTATTCATTATTCAAACAAGTTGACCAAACTATTTATGTGGTTTCTTGTGAAAAAACAAATAAGACATTCTTCAAAAATACTATAAAACAGCTTCAAGCTCACAATACTCACAATGTAAATATTGTGTTCAATAATGTAAACTTGAAGAAAATGGAATATTCTGCATATTATCACAATAGTTATGGTTACTATGGTGGCAATTATGGCAAGGGATATTATGGTTATGGGCTTTATGTAGGCAACAAGGATCAGTATTTTGATGATGTGGAAGATGAAAGCCGCGAGTAAGCGAGAGCAGAAGCAATGCTTGCATTGATTATGCCGAGCGGGAGCGGGTTCACGAGCGTAGCGAGTAAAGTTCCGATAAGTGAGAGCAGAACTAAGCGTAGCGAGTAATAAACCTTAAAATTAAAATATTTTATAAACAATATAACTAAAAATGAATACTAAAAAAATCGCAGTTATTGGTCAAGGTTATGTAGGCCTTCCATTAGCAATTGAATTCGGGAAAAAATATAGAACACTTGGTTTTGATATCAATGCTTCTCGTATAGCAGAACTAGAACGTGGCGAAGACCACACCAAAGAAGCAGACCTAGTAGGTATGAAAGAGGCAACAGACCTTTACAAAAACAACACAGGTATTGGTCTAAGTTTTGCATGCTATCCAGAAAAATTGAAAGACTTCAATGTCTTTATAGTAAGTGTACCTACTCCTATCGACGAGTTCAACAATCCAGACCTTACTCCTCTTCTTAAAGCATCTGCCATGCTTGGTGGTGTGCTTAAAAAAGGCGACATCGTGATTTACGAAAGTACAGTATATCCTGGTTGTACCGAAGAAGATTGTGTACCTGTACTAGAAAAATTTTCAGGTCTTAAATTCAATGAAGATTTCTTCTGTGGATATTCTCCAGAACGTATCAACCCAGGTGACAAAGTAAATACACTTACTACCATCAAGAAAATTACTTCTGGTTCTACTCCAGAGATTGCAGATGTAGTTGATGCACTTTACAATAGCATTCTTAAAAATGGTACACACCGTGCTCCTAATATGAAGGTGGCAGAAGCTGCAAAAGTAATTGAAAATACCCAACGTGACATCAATATCTCATTTATGAATGAGCTTGCACTTATTTTTGACCGCGTAGGTATTGATACCAATGATGTTATAGAGGCAGCAGGTAGCAAGTGGAATTTCCTTAAATATCGTCCTGGTCTAGTAGGTGGTCACTGTATTTCTGTGGATCCATACTACTTAGCCCACAAAGCAAATGCACTTGGCTATCATCCACAAGTTATTTTGAGTGGTCGTCGTGTTAACAACAGCATTGCCAATTTCATTGCCCAAAAAACTATGAAATTGATGATTCAAGCAGACCATAAGATTAAAAATGCTAATATTCTTCTTCTTGGTATCACATTCAAAGAAGATTGCCCAGATATGCGCAACTCCAAAGTTATTGATATTTATAATGAGCTTAAAGACTTTGGTGTAAATGTAGATGTCTATGACCCATGGGCAAATCCAGAAGAAGTTAAAGAAGAGTTTGGTATTGAGTTATTACAAAAGGTAAACAAAGGCAAACATTATCAAGCAGTTATCGCTGCAGTGTCTCACAAAGAATTCTTCGATTTCGATTTTGCTCACTTCAAAGAAAACGGAGCAGTCATCTTCGATGTCAAAAACTTTGTACCACGTGATATAGTAGATGCACGCCTATAATACTTATTTCTTAATCATTTTCTTACATCTAAACTAAACTTAATTCTTAATACTTTTGTTACGATATAGAGTCTTAATCTGTTTCTTATTGTGAACATTTAACACTAAACATATAATACTAAACAATTAACATGAAAGTAGCACTTATCACTGGCGTAACTGGTCAAGACGGTTCTTACTTAGCAGAATTTCTATTAGAAAAAGGCTATGATGTACACGGCATTATTCGTCGTTCATCAGTAGATTACCGTGAACGTATAGCACATCTAGAAGGTCACAAAAACTTCCACCTACACTATGGAGATATGGGAGATTCTATGAGTCTTCTTCAAGTGATAGGTAAGGTTCGTCCAGATGAAATATACAATCTTGCAGCACAAAGCCACGTACAAGTAAGTTTTGATGCTCCAGAGTTCACTGCAGACGTAGATGCTACTGGCGTGTTACGTGTATTAGAAGCTGTACGTCAATGTGGACTAGCAGAAACTTGCCGTATATATCAAGCTTCTACATCTGAACTTTATGGCAAGGTAGAAGAAGTGCCACAAAACGAAAATACACCTTTCCACCCATATAGCCCATACGCTGTGGCAAAACTTTATGGTTTCTGGATTGTAAAAGAATACCGCGAAGCTTACAATATGTTCTGCTGTTCTGGTATTTTGTTCAATCACGAGTCTGAACGTCGTGGTGAAACCTTCGTAACACGCAAAATCACCCTTGCAGCAGCACGTATTGCTCAAGGTAAACAAGATAAACTATACCTTGGTAATCTTTCTTCACTTCGCGACTGGGGATATGCCAAAGACTATGTAGAGTGTATGTGGCTTATCCTTCAGCACAACAAACCAGAAGATTTCGTTATCGCTACAGGTGAACAACACTCTGTACGTGAGTTCTGCTATCTTGCATTTAAACATGCAGGTATTGAACTAGAGTTCGTCGGTGAAGAGGAAAACGAAAAGGGTATAGATAAAGCTACAGGTCGTGTGCTTGTAGAAGTATCGCCAGATTTCTACCGCCCAACAGACGTGGTAAACCTATGGGGTGACCCTTCAAAAGCAAAACGCGAACTAGGCTGGGACCCTACCAAACGCACATCCTTTAGCCAATTGGTAGAACTAATGGTAAAACACGACATGGAAAAGGTCGCCGTAGAACGTGCATCAGAACATGTCCGCACTAATCTAGCAGAGTACCTAGAAAAAGGAATAGTGAAATAGGCTTTGGGCTTAGTGCTTTGTGCCCAGTGCTCAGAGCTGCAATTTCTATACCATCAAACATAGCAGAAGGGACTTCAAGAAGCACAGATAAAGCTTTTTCTAATTTTTTAGAAATATCTTTAGGTTCTATATATGAGGTGGAAACTCAAATAGAATTAGCGTATCATTTTAATTATATAACTAAAGAAGATTTAGATACTTTTAATAATAAAATTGAAATCCTAAGAAGAGAATTAATATCTTTAATAAAAAAAATTAAATGAATAATAAACTCAAAGCTCAAAGCCCAATGCTCAAAGCATCTAAAATATACGTAGCTGGTCATCGTGGCATGGTAGGTAGTGCCATAGTACGTGAATTGAAGCGTCAAGGCTATACCAATATTATTACCCGTACACACGCTGAGTTGGATTTAATCAACCAACAAGCGGTAAACGACTTCTTTGCTACTGAAAAACCAGAATATGTATTCCTAGCAGCTGCAAAAGTAGGTGGCATTATTGCAAACTCACAAGGTTTGGCAGACTTTATGTATCACAATATGATGCTAGAAATGAACGTGATACATGCAGCATGGCAAAATGGAGTGAAGAAACTAGAATTCTTA
>JAFWXW010000010.1 GCA_017517845.1 Paludibacteraceae bacterium
TAGGAATTCTTGTGCAAACGAGAGGAGAACCAAGCTTGCTTGAGTTATCCCGAGTGCAGCCAAGAATCATGAGGTGCGAAGCACTGAATAATTAGGAGTGTGGAGTTAGGAGTTAAGACGTGTTGATAACCGAATGGAATAATTGCTGTGCAAGCGAGAGCACGTGTTGATGACCGAAGGGAATAAAATCGCCGTTAGGCAATTAGGAGTTGCGGTCACTGAGCTTGTCGACGTACTGACGACCGTAGGGAGTAACGGGTTAACCCGCATCGCGGGTTGTTCTCAAGGTAATAGGCAGGTGTTAAAGGAGTGAAACGACTGCAACGCCTGTGGTAAGCGACACCCACCACCCACCACGCCCGTAGGGTGTGGGTCTGGAATGATGGTGCAAAGAAGCACCGCCCTACGGGGGTGCCACATATATTGGAACACGTACACAGGCCTCGCCAGTGCTTCGCACCTCTGAGACCTGCCTACAACAAAGAATAACCCCCGATGGGGGTTGACCAATAATATCGCACAATTTAACCCATAAAAATGGAACAACTTTTTGCTACAAAAATTGTTTAAAAAAATGCATCAAAATAGACATAAAATAGAACAATACGAGTTACGATATAACAAATAAACAAAATATAGATATTTTATGAAAAATTTCATTGAAGAAATCTGTAAAGGATACGTTCCTTATGAATTTATTATTCAAAAGGCTCTTGATTTACATAAAAACAATAATTCAATCACATTTAGAGAACTTATAGATCTACTAAACTCGAACGGGATTGATGATTATGCAAGTGAGAGAGGTGTTTCGTGTGCAATCAGAGAAATCTTTCGAAGATCTGTTATAGCGTATAGAGATTATGACAAAGAAGGAGACATTGATAAAAAAGATAAGGCAGATATGATTTGTGAGGCGGTAGCTTTTGCCTATACAAGAAACAATGGAGATATAGCTTGGTATTAATTTAATCAGATAAACAAATTAAAACAACATACTTATGAAAAATTTTACAAACAATTTTAAACAATTTACCGCGCGCCTAAGCGCAAGGTGGCTTATCATGGCCCTAATGTTACTTGTAGGAACAAGTAGTGCGTGGGCTCAAAAATATAATTATCATTGGAAAGGGAAAGTGTATTTTGTCGCTCCGGAAACGTGGGATCTTACAAATTATTCATATGTTCAAGTGAATATAACAAGAACTACGAGTGCAACAGCCTCAAATCATCAAGAATATGTAGGTTCTATGACTCGTCTTGGCACGAGTAGAATGTATTATCTAGTACTTGATGCCAACCATAGTAATTGGGGTCAAAACGAGTATTTAGCATTTACCGCAAATGACCATGCTTATAATTCTGGATCATTTGCTCTTAACGGCAATCATTATTATACCAAACCTATTAGTTATGACTGTAACAACTCTGATAATTACTATTTATTTAAACCTAATGCAGGAGATAACTACAATACTGTTACTGGGACATGGGGTGAAAATAGGGATATACTAAAGGCTGCTCAAACAGTACAGATTTGTACCAATGGTAATTCATCAGCTAGTGGTGGAAAGGTAACTTTAAAGGGCTATTATTTTAGTGCTGATAACTCAATTACTCAATCAACAGCAACCTCTACTTCTGCAACGGAAACCTATAATGGTGCTGTAATAGGTTCAGAAATGACACTTACAGCAAGTGCAAATACTGGTTATGAGTTTGATGGTTGGTATAATGCAGCTTCAGATGGTACATTGCTATCTTCTAGTGCTACATATACTTACAACGTTTATGGAACTAAAACTATATATGCAAGATTTACACAATCATGTACCCCACCAGATGCACCATTTGGAGGAGTTGCGCAATCGGAAGATATTTGTACTGGTTCTCCTTATACTTTCAATTCTGATTATAAATGGTATACTACATTAAACGGGTCAACTACAGTATCGGGCAGTACAACTATAAATGCAAATACAACCTATTATATTGCAAAAGAGGGAAACGATGGTTGCGAATCGACTCGTACAACATATACTATTAATGTTAATCCTATCCCTTCGTTTAGTAAAAATCCAACAAATAAATCTATTTGTGAAGGTGATAGCGAAGAAAATTTAACAACATTGTCTGGTGTAACAGTGAGTAATGGTTCTCCTGTGTGGTATAATGTTCAAACTGGAGGTTCTATAGTGAATAAAGCAGATTTAGTTAATGGTGGAACCTATTGGGTAGCAGCAGAAAATGCTACTACAGGTTGTAAAAACGCAACACGTAAACAATTTGTACTTACCGTTAATTCTAGACCTGCGGAACCTAGTTTTGATGCAATAGCTGCATGTGGTAGTTATACACTTCCCACAATGGATAATCAAGTAAATTGGTACACTGATGCTACTGACGGAGAAAAAATAACTTCTGTTAATACTACTGATACTTACTATGCAGAAGCAGTGGATGCAAATAATTGTACATCTACAAGTCGTACTTCTGTACAAATTACTATCAATCCAAAACCATCTATAGGTAGTATTGCTCAAAGTGTACAAAGTCCAGTTCCTTTTGAGGATGTGGTGTTGACAGCAAATAACGTGACCGACGGTGCTCAAGTTAAATGGTATGTAGAAGAAAATCTTGTCGCTGAAAATACTAACACTTATACAGTAACTTCTGAAACAGCAGGAGATGTAATCGTAAAAGCCAAAGCATTCTTAGGTGATTGTGAATCTGATTTTAAAGAACACGAAGTAACATTTCGTGAGGAAGATTGTACACCAAAAGAAGATGAAAAAACAATTGAGATTTGGTGTAGAATGTCTGATAACTCTGATGGATCAAGTATAAAATGCTATGGATTTGGGGCAGGTGATTTCTTTGGATATTATCCTGGTTCAACAGCAAATAACGGAACTGGAACATACGATTCCAAAACATACCAAAAATGGAAATATACTTTTGATTCAAAGAAAAGTGGATTAGAAGTGATATTTAATACAAAAGGAGATGATGATAAAACCGAAGATATTTCTGTTGGTAGCAGTGGTAAACGCTACTATTATTGGTATAATAAATCAAGTAAAACTTATGGCCTTGATGATAGTGAGACTATCTATACTCCTGCCCCTATCACCGACCCAGCAGTGAAAACTGTAAGTGTAGAGACAGAACCAGGCGAGGGTAATATCATTTTCTCGGGTCAAGTAGTTAAAACTGGTTGTGCGAATGCTTTAACATACGGTTTTGCGTATAGCACAGACGCAAATGCTGACAAATCTACATGGACTAAAGTACAATGTACAAATGTAGGAAACACTGTTGGCACTCAATTTAGCGGTTCAAAAACAGAATTAGAAAATGGAACCTACTATGTATGTGCATACATTACTAACAGTGCTGGAACTACATATGGAACTGTGACAGAAGTTTCTGTTTCAACCGTTAAAACTGCTATCAGCAATGTAGCTATTAAATATTCTGATATTGATGGCAAAGATATTGATGACCCTAACCCAATGTGTAAGGGAGCAACCGCTTATGTAAAATTATCATATGTGGGCAGCAAGTATTCTGATATTAAATGGTTAGTAGAAGGAGTTGAAACTGATGATGTTACAGATGAAGGTGACGGAGTGTGGAGTTATGAAGTTCAAGGCGATGGCAGTTTGTCTGTAGAACTTAAAAATGATGCAAATACAGACCCTGCATGGCCATATAGTAACAAACTACTATTTACCATAAAACCTGAACCAATAGCACCTACCATTTCGCTAGACAAATCTACTTTGTGTTCAAATGATGATGAAGGTGCAACAATCTCATTAGGAAACACTGTGGTGGGTCAAACATATTCACTATTTAAAGAAATTGAGAATGATGATGACACACAAATTGGTAATGATATAGAATGTACAGAACAAAATAAAGAAAGTATATCTTTTAATCTAAAAGGACTTGATGTTGCAGGTAGATATTATGTAATAGCCAAAGAGAATGTATGTAATAGAACAATTGGTACAACTTCAGTTACACTTGAGGTTGTTAATACTACAGGATTGAGCATTTCAATTGAACCTAATACTGCGGTTGTGACTCCTTGGGAACCTGTTAAATTAAAAATTACAGCTACAGAGGGATATCAATATAATGTAACAGGATTGGATGGTATGGTTTACACAGTAAATGGAGATACATATACTGTAAAGATTCCTCTGCCAGAAGGAGGTACAAATTTAGATACTGATGGTAATGTAGTATTTAAACCTATTAAGTACACTATTTCTGCTACATTAATTACTGGTGGAGATAATCAGTGTATAGATCCAGCTACATGTACTATTACATTAACTCCATATTTGGAACCATGTACACAAAATTAATTAAGAACCTTAGTAAGAAAAATAAAAAATACACAATATGAAAAGATTTTATAAAAATACATTAATAGGTAGGGTATCAAGTTATACCCTACGTGTTGTAGCCTTGCTTTGCGTTCTAATAGGCGTTAGCAGTAGTGCGTGGGCTGGCACTGGTTTCCATGTGGAAGAAGGAAAAGCATTATCTCTAAATATTGGAGATAATTGGTATGATTTTGTTCTTGATGGACATACAGGGGTAAACCATCTAGGTAATTATATCTCTGGTGAATGTCCAAAACTAAATAAATTTTATTATAGAACTTGGAAAAAGGATGATAATGTTTGCCAAGAAGGTTATATTCTTGTTAATTTAAGTGGAAACGAAAAATCATGGGGCTCGACAAATTCAGGAGAACTAATAGGTACTAACGACCAAGGATATACTTATGAACGTTGGACAGGTGATGTATATAATACTGATGTCTTGCCTACAACCCCTGGTTATCACACCTTTGATTTATACGTAAAAGCAAAAGTTGGGAATGATTGTTCTGGTTGGATTTGGATGAATAATGGTGGTAGCGATAAAAATTATAAATTCTCTTATACTGTTTGTAAACCTATGTATTTTTATGGAGATGGTGCTACAGGAGCATGGAATGAATTTAAAGTAGCTGACCCTACTTCTGATATAAATATAGTTAGGTTTGAATTAAAAGAACTTAATAAACAGTTTAGGTTCTCTCGTCAAAGTAGTTTCCCAGATTCAGAATGGGAATTCTTTAGAAATGCAGTTAAAAACGGTTCATTACCAGAAAAAAATAAAGGTGCAGAAGTAATACAAAGAATTGATAATCAACTTCAAGATATATCAGTAAAGTTGACAGAACAAGGTATCAAAGATGGTTACTCAGAACCAGTATATTTCTATTATAACACTAGTGATAATACATATTGGGTAGAAGCTACTAAAAAAACTACTTATTCTATTGAGTTTGAAGATGGAAGCACTTATTCTTGTGCTGGCACAGAAGAAGGTGTGCCATGTATTCAAAATATAGAATTAGGTAAAGGGACTTATAGATTTAAGATTTATAAAAATGATGAGCCTTATAAATATACTTCTGTAATTAATGATGCACTTGCTAAACAAGATTTAGATAGTGGAGATGACTTTACTACTATTAATGTTTCTAAATATAGTAATTGTACCTTCACCATTAATGATACTGACGGAATAATGTATCTAACTGTAAGTTCAGAAGAAATTCCAGAACCAGTACTAATATCATATAATCCTCAAATTTCTACAGATAATAAGAGTGTTGATTTACATGGGTATTTACAAGGTACTCTTTGTGATGTACAGGGTATCACAAATTGCGGTTTTGTTTTTTGTGCAGGTGGAAGTTGTATTCCTACATCAGAATCAACAATTAGAACTGTTGAAGGTTCTTATGGTCGTGGTGATTCGTTTACTTATACTGCTTCAACTCAAGGTGACGAATATTTTATTGGTGGTGTAACATACGGTTATCGTGCATACGTGAAAATTGGTAATACAATATATCTTTCTCGCGAAACAGGTTACTTCCGTCTAGAAGACGACTGTGTGCCACAGGAGTGTTGTGGTCAGCAAACTGTAACATTTACGATTGATGCTTCATTAGGTGAGGATTATGAAAATGACTGTAAATTAGTTTATGGTACATTACAAAAAGCCATTGATAAGTTACAAGATTCATATAACAATGAAGAAGGCTTTAAGTATGTAACATATAGTAACGATGGTAACCATAGTACTTACAACCTAAATCAACCTGTTGTATTTAATGTAAGATACTACGATGATACCCCAAATGACCAATCTAGTTCATATATTTATCGTGGTACAACAGATGTGGGCGGATATGCTGGTGAAAAATCACCTAAAAATTCAAACTTAATTAAGGATATTAACCGCTCTGGTGCAGAACAAGAAAATACTTTAACAATTAAAGCAGGTGACAAAAAGGCAAAACCATGGATACACCACATTGTAATCCGTAATAGTAAAAACATAGTATTGGATAGTTTGGCTATTTTCTCAGATCCTGCCGATTATGATGATACAGAAGATGGCATTCAAACCAGGGGTGACAATGCTATTGAAATAGATGTAAATGATACATACTGGAAAGGTATTGACATAGGTAAACTAGAAGCTGCAAATATCCTTATCCAAAACTGTATGATAGGTTCTGACGGCTTTACTGGTATTCACGTATCTGGCTATGACGGAGTAACCTTTAAAAACAACGATTTTGAAGCAATCTTCACATCGGCATCAAGTAATGACATCAACTGGGGTGCTTCTGCTAAATTCATTGCATGTAAAAACATCAAATTTGTTCAAAACAACTTCCGTGGCGACCATGCTACCTTGATGTGGTTGCAAGAAACACAAAATGTATTGTTGATGAACAACGTGTTCTGGAATACCAACAACTATGTAGCAGGCGCTAATTCAGCTACTCCTACAGCTATCCGTTTGGTTGCACAGTATGCTAAGAATGTTCAAAATGTAGGATGTTATTATAATACCTTCTATTTAGCAGAAAACGAAGATAAAACATCAGGTTATAAGTATAACTTCTTACAGTTTACTAACTCTCCAGCAAAAGACGGTGGTTCTGCAAGTAATATAGTAGATGGCTCGATAGCATTTAAGTACAACAACTGCTATAGCTATGCTGAAAATTGCGAAGGAAAAGATACAGATCCATTCCTTGACGAAGAAAGTGAACATTACTTATGTCCTAACAATTTCTGGAGTGAATATGATGAGCTAAATAAAAAATCATCGTCTGTGTTTGCTTTTGGTGATTGTCAAGAAGAAAATAAATTTATCAATGTAAGAGAGCAGGTATGTAAAACTACAGCTTCTGGACCGGCTTCTTTAATTGTAAAAGGACATGCAATAGATTTGGGTTCAGCTCCAACAAGTGATGAAATAAATCTAACAGGACTTACATTAGAAAGCGGCGAAACTTTAGCTGACCGTTATCAAATAGGAGTAAGAAAAGGTAGCTGGACGTACGGTGCCTACCAAAGTAGAGATGCTATCCCAACCGAAACAATTTATTGGGTGGGAATCTCAGAAGATTGGGACGACCGTAACAACTGGGAGTACGAAACTAAAAAAGACCCAAATGATACTAGCGAAAATCCTGAAATGATTCGTCAACGTGTATCTTGTGTAAACACTTTCTCTGAAAATCTTAAAGTTATAGTAGAAGAAGTCGGTACAGTTGAAGTTTCTGGTGGTAGAAAATGGCCAAAGATACCAGAATTTAATGGAACACGTTCCAATAGCGGTGATAATGAGCATGTAAATGCAGGCTTAGGTCTTACAGGTGTAACTCCTACAAAATTTGCACAAAGCATAGAACTAGAATATGGTGCAGCTATCAAGGGTGTAGAAAATTTAGTAGAAGTAGAAAATAATAATAATATTAGTCGTTACGGTAGCGCTACTACAAACTTCGTTGCACCTCGTAGCAAATGGATTTTAGTAGGTCCTATTGTTCTACCATTTGCAGATGGCGAAAATCTACCAACTCGTAATATAGTTTCTGGAGATTATTATGTGCAAAATCGTTTGCCAAACGTTTATATGCATAAAGCAGAGATTATAAACGAAAAACCAGAATGGAACACCACATTTGCAGAGTTAGATACAGAAGTACTACCAAATGAAGTATCTGCTATTATGGTTCCAGACCAATATGGTGAATATAAAATACCTGCAAATTACTATTTCTCTTGGTATGGTGTGAAATATGACCCAACAGAACCATTAGTATATCCTCCGTTTAAGGGAAGGTTTATTAATGAAAAAGCAATGATTTCATTTAGTGGTCTAACAGTAGGTAAACCAAACTTACTAAATAATAGTTATCCATGTAGTATAGATGCGAAGAAACTAGAAGGAAATAATAAATCTAATGGTACAGTTCAATACTATGATAGTGATGCTAGAACATTTAAAACTACTGATGCAACACCAGAAAAAGTGTTAATTAAACCTCAACAAGGTTTTGTATTTACACCAAAATCTTCAGATCCTATATCTGTGAATTATGATATGTTAGATGATGGAAATACAAGATCACGTTCTGCAGAAATAGAAATGCCATTATTCTCTCTGAACTTGTATAATGCTAATAATAACACTAATAATAGTAATATAGTAATTCGTTATGATGAGTTCTTAGGGGAAGGCAATCAGTCTGAAGCTGATGTAGAAAAAGCATTCTCACCTATTGATGCTTCTCCAGAATTATACATCATGGCTTATGATAAGAAATATAGCAGTATTGATGTAAGTTCAACAGAAAAAGTGATTCCATTAGGTGTTAGATTACTTAAATCTATGAATGTTCGCTTTGAAAAAGTATGGTTCAGAGGATTCTCTAAAGTTACATTATTGGATAAAGCTATAAATAAAGAATATGACCTATTAACAGAGACCTATACCACTCAAATGTTGGAACCAGGTGATATTGAAGGTCGTTTCTTCCTATACTTTGAAGAGATTCCAGAAGAAGATAATGAAGAAGGAGAAGAAGGTGATGACACCGCTACTTCTGTAGAAGAAAATTCAAATTATGAAATAAACATATTCGTAAGAGAATTGGATAATGCAATACGTGTAATCACTGATGGTGTAGAGTTAGAAACTATCTATGTAAGTGATATGGCAGGACGTACAATGCGTTATGATGCTAGTGGATATTCTGCAGAGTTAACTTTACCTGTCCCAAGTGGAGTTTACATAATACAAGTAATGGGTGATAAAGCAAATAGAACAGAGAAAGTGATACTTAAATAGAGTTAGGGGTTAGGAGTTAGGAGTGAGCAGTTATTTCTCATTCCTAACTAGGAACTCTTACATCATATAGAAAAATTCAAAATTATGAAATATAGAAATTTAATTTTAAGTGTATTGTTTTGGGCGGTAGCCTCTGTTAGTATAGCGGTAACGTTACCTAGTTCTTCTTATACTGGAAGTTTCTTTGTAGGCTCAGATTCTTATGAAGCAGAATTAGGTTCTGGTGTTAAAATGATAGGTTCAACTTTGTTGTCAGCATCTGCATCTGGAGTAGATTTCTCCCATTGTGTAAAGGAAGGAGTTCCTCAAGATGTACCTGAATGTGAAAGTTGTTGTGGATTTATATTGCCTATGGGTCCGTCGTATGGTCCTGTTTATCTTACCTGCTTTAACTCTTGTCAACAAGGTAAAGCTCTAGGTGAAACAACACCAACAGGAAGCGTATATTTTCTTATCCCTTTTGCATTAGCATACGCGTTGGTAAGAAGACGCCAAGCGTCTGAGCAAGTATAACCCTCTTTTAGATTCCATAATAAAAAGTTTAACATAATAAAAACAATCAACTCCCTGCCTCGACCTCATAAGTCGGGGCAGCGGTGTTTTGGGAGGGGATTATTTTATTTGTTCTGATTTGGTCAGAAAGATTTTTTTTGTAATTTTGTAAATAAAATATTAGTGCATAATTATAATTAATTGTATGACTGATGGAATATTTGAATCATTTTCACAGGGAATCGGTAGAGAGAAAACTCAGGAAAATAGAAGAATTCAAGAAATCACCGATGAACTCAGAAGACGCTGTTGCGTATATGAGAAAGAATATGGAACTAGCATCTCAAATGTAAATATAGTTCTAGAAAGAAAAGTGGCAGAAGAGTTTGCTTCTGAGCATGGTTTATGGTTACCCATTAATAAGATATTTGAAATTGGGAAACCAGGTCCATCTGGTAATGAAAATGATACCTACATTGAGCAAGAATATATTTACAAAGTTAATAACTTATTAAATAGTCAAGGGAGTATCATACAACTTTTTGACAAGGTAATACTACATAATTCAATTTTCCCAGAAACTTCATATACCTTTTATAAATTTACAGGATTTAAAGGTAGTTCTATTATGCCTATTTTTAGGCAAAACTTTATAAAAGATTCTTCGCCTGCTACACAGATAGAAATTACCACTTACATGGCTGCATTAGGTTTTGATTCTACAGAAAAGAAGGGTTGCTATAAAAATTCTAAATATAAAGTTTGGGATGTGCTTCCTAGAAATGTTTTAAAGGATAAGGATGGCGATATTTTCGTAATAGATGCAGAAATAAAATTAATATAAATTTCATTTCTCCCGCCCTGCCTCGACATCAATAAGTCGGGGCAGTGTTTTTTTGGGGAGATATAGTTTTTGGATTATCGTCGGGGCAGTAGTGTTTTGGGAGAGGGGGAATATAAATTTTATATGAAATATTAGTAATTGTTACTAAATATTGGTATATTTGCAGAAAATAATAATGATATGAAAACAACATCTGTGGCTTTAGGGGCTTACTTTGAGGATTTTATTAAGGAGAAAATCCAAGAAGGTAGGTATAATAATGCAAGTGAAGTAATTAGGGCTGGATTGAGGCTATTAGAAGAAAATGAGAATAGACTTTATAATTTGAAGAATGCTATTCAAGAGGGGATGGAAAGTGGTATTGTTGCAGATTTTGATCCAGTGGAGCATCTTAAATATTTAAAATCGACTAAGAAGAAATGAAAAAATATCATCTTACGAAGAAAGCATTTGAGGATTTATCAGACATATGGACCTATACATTTGACAATTGGTCTGAAGAGCAAGCTGATAAATATTATTCAATTCTAATAAATACGATTGAAGATATAGTTGCAGATAGGCTTTATGCTTGCAGACCATATCCTCAAATTGGTAAAGATATTTGGGGGTATTCAATCAAACGACATATTATCTTTTACAGAAAGGATGATGATAATATTTTAGTGATAAGAATTTTGCATTGTAGTATGGATGTAAAAAGTCATTTTAATCCGTCTGTATTTATAATCTAAACCTCCCACTGCCCTGCCGGAAATGATTATCCGTCGGGGCAATGGTGTTTTGAGGAGAAATAATGGTCGTCGCTTAATAAATCATAAGTCTTTGTTAGACCTTAACGATTTCTGTGCTAGAAATAAAAATTATTGACTAATCTTTTTTTATTTCTTAGAAATGTGTACATTTGCAATAGTGAGATACTAAAATTATGAATGCATATACTAAAGATATTATTATTCCTAGAATTAAGGCATACCTAGAAAAGCAACCAATTTCTAGGGCATGGTTGTTTGGCTCGTTTTCCAGAGGGGACGAGACCGAGAATAGTGATATAGATATTTTGGTAGATTTTGAGAAGGATGCGCATGTAGGATTGTTTAAATATGCTGGAATGTATTCAGATTTGAAGGAGATATTAGGAAGAGAAGTTGATTTGGTTAAAAATGGAACTTTAAAATCCTTCGCTGTTGAGAGTGTCAATAATGATAAAATCTTGATTTATGAGAGAAACTAATAAGGACAAAACTAGATTGTTACATATTATCGAAGCTATAGATAATATTAATGAGTTTAAAACTGGTATTACCTTTGAAAACTTTGTTGAAAATAAGGTTCTCAAATATGCTATATTTTATAATGTTGCCATAATTGGAGAAGCTGCTTATAAACTCACTAAAGAGTTTATTGAAAGTCATAATGATGTTCCGTGGAGGTCTATAATAAACATGAGACATGTTATTGTGCACGGATATTATCAAATTGATTCCGATATATTGTGGGATACTATAAATAATGATTTAGTAGAACTCAAGTCTGCTGTAGAAAGATACTTGCAGGAGTTATAGTATATTAGAAGATTTAATATCTCAGACCAAACAAAATAAAATTCCCCTTTAGCATCATTGCTTTTTACAATACGCGTTATTTGTTAATATATTTAACATTTAACGCTATTTTTTTGTGCTTTTTCTTTTAACATTTCCCATTTTTTATCCCCCTATTTTCCACCCAATTTTTTGTCCAATTCAATCGGTCGTTTGATTGGAACAACTTGTTCCAATTAGGAATTAGGAGTTAGGAATTCTTGTGCAAACGAGAGGAGAACCAAGCTTGCTTGAGTTATCCCGAGTGCAGCCAAGAATCATGAGGTGCGAAGCACTGAATAA
>JAFWXW010000011.1 GCA_017517845.1 Paludibacteraceae bacterium
GCAGGTACAGCAGTACCATACACAAGTAATGGTAAAACTCTTCAATATAAAGCAACCAGTTCTTGTGGTGGTGCAATAGAATCTAATGCAGTAACTATCACAGTTAATGACAAAGCTACAATTGCCGATATTACAGCGCCAGAAGCAATCTGTGCAGGAAGTTCATTATCATTGCCAACACCAGTTATTACAACCAATGGTTCAACAGTAACTGATGGTAAATGGTATTTAGACGGTGCAGAATATACCGCAGGTACAGCAGTACCATACACAAGTAATGGTAAAACTCTTCAATATAAAGCAACCAGTTCTTGTGGTGGTGCAATAGAATCTAATGCAGTAACTATCACAGTTAATGACAAAGCTACGATTGCCGATATTACAGCGCCAGAAGCAATCTGTGCAGGAAATTCATTAGCATTGCCAACTCCAGTTATCACATATAATGGTTCAACAGTAACCGATGGTAAATGGTATTTAGACGGTGCAGAATATACCGCAAGTACAGCAGTACCATACACAAGTAATGGTAAAACTCTTCAATATAAAGCAACCAGTTCTTGTGGTGGAGAAATTAAGTCTAATGAAGTAACTGTTACAGTAGATGCTTTACCAGAAGTAACATTTTCTGCAACAGATGTGACACTAAATTGTACAAGTTCAACTGCAACAATTACTGCTTCTGGAGCATATAAATACGAATGGTCTTATTTAGACCAAACAGGTGCAACACAAACAAAATCTGGATCTACATTGGCACTCCAACAAACAGACCCTGAAGTGTCAAGTCTAGTTACAGAATATACTGTTTACGGATATTCAGAAAATGCAAATTGTAAATCAGAAGAAGCTAAGACTGTTAAAGTGACAGAAGACTTTGTGAAACCAGTAGTTGATATTAAAATATCAGAGACTGCAGATGGTACTATACCAGAAAGATTGGACTGTTATCAACAAAATATTAAGTTGGAAGCCGATTTAACAAATAATAAAGAAACTATAGTAGAATATATCTGGAGTAGTGGAAGTGATAATAACACAACTTTGATAAATAATCCAGGTGCATATACCTTGCAGGTAAAAGGCGAAAATGGTTGTATTTCTGATGTTGCTACTGAAACTATAGAACAAAACATAGTGAAACCAGAAGTTTCTATAGAATCTTACATTACAGATCCTGTTACAGGCAATATAATTCCAACAGTAGAATTGACTTGTGCAAATAATGAAATTACATTGGAAGGAACAATTACAAATGCAGAACAATATGCAGAAGATTATCCAAATGGTGAGTTTACTTATCTATGGAGCGATGGTTCTACTACATCTTCTACTGTAGCTAAAACACCATTGGCAACATCTCCTATGGAATATACATTGATTGTAAAATCTCCAAATGGTTGTTTAAACGATGTTGATAAGGCTAAAGTAACAGTTACAGAAAATGTGAGCGCTCCTGTTTTAAACATTGAATCTGTATATAAACTATGTCCTTCTGATACATTGTCTGTAAAAGCATTAAGTAGTTTACTACCTAATACATCTGGCGTTACATACAAATTCTACGATAAATCTGGAGAAGAAATCGAAGACTTATATGATGCTTCTTCTGCAGATGCTATCACAGAATATTATGTTACAGGTGTTTCTGCAAATGGTTGTCAAAGTGAAAAAACGTCATTTGAAGTAGATTTTGCCAAGAATGTAGATTTCACCCTAACAACATCACAAAGTAGCATGATGGTAGGTGGCAATGAAACTATAGTGGAAATTGTTCCAGACGCAGATAGTGACGATGCTGCAACATACGTATGGACAGCAAATGACCAAGAACTTTCAGTAGATGGATTACAATATGTAGATAACTTATATCTAGATACCAACTTTAAAGTTACTGCAAGTAACCGTTGTGATTCAGATACTCAAGAAGCATTTGTAGAAGTGCTTTGGCCAACAGCATTCACTCCACACAATGGAAACGGCAAAAACGATACATTCGCCAAAGGAATGAAGCTTATCGTATTCAACCGTTTCTATACCAAGATATTTGAAGGTGAAGATGGTTGGGACGGTTCTATCAACGGAACTATGAATAGTAGCAAGCAAACAGCCGTTCCTGGTGTTTACTTCTACTCTGTTCAACTTCCTAATGGTGAAGTTAAGAAAGGAACTATAGAAATAATCAAAGTAGATTAATTCTTACATAAAATTGCACATCGTTTGCATATATGTGCATAAAATGATAAAAAATTTAACATTTCAACTTAAATTCCTCATTTCTAGTACAGAAATGGGGAATTTTTTTGCGTGTTTGTTAAAATAAAATTATATTTGTAAGATGTTATAAGTATGGATAGTTATATCCGAATTTTATTGTATATATTAAAACAAAAAAACACTTAAAAAGAAAAATCAAATACTATGAAAAAAATCAAAAAACTAATGCGTGTTCTTGTCTTGTTACTTGTATTTGTAGGTGCAAGTAGTAGTGCATTTGGTGCGTATGTGATTTCTGTGTACAAGAATGATGGTTCTGGAGCAAAAAATACAGAATTTGTTTCTACTGGAAATGGAACTCAACAAAAAGCAACATTTACCATAGATAATTACACTGGCAACACAAGTGACTATAAGTTTTGGATAGGTAATGGTGCTTGGGATGGCAAATCAGAAAACGTATCATTAAGTAGTTATATTTCATCATGTTCTTCTGGAACTATGTCTATTTGTATTTATACCGACTCTGGTGATAAAAACTATTACCCACATGATGGTGTATGCAGTGCATCAGGGAGTGATACAGGTGGTTCAACAAATATTTCAAATGTGTATATAATCGGAGATGCTGCTACAGGTTGGAGCACTTTTAAACCAATGACAAAAGGTTCTAATGGGGAGTATTATTACGATGGATTATATGCCGATAGAGAGTTTAAATTTACTACGCAAGCATGTTGGAATAATGATTGTCCAGGAACAGAAGATTTATTTAATGATGCAAGTGCAGATAATACCAAAAGTGTAGGTGCAACAGCAAGCAAAGTTCAAAATGGTAACGATACTAATGCCAAAGTGTCTCTAGAAGAAGGTTATGCAGAACCAATTAAGTTTTTTGTAAATACTTCAACTAAAAAATTCTGGGCAGTTGCTACAAAAGATGTTACATTTGATTTAACAGCTTCCAAAACAGACTACGATACAGCAAATGCTCCAACAGAACTTACCTTGAAAGTTTCTTCAGATAATACCACAACAGGTGATTTTATATGGTATTCATCTACTGATGGAACTAATTATACAGAAATTTCAGGCGTAGCTGGTGATACATATACATTGTCTGGCGATGATGTGCCTATGGTGGATACTTATTTTAAAGTAAAACGTGCAAAAGCAGATAATACCACTCCAGCACCAGAATATTTAGAAGATACAGTAAAAATCTCTGTGTTTCAAACTTGCGGAGAAGGTACAAAAGGTTCAATCCTATTTAGAGAAACATTCGACAACGATACCATACTTACAACCTTACTTGGTCCAGGTAGCCGTATGGAGTTTAAGGATATGGTTAAGGGTTATACTTACGCAAAGGCTCCTGAGAAAATTGATGATGGTGAATATGCTATCGTGACCGAACCATTGTATTGCGGTTATGGTATAGGAGGTCAAGAAGAATGTGGCACGGAATGTGGCACAGACTTAGGTTGTATTTTACCTTGTATTGATGATAAAATTAAAAACTATCCACACGATAGATGGTTCCGCGGATTTAGAGACCATACCCAAAACAAAGGTGGTGCAAATCCTCCTTTCGGTGGTATGCTTTTAATTAACTTTGGTAATATTGATGCAACTAATGATGAATCTGGAGTTGCTTTCTCTAGAGTTTTAACACCAGAGGAAACCAAAGATTTTACAAAAGGTTCTACACTTACTTTCTCTGCATATATGGCTTCTGCAGCACTTAAAGAAAAACCAAATGTTACATTCTTACCTATCGATGCTGAATTAAAAATCCAATTTAAAGCAACAGGTGCTACTAAATGGGAAGAAGTAGCAAGTTTGAAGTCTCAAGTAGAATTTGATGACAATTGGAAAAGATTTGAAACAAGTCTAAAATTGACAGATACAGATGGCGAATTTAGAGTTGTGATTAAAAATAATGGTTCAACAGGTTCTGGTAACGACCTACTTATTGATGATATTAGTCTATACTTATGTTCTCCAACTATTTCTGTAGAATTTGCAGATAAAGATACAGAAGATTACACATTTACTAGCGTAGATGATGTAGTTTCTGTGCGTGTTCCAAAAGTAAACTTTGGTTCCATCAATAATCCATGTTTAATGTTATTTGGTATAGATGAAAATGGAAATTATGGATTCATTGCAGAAATGCTAGAAAATGGTGATTATTATGTTGCAGAAGAAGCTATTTCTGGTATGAATTTAGTGGAAATAGGAGATAATGCAATTAGAACTATTAAGCCAATGAAACTTCAAGCTGTGGTAAGTGAAAAAGTAAATGGTAGCTGTAGTGATGAGGTTATGAAAGGTGTACAAGAAGGAAAATATAAGCCAGGGACAGATCCTATGATAGTATTCTCATCTAATACACTTTCTGTAGATATGGAATGTTTGGATAGTAAAATTATATTATTAGAAGGTGAATCTTCTAATGTTTGCTATTCATCAGAAATGGTAATGCCAACTATAAAATTAACATCTAACAATTTATCATCTTCTGTTTATTTAGATATTCTAGTAAATGGTGAGGTTCTGATAGAAGGTGTTGGATTTGCGTTAGAAGAAAATGAAGATTTTATGCTTATAAATCTAAGCGAATTATATGCAGAATCTAAACAAGAAACATATCTACCAGAAGTAGGAGAATTGAAGGTAACTGTCAATGTAAGAGAATCTTACGCAGATGGTGTTTTGTGTGAAAGAGAAGCAGAAGGAGTGGTTACTATTAATATTATAGATCACTCAGATGCACCTGTTGCAAAACGTTCTGGCGAACGCTATTCATACAATTGGTGTAAAACCGAAAATGAAGAGGAAGGTAAAGAAACAGATCCTAATATTATTGATAATAAAATTCCATTCAAAGACTTAATAGAAGACGAAGATAAATCTGGACTAGTTTGGTTAGACTTAAATAACAATATAATTCCTGAAGAAAATGCGTTCTTCTATGCCGATCTAGTACAAGACGATTCTATCAGAGTGTATAGAGACCCAGCAGGTGGTTGCCCTAGCGATACAACAAAGATTTATTATCGTGTAAAAGAGATTACAGAACCTATCAAAGTAAAAGACTATAATGAGTGTGCTGTTGAACTTCAAGAGGGTGAGACCGCTAGTCTTATTCCACTTGCAGATTTGGTAGAAAACGCAGATAATTATAAATATCTTATTTTTACAGATTCAGATAGTGTAACAGTTATTGACTTTGATGCTTCAAAACCAGGTTCTGCTACTTATAATATAGTTGCTTCTCAAGATGAATTGCAATCTGCAGATAATAATTATTGTGAAGCAAAAGCTACGGTAAGTACTAATATTAAAGATAATGCTAAAAAGACTAATATCATAGCAAATGGTGCAGAAGTTTGCCCTGGAACTTTAGTAGAATTAACAGCAAATGAAGAGTTTGCAGAAAATCAAAATGGTGTAATAATTCGCTGGTATTCAGATGCTAGTTTAGAAAAAGACTCTCTGCTACATACAGGTGCAACATATAGAATAGAAAAAGCTATCGAAGACGCAACACTATATGTTACTGTAGAAACAGATAAATATTGTGAAAATATACCAGCTGAGGCAAATTCTGTAAATGTAACATTAAAAGCGGCTTCACCACAAATTTCTTTGGAACCAAAGGAACAAGTGATTGCAATAGGTGGTGTGGCAGAATTAAAAGTAAGTCCAGCTGAGGTTTCAACAGCTCCACAGTTACAACTATATGCTAACGATGTGCTTCAAGGAGAAGGTCCTGTAAGACCATATATTGATACAGAATATAAAATGATTTATAATGGAGAATGTGGTGTTACTTCTGCAAAAGCAAATGTGACTGTTCAATGGCCTACAGTGTTTACTCCATACGTAAAAGATGGTAGAAACGATACATTCGTAAAAGATATGGATCCAAACTTCTATACAAAAATCTTTACACGTTTCGGAACTAAGATTTATGAAAGCGATAATGGCTGGGACGGTAGTGTAGGAGGTTCTATGAACGGAGGTAAAGACGTAGCTGCTCCAGGTGTTTATTACTATGTGGTACAATTACCAGATGGTAACGTTAAGAAAGGAACTATAGAAGTATTCAAATATTAAGTTATAAAAGATTAGGAATGAGATTATATATAATTCCTCATTCCTAATTCCTCATTCCTAATTAAATTATATAAACTCACAATAGATATGAAAAAATTATTTACAGCAATTCTAGCTTTATGCTCCATATCTGCTATGGCAGCAATAAGTGCGAAGTATGCAGAAGGTTATACCTTCGATCCTACAGTGACTAGCACAGAAGAAAAAGAATTTGCGTTATCTCCTTACAAGGATAGCACATTTATCTTCTTACGTGGCGAAACTGTCTATGTAACTAAATTGGATACACTTGGTGAATTGGACAATCCACAAGTGTGTGAAGACTTCTCAAAAATCAAGGTTAATGGTTTAGTGGCATACGACAAAAAACGTAATCGTATTTATTATAGCCAATATAATAAAGATTATAAGAGTGATTATCTTTATGAAAGTACTTGTGATGACAATGGTGTATGGCAACCAGGTACTCGTATGAGAATTCCAGGAACAATGAAATCTCGTACAACTCAAAATTTTGTTCAAAGTGCTGGCTGGAACTATCGTCTTCCATATTTACAAGGATTTTACAATCCTGTAATGGCAAATGGTGATGACCGTGTATATTTTAGTTCTACGATGGAAGGAACAAAAGGCGGTCGCGATATTTTCTACGTAGATATGGATAATGAAGAAGAAAGAGTATGGACTGCTCCTGTAAATGTTGAGAATCTAAACTCTACAGCAGACGAAGACTGGGTTCAGGTATTAGGAGATACTCTAATGTATGTATCTAGTGCAAAAAGTGGCTCAATGGCAGTTTATTCTTCTACTGCTGCAGATTCTACTTGGAATGAACCAGTTTTAATGCCAAATCCATACAATGAAGCAGGTACAAACTACAATATGTTTGTAAAAGATAGTATCCCAATGCTTATCTCAGATCGTAATGGTAATGTAGATATTTACTTATTCCATGAAATTCCTGCAGAGCCAGAACCTGAACCAACATACGAAGAAAAGAAACGTCGTTTCTACTGGGTGTTCTTCTTGTTTGACTTTGACCGTGATATCTTAAATGAAGAGTTCTTCAAAGACTTAAGTCGTTTGGCAACAGAGATGCGTAACTTCCCAGACTGTCGTTTTGAAATCTCAGGTTACACAGACTCACGTGGTTCTGATGAATATAATGACAAATTATCACAACGTCGTGCAGATACAATTAGACAACTACTTATAGAAAGAGAAAATTATGACCCTGCTGTCCTAGAAGCTGTAGGTTATGGTGAACGTCGTCTTCAAGTTCCTAATGCAGAAACAGAAGAAGAACACGCACAAAACCGTCGTGTAGAAGTTCGTATCATCTTGGATGAAGAAACATCAGAAATCGAACAATTTGATGAAACTACCGACGAAGCAAAAGCTGCAAAAGAAGAAGACGCTGCAATTGATGCTCGTAACGAAGCTAAAAAGCAAGAGTATGAAGAATATTTAGAAGATTTCAATAACAAGAGAAAATAACATATTATGAAAAAGATTATCGTATTACTTTCAGCTTTGGTGGCTAGTGTTACTATCGCTTTTGCACAAAACGACTTTGTGCTAACAGAACAGTTGTTTTCTCGTATAGCAGTGAACCCTGCAGGTACAGGTAACGACGAAAATGTAAACATATTCTCTCTAAACCGTTTCCAATATGCAGGTGCAGATGGTGCTCCATTCTCTACCTTGTTAAACGTACATGGTTACTTTGATAAAGCTAACTCTGGTGTTGGTTTAACCTTCTCTTATGACGGTTCTGGTATTGCATATAACCAACTTCAAGTGAGAGGTGTTTATGCTTATCATTTAAACTTTGATAATAAACACTTATTATCATTTGGTGTAGGCTTGGGTGCTGTTATTAAAACATTTGACCCAGAAAAACATATCCTAGTAGATGAAAGCGAACGTGGTGATGGTTTCTATGATAAATATACCTCAAAAGGTAGCTTTGATGCCAATTTTGGTATCGAGTATTCTATGCCATATTTCTTGGTAGGTGCTGCTATCAACCACATTCCTGGTTTCTTTATCAAAGAAGAAGACATTACATCACTATCTTCTGTTCCAGCATATTACTTATATGCACGTGGTTTCATTCCAATTACAGAAAAAGTTAAATTAGCTCCTGCTGCTTCTTACTACTACACAGGTCAATCTCACGTAGTAGATGTAAACGTGACAGGTTTCTTTGGAAAAATGTTCTGGGCAGGTTTAGGTTATCGTACCCTTGCCACTCCATACGTAAATATAGGTCTAGAATGGGAATGGCTTCGTGTAGGTTACTCATTTGACCTTAACGTTGGTAAACTTAGTGACGTAGCATGGACCTCTCATGAGATTATGTTGTCTTTCAATATACCAACAAAGAAAAACAAATCTGAATGGGATGATTAATTAAAAGGGTAATTAAGGATATTAAAAGAATAGGGTAACTAAAATTTCTTAGTTACCCTATTTTTTTATTGTGTAGGAATTGTAAAATTATTATCTTTGCAAAAAAAGAAGTTATTGTATAAATGGTAATGATTTTTGTTTATCTTATTGGGGCATTGGCTATATCTTTTCTTTGCTCCGTATTAGAGGCTGTTCTGCTTTCTACCCCTATGTCTTTTATCACTGCGAAAGAACAAGAGGGAAGTAAATCTGCTTCACTTTTAAAAGACTTAAAAAATAATGTAGATAGACCTGTAGGTGCTATCCTTTCTTTAAATACCATTGCTCATACCATCGGTTCTGCTGGTGTAGGTGCAGAAGTAACTCGTTTATGGGGTGATGAATGGTTTGGTTTAGCCTCTGTAGTCTTAACATTATTAATATTAATTTTTTCAGAGATTATTCCTAAGACTATCGGTTCTAATTCGTGGCGTTCATTGGCATTGCCATCTGCTAGTGTAATTAAAACTCTAATCTATATTACATATCCATTTGTTATACTTTCTGAGTTGATTACTAAAATGTTTTCAACTAAAGATTCAAATTCTACTACCACAGTTAGTCGTGAAGAAGTTTCTGCTATGGTGGATATGGGTACTGATGAGGGAGTTTTTAAAGAGTCAGAGAGCAGAATAATTAAATCTTGCCTAAAACTTTCTAATGTAAAAGCAAAGGAGATAATGACTCCTAAGATAGTACTAGAAATGGCAGATGAAACTATAACTCTGAAAGAATTCTATGATGCAAATGACTGGCGTTTTTCTCGTATCCCTATTTATAATGGGGATAAAGATAATGTAACAGGTTATGTCCTAAAAGATATTATCCTAGAAGAACTTTCAGAAGACCAATTTGATATAAAATTATCAGAAATGAAACGTCCTATACTTTCTTTCTCAGAAGATGAATCTGTTTTCACCATTTGGGAAAAGATGTTAGGTCAAAGAGAGCATATCTCCATTATTGTAGATGAATTCGGTGCTTTGCGTGGAATTGTTACCATGGAAGACGTTCTAGAAACCATGATTGGTGTAGAAATCATGGACGAACAGGATACCACCACAGATATGCAAGAGTTAGCAAGAGAAGTTTATCAACAACGTCAAACAGAATAATATGTCAAAAGTTTTAGTAATAGGTGCAGGCGGTGTAGGAACCGTAGTTGTGCATAAATTAGCACAAAATACTGATGTGTTTACAGAAATTATGTTAGCAAGTCGTACTAAATCTAAATGTGATAATGTGGCTGCTGATATTAAAAAACGTTATGGAGTAGAAATTAAGACTGCACAAGTAGATGCAGACAATGTTCCAGAACTAGTGACATTATTTAAAAGTTTCCAACCTAAACTAGTTATAAATGTGGCTCTTCCATATCAAGATTTAACTATTATGGATGCATGTTTAGAAGCAGGCTGTAACTATTTGGATACAGCAAACTATGAGCCACTAGACGAAGCTAAATTTGAATATTCATGGCAATGGGCATATCAAGATAAATTTAAAGAAGCTGGTTTAACTGCTATCCTTGGTTGTGGATTTGACCCAGGTCAAACAGGTGTTTATACTGCATACGCAGCTAAACACTATTTTGATGAAATACATTATTTAGATATAGTGGATTGCAATGCTGGTGACCACCATCATGCTTTTGCAACCAACTTTAACCCAGAAATTAATATCCGTGAGATTACCCAAAAAGGTCGTTATTATGAAAATGGGGAATGGGTAGAAACAGGTTCATTAGAAATACATCAACCTATTAATTATCCAGAAATAGGTCCGAAAGAATCATATCTTTTGTATCACGAAGAACTAGAATCTTTAGTTAAAAATTATCCTACAATTAAACGTGCACGTTTTTGGATGACATTTGGTCAAGAATATTTAACTCACCTTCGTGTAATCCAAAACATTGGTATGGCACGTATTGATGAGATAGATTATAATGGACAAAAAATAGTTCCTATCCAATTCCTAAAAGCAGTTCTACCAAATCCACAAGATTTGGGTGAAAACTACGATGGTTGGACTTCAATTGGTTGCCGCATCCGTGGTATCAAAGACGGAAAAGAAAGAACTTATTATGTTTATAATAACTGTTCTCATAAAGCAGCATACGAAGAAACAGGTATGCAAGGCGTAAGTTACACCACAGGTGTTCCTGCCATGACTGGTGCTTATATGTTCTTGACTGGTAAATGGTCTGGTGCTGGTGTCTTCAATGTGGAAGAATTTGATCCAGATCCATTTATGGAAAAAGTGGCACAAAGTGGTCTTCCATGGAATGAAATTATTGATGGTGATTTAGAATTATAATGGATTACAATAAAATTCCATCTCCTTGTTATGTTCTAGAAGAGAAACTTCTTCGTAAAAACTTGGAGTTAATAAAATCAGTAAAAGAAAAAGCAGGGGTAGAAATTATCCTTGCTTTTAAAGCATTTGCTACTTGGAAAGCATTTCCTATAGTGCGTGAGTATATTCCATATTCTACAGCAAGTTCATTGTGCGAAGCAAGGCTTGCCTATGAAGAAATGGGATCCAAAGCTCATACATACGCTCCTGTGTATAGAGAAGACGAGGTTGCAGAGATAACTTCATACAGTAGTCATATTACTTTCAATTCAGTCTCACATTATAAAAAATATGTCACTGCAGAAGTAATAGCAAAAAAATCTTTCTCTCCAGGGCTTAGAATTAATCCAGAATTTTCTGTAGTAGAAACAGATCTTTACAATCCATGTGTGCCAGGTTCTCGACTTGGTGTAACACGTGCTCAACTAGGCGATGTACTACCAGAAGGACTAGAAGGACTTCATGTGCATACTCTATGTGAATCCACATCTTATGATTTAGAGGGTTTAATGAAGGCTGTAGAAGATAAATTCGGTGATTTTCTTCCTCAAATCAAATGGTTAAACTTTGGCGGTGGGCATCTAATGACTCGTGAGGGTTATGATATTGAACATTTAATCTCAATATTGAAGGATTTTAAAGAACGATACCCAAATTTACAAATAATACTTGAACCTGGTAGTGCTTTTGCTTGGCGTACAGGCGTATTGGTTTCTACAGTACAAGACATTGTGGAGAATGCGGGAGTAAAAACAGCAATGCTCGACGTTTCATTTGCTTGTCACATGCCAGACTGCTTGGAAATGCCATACAAGCCAGCCATTGTAGGTGCAACAGATGAAATAGAAGGCAGACCAACTTATAGAATGGGCGGTAATAGTTGCCTCTCTGGTGATTATTATGGGTCATGGTCTTTTGAAAATGAATTGAAAGTAGGGGATAAAATAGTGTTTGAGGATATGATTCATTACACTATGGTAAAAACAACATACTTTAATGGTGTGTCACATCCTTCTGTTGGTATCCTAAAAATGGATGGAAGTTTTGAAATGTGGCGTAAATTTGGCTATGAAGACTATAAAAATAGGCTTTGCTAATAAAAAATGAACTTTTTTTTGAAATTTTTCTTCCAAAAATTTGCACAGTCCAAAAATATGTCCTATCTTTGCATCGCAATTGAGGGAAAACAGTTGTGGTAATGCGAAAATAGCTCAGTTGCCTAGAGTATTAAATGGATGCTCTACCAACTGAAAGAAGTTGGAAAAATAAGAATTAAAATAATGCGAAAATAGCTCAGTTGGTAGAGCATAACCTTGCCAAGGTTAGGGTCGCGGGTTCGAATCCCGTTTTTCGCTCAAAGGGGCTGAATAAGCCCCTTTTCTTTTTTTAGTGACTATTATCAGTAACTAACACTGCTTGTGAAATGATTTCTATGATATTCAACAGATTCAAAAGGTTAGTAAAAATGATACAGAAATCAAATATTATTAATGTATTACGTATCTTACTACTATTCTTCTTATTGCTCCTTCCTATTTTTTATTCATTGGGAGTAGCAGCAGATTTAGAATATTCTTTACTTAAAAAAATAGCGTATTTCTGGGTAGTTCTTATTTTACTTTTAATTCCTGCATTATTTCTTAAAGCTAGAACATATTTTATAGTAGAAGGAATTTTTAATTTCTTATTCTTTCCAATAGATATTGCTAGTTTATATCTTAATAAACAATCTACTTCAATAGCTTTTCTACAAAATATTTTGAGAACAAATTTTGGTGAAGCAACAGAATTGCTTAGTTCTTTGTGGCCATTGTGCATTGGGGTGGTAATATTATATGTTATATATTTTTCTCTTACATTGCGTGTAGAAAATAAGAATTTAATTCCTAAAAAATTCAAGAAAATAATTTTGATTAGTGGAGTTTTGGCGATTATTGCAGGAATTACTTTTTTCTCTATATATTCAAAAAATAAGAATAAAAATCAGAATATAGTTCAGTTGGTAGAGTCTGCTGTGTCATATTCTTATATGAAATTATTTAAAATATATCCATATAATTTGTATATACATTTAGGTAGGTTAATAGAACTTGATTATGAACAGAGGAAGCTAGAGAAACAAGTCTCAAGTTTTAAGTTTGGTATTACTCCTGTGCAGTCTGATAGTTCTGCGTTATTTATTCTAGTTATAGGTGAAGCTGTGAGATATGATCATTTGAGCTTAAATGGGTATCATAGAAATACAACTCCATTATTAGGAAAGAGAAATAATTTAATTAGTTTTGATAATGTATATTCTCAAGCCAATTTAACTGCTTATTCTGTACCTTTGATTCTTACACGTGCCACTCCAGATGATTCAGAAAGAGCTTATAGAGAGAAGTCTATATCAGAAGCATTTCAAGAGGCTGGTTATAAATCTGGTTATATAAACAATCAGATTTCACTACCAATAGAGTCTAGGACTATTAGAAATTGTGATTATCCACATGAAATCCTTAAACCAATAGATGTTGATGGAGCTTATGATATAGAGATGATGAATAATCTAAAAGAATCTGTCTCTGATACATTGCAATTTTTTGTAATGCATATGTTAGGAAATCATTTTAGATATGAATATCGTTATCCATCAAGTTTTGAAGTTTATAAACCAGTAATGGGTAAATCATTTAGTTATCTAGGTGTAAAAGAAGAAAATAAAGAAATGCTAATTAATGCGTATGATAATTGTATTTTATACTTAGATTACTTTATGGATGAGTTAATAACATACGTGGATAGTTTAAATCGTTCTGCAGTAGTGTTGTATATATCAGACCATGGGGAAAGTTTCTGGGAAGGAGAGAAAAAATTAACACTACATGGTTCTTATGAAATTTCTGAATACGAGTTTCACGTGCCTATGTTAGTTTGGTATTCCGATGAATATGCGGCTAATTATCCTTCTAAGGTAGAGAATTTGAAGAAAAACAAAAGTCATTTTATGTCATCAGATGTTGTATTTTATTCTTTGTTGGATATGGCAAGTGTAAAAGAAGTGGTAGATTCTACTAAATCTATTTCTTCTGAATATTTACAGCCAATTGATTCTCTGTGGTTGTTTAATGGCAGAGGAGACAAAATTCGTTATAGTTTTAATAAATTCCATGTTAATGAATAAAGTATTACTTCATGCTTGTTGTGCACCTTGTTCGTCAGCAATATTAGAGTGGTTGCTAAATAATGGTTATACTCCCATATTATATTTTTGTAATCCTAATATTTATCCTCTAGAGGAATACGAACATCGTAAATCGGAGTTGATAAGTTATGCTAATAAATTGGAGGTAAAATTTATTGATGATGATTATAATCACTCAGATTGGCTTTCTTGTGTAAAGGGTTTAGAAACACAACCAGAACGTGGGGCTCGTTGTTTGAAATGTTTTGAATACAGACTTCTTAAAACTGCCTATAAGGCTTTAGAATTGAATATTCCCTTATTTACCACTACATTAGCATCTTCTCGTTGGAAAAATCTTACTCAAATTAACGAAGCAGGCAAATGGGCAGAAAATGTGGTTAGCGAAAAAGCTTCGTCAAATATTTCTATAGAATCTCCTAAGTTTTGGGATAAGAATTGGAGAAAAGATGGATTACAAAACCGTCGCAATGAACTTCTAAAGCAAGAAGGATTTTATAATCAGCAGTATTGCGGTTGTGAATTTTCTGTGAGATAAGCAAAGAGTAAATATAAACTAGTAATCAAAAAAAATCCGCAGTTTTGCGGATTTTTCTATGTTGCCCCACTAGGATTCGAACCCAGACAAGCTGAACCAGAATCAGATGTGCTACCATTACACCATAGGGCAATTTTTTGGGGCTTTTTAAACTCCTTTATTTATATAAGAATGGCAGACCGAAGTCTGCCATTCATCATATTTAGTTGATTTCTAATTAAGCGTTAACTTTAGCCATGTGAGCGATAAGTTCAAGAACTTTATTAGAGTAACCGATTTCGTTGTCATACCAAGATACAACTTTAACGAAAGAATCAGTTAATTGGATACCAGCTTTAGCATCGAAGATAGAAGTACGAGTATCACCTAAGAAGTCAGAAGATACAACGTCTTCGTCTGTGTAACCTAGTACACCTTTAAGTTCGTTTTCAGAAGCTTCTTTCATAGCAGCACAAATTTCAGCGTATGTAGCTGGTTTTGCTAAGTTAACTGTTAAGTCAACTACAGAAACGTCTAGAGTAGGAACACGGAAAGCCATACCTGTTAATTTACCGTTAAGTTCAGGAATAACTTTACCTACAGCTTTAGCAGCACCTGTAGAAGAAGGGATGATGTTACCAGCAGCAGCACGACCACCTCTCCAGTCTTTCAATGAAGGACCGTCAACTGTTTTTTGAGTAGCTGTTGTAGCGTGTACTGTAGTCATTAAACCGTCTTTGATACCCCATTTGTCGTTTAATACTTTAGCGATAGGAGCTAAACAGTTTGTTGTACAAGAAGCGTTAGATACGAATTGAGTACCTTTAACATATTTGTCAAAGTTTACACCGCAAACGAACATTGGAGTGTCGTCTTTAGAAGGAGCTGACATAACTACGTATTTAGCACCTGCTTCGATGTGAGCTTGAGCTTTGTCTTTAGAAAGGAATAAACCTGTAGATTCTACTACGTATTCTGCACCTACAGCGTCCCATTTTAAGTCTGCTGGGTTTCTTTCTGCAGTTACGCGGATTTCGTTACCATTAACGATAAGTTTGCTGTTTTCAACGTCAGCTTCGATAGTGCCGTCGAATTGACCGTGCATAGTGTCATATTTTAGCATATAAGCTAAGTAATCCACTGGGCATAAGTCGTTAATACCTACGATTTGAATGTCGTTTCTTTTCATAGCTGCACGGAAAACGAAACGTCCGATACGGCCAAAACCATTAATACCTACTTTGATCATTGTTTTAAAATTTTTATAAAGTTATACAAATTTGGTTGTCTAATTTATGCCTTGTTTTCTACTTTAGGAGCATCATTTTCGCCTAATCCACAGTTGCATGGACTAGAGCAACTAGCTATTAATAATCCTAATGCGATGGCAATGTATAAAACTATCTTTTTCATATTTGATTTTTAGCGATACAAAGATAATAAATTTATTTATAATTCCTAATGCTTTAAGTAAAAATCAGCAGTCAAATTTTTAAATTCATCTGAATAGCAGTGTCTTTCTTCTTTTTCTATAACTAATTCTGTAACATTAATGTTACAATTAATTTTATTCTTACATCTACAAAATGTAATAACACTTCTTTTTGGATCTTTTCCTACTTTAGGGATTATTCTAACAGAACTTTCTGCTATCAAATTTCTTTTATTGGCTATGCCAATGAAATTTTCTTCCTCTGAGTAGGGGATAATAACAGAAAATTTACCTTCTTCTGACAATAGTTTTTCTGCAGATTCTATTAATTCCTCATAACTCAATTCATCTGTATGTCTAGCTGTGTTCCTATTTTTCTCTGGAGCTTTTAACGAATTGATAAAGTAAGGTGGGTTACTCACTATGAGGTCAAATTTCTCTTCACATTGAGAAGAAAAATCCTGAATACTTTTGTTTATAATCTTTATTTTCCAACCTGTGGAGGTAGCATTTTCTTCTGCTTGTTTTGCAGCGTTGGCATCTAATTCCACTCCCGTAACCATAGCTTGCGGGCAACGTTGAGAAAGCATAATACCTACCAAACCTGTGCCTGTGCCTATGTCTAGAATTCTTCCTGAGTCTATTGTAGGGGCTAAAACGCCCAATAAAACTCCGTCTGTACCCACTTTCATAGCACATCTGTCTTGGTGTATTGTAAATTGTTTAAAAGAAAAATAATCGTTTGCCATTCTGCAAAGATAGTCCTTTTAAATGATAAATGATAAAGATAAATGATAAATGACACGTATTGATGAGGTGGCGGATAAGTAAATAAGATAGGATGTGTTTTGTTTTTTTTAACAAATGCAAATTAAACAAACGTTTGAAAAGGTTGGTCAAAGAGACAGAAAACGCCACCGAGGTGGACAAAACATTAAACATAAACATTAAACAATAAGTAATTAACATTAAACATTTAACATTATGAAAAAGAGATTATTTTTAACCACAGCATTTGTAGCAATTTTTGGTTGTTTCGTTAGTATGGCAGATGTGCATGACAGAGATTACAGAGGTAATGGTAAGGGACACAAAACAGAGAGAGTAGATAAAAAAGGTGATAAAAAACATGATTTCAAAAAAGATAAAGTTAATAAGAATCACAAACCAAACAAACCAGTAGCTCATAAACCAGCACCAAAACCAAATCATAAACCAGTGGCTCATAGACCACACAAACCAGCACCAAAACCAGTTTGTCATGTGAAACATCATCACAAAGTAGAATGTCATAAAAAACACTGCAATAAAGTAGTTTTTAATCCATTTGATCCATTTGCAGTGCGTGCATTTACCACAGCTGCAGTAGTTGCTGCGATACTAGATTAAGATGAATATTTTTTAAGGTTAGTTAATAGGAAATAAGAGGTTGATTCGACGAATCAACCTCTTATTTTTTTTACTCCTAACTCCTAACTGTACGTAAGTACTTCTCTAGGCGGTCCATACCCTCTTTTATGTTCTCTAAAGAGTTTGCGTATGAGAATCTTACAAATCCTTCGCCACCTGTTCCAAAATCTACACCAGGAGTGATTCCCACGTGGGCTTTTTCTAAAACATCAAATGCAAATTTTAATGAGTCGTTAGTGTATTTTGATGCATCAACGAACACATAAAATGCACCTTGAGGAATAGCAGGTAGTTTAAATCCCATTTTTTGTAAACGGTCTATAAGATATAGTCTGCGTTCATTGTAGGTTTTGAACATAACTTGTTCATAGTCAGAAGTATCACGTAATGCAGCTATTCCTGCTTTTTGTGCAGTGCTAGAAGCACAGATAAGGAAATTTTGAGCTAGTTTTTGCAGAGCAGGTATGTATTTTTTTGGTGCAATAAGATAACCCAAACGTAGCCCTGTCATTGCGAAGCGTTTGCTAAATCCATTAAGAACGAAAGCATTATCTGTATATTCTAGAATGGAATGTGCCTTGCCTTCATAAACTAGACCATGGTAAATTTCATCAGATATAATAGGTACACCCAATTCTGAAACTTCTTTCATAAATGATTCTTCTAGGACTATGCCCGTAGGGTTCATTGGGGAATTTATGAAAATAGCAGCAGTTTTATCACTTATTTTTTCTTTGATGTCTTGAACTTGATATTGGAAACCATTTTCAGCTTTTAGAGGAACAGAAACTGGTTGTGCGTGAGCTCCTAAAACAAAATTCTTATAACAAGCATATCCAGGATTTGATAAAATAACTTCTGAATCTTTATTGCAAAGCAAAATCATTGTTAGAAGAATGGCAGGAGAAGAACCACTCGTTACCAAAATTTGGTCTTTATCTACATCTACATTATATTCTCGTTTGTATAAATTTGCTATTTCTTGGCGTAATTCTGGGTCGCCAAGTGAGTGAGTATAATGTGTTTGGTGGTTTTTATATGCGTTTGTAACTGCATTTGTTACACATTCTGGAACATCAAAGTCTGGTTCTCCAACTTCCAAATGAATAATATCAATACCTTGTCTTTGTAATTCATTTGCCCTTTCTAATACGTCCATCACAATGAAGGATGTCATCTTTTCTACAAGTGGATTCATATTTTACTGTTTCTTTACTATACCTTATTTATTTGCATTGCAAAGGTAATGAATTTTACTTACTTTTTTTCTGTGTTTTTTTACTTTCATTAAAACTTTGTTACATATTTTTTTGGAAAGATAAGTTAAAAACAATATATTTGCGTTGTAAAGCAATAATTAATCCGATTTTTTTGAAGATTAAAATGTGATAACAGACAATATTTATAACTATTAAAAACAGAAAAAAATGAAAAAGTTAAGTTTTTTTGCTGCTATAGCAGCTATGTTAGTAGGTTTCGCTTCTTGCGAAAAAGTTGAGCCAACAGCGCTTGAAACTAGCGACTTAAATGGTACAACCCTTGCTGGTTATGTATATTATACAAAATTAGATGATGCAATGGCCCCAGAAGGTAAACAACAATTTGAAGGAAAAGCAAATGTAATAATTGAGGTGACCGAATTGGGCGCTGACGATAAAGCAACTGGCAATGTAATGCTTGTAACAACTGCTCTTAAAGGTGGTAAATTTGAAGCAAGTATTCCTGTAGCAGTTGGTAAAAAAGCTAAATGCAAAGCAACTTGTATGTTCCAACAAGAAAACTACGATACAGAAGTGAAACTAGATGATGCAGACGTTAAAAAGGTAATGATTACCTACAAAGGTGAAGCCAATCCAACTCTTACCTATGGTGAAACTGTTTACGTGGACATCATTGGTAGCCGTGTAGGAGCAACAAATGATCCATATCACTTTAATCCTTAATAGCGAATCTTTTTGTATCAACATTTAAAGAGTATTATTATGAATAAAATAAGAGTAATAACAGTTTCGCTATTGTGTGCACTTTCATTTGGTGCTATGGCACAAGAAGACAAAGCGAAAGAGGCTAAAGTCTATGCTCCAGAAGTGGGAAGTATGGCTATCGGTATCAATTTTAACCCTGTGGCAGCTGCACAAGGCGGTAGTGCCGCTTCTTTCTCAACTGTAGGTCAGTTCCTTTATGGTGAACCTGCAACAGGCGGTGGAGAAGGTGTTGATGGTATTATCAATAATGCAGAAAGTAAACCAAACCAAATGTACATTTTGGCACAACAACCAATGGTGTCTATTTCGTACAAATACCAAGCCAAAGAACATATGGCATTCAAAGCAAGTATTGGTTTTAGCGGTGGATATGTAAACTATCGTGAATACGTAGATGACGATAAAGCATTGGCTATGGACCCTATGTCAGAAGCACAAGTAGCAGATGCTGTGATGTTGGATTACAAAGGTGGTGGCATCACCGCAGGTTTGGAATTCAATGCAGGTAAAAACTTACGCTTTGTAGGTGGATTTGGTTTGATGTATTCATTTGGTGGTGGTGATGTTCAATTTGAATATGGAAATCAAATGACTGCTGCTAACCAACACCCAACTACTATGGAAAAAATCGACAAAAACATCAACGAATTTGCTTCAAGCGGTTGTACATGGATGGACTATGGTCGTCCTGTAAAACAATATAACGTAGGTGTTAGCCACGGTATTGGTATCTATGCAAATCTAGGTTTAGAATGGTTTTTTATGAAGAATGCTTCTTTGGGTGCAACTGTAGATTTAACTCCTATCATGGTGGCATTCCAACCACAAACTTATACCATTTACGAAGGATTTGATAAATATCATGGTGAAGTGGCACAATACAACGACTTAGTAAGTCCAGGTAGTACCTACGTACTATACGGAACCGAAAATATTGGTGTAAATATTTCACTTCATTATTATTTCTAATGTAGAAGATTTATGTTAAACTTAGGGTCCGTATCTGTTTAGGTACGGACTTTTTTTGTTGATTATAATTTAGTCTTGTTACAACATTATTAGTTTTTTATCATTATTAAAGATTTTATTTATTACTTTTGTGACCTAATTGAATATTATGTGTATGAATATTACAGGTTTAATTATAGGACTAGTTACATTTTTGGTGATAGGATTGTTTCACCCATTGGTTATAAAAGCAGAATATTATTTGGGAGTTAGGAGCTGGTGGATTTTTCTCTTTTTAGGTATCGCTTTTGTGGTAGCGTCTGTTTGTGTGGCAGATTTGATTATTTCTATTGTGCTAGGAGTGGTTGCGTTCTCTTCTTTTTGGAGTATATTAGAAGTATTTCATCAACGCAAGAGGGTGGAACGAGGTTGGTTCCCCAAAGGTCCAGGACATAAATAGTAGTAATAAAACTAAGGCTTCGGAATTTTCCGAAGCCTTTATTATTGTAGCATTAACAACTCTTATTTTTTATCTTTTACTGCTGTCCAAAGGATACCTGAGATAAGAAGACAGATAGCACAGATAGCAAAGATGATAGATTTATCTGCAGCGTTATTAACTACTTCGCCCATTTTGAATGAAGCAACAAGTTGTGGAAGTACTACAGATAGGTTGAAGATACCCATATATAGACCCATTTTGTTTTGGTCAACGCGTTCACTCATGATAGCGAATGGAAGAGAAACTAGAGAAGCCCAACCAATACCTACAATACATAATGAAGCGAAGAATACGATGATATTTGAACCAAAGAAGTAAATTAAGCCGTAACCTAATGCCATAAGTAGGATAGAACCTGTGTGAGTTTTAGCCATACCTGTTTTTTGAGCAATTACGTTAAGAACTAATACTGGAAGTACTGCACCTATTAAGTCACGAACTAGGAATGCCCAAGAGTTGATAGATTGCATAGATTCTGGGTCTATTCCAGAGATAACGGTAGAAACGTAGAAGAACATATAAATGTTCATAGTTTGAACGCCCCACCATGTGAAAGAGTGTGCTAATAAGATTTTTTGGAATTGGTTATTGTTTTCTGTGCTACGTGGTAGGTTTAATAAAACTGCTACAATAGCCAAAATTTGGATAATAACACAAGTTAATTCTACATAGTCTAGACCAAAAATGTCACCACCAACTTCTAAACCAAACAATTTGCCAATAATAACATAAATACCATAGATAAGGAAACCAGAAAGAGGAAGAATGGTTTCTACCATATCCTTAATAGAAGATTTCTCTTGTTTAACACCAGTTTCTTCTTCTGCTGCTAGTTCACGAGGTTCTTCTATGAAGAAGATAGGAAGTACAGTGAATAATACTGCTAAAATAGCACCTATGTAGATAAGAGTTTCGTTACCCCAGATAACAGCTATTAAGTAAGCTAACACACCAAATGTACCAGAAACTGTTTGCATCCATGTGAAACCTGTACTACGTTGTTCTGTAGTGGTACAGTCTGCAACTAGTGAACGAGTAGGGTTGAAACTAACGTTGATAGCTAAGTCTAATGTTAATGCCACAGCTACTGCTATAGCCAAAAGACCTTCTTCACCGCCCATTCCGAATACTTTTTGTACGATTTCTAGATTTGGAAGTGCAAGTAACATTAAACCTGTTAGGATGCCACCAAGGATAACCCATGGACGACGGCGTCCACCCATAAACCATAATTTATCAGAAACGGCACCTACGATAGGTTGTGCAATGATACCTGCGATAGGACCTGCAGCCCATACGATACCAATTTCATGAATGTCCAAACCATATTTGGTGGACAGAATCCAGCTTAACGCAGAAATTTGGACAGATAGTCCAAAACCCATAGCTGTTGCTGGAAGCGAAAGAAGAGCATAGAACCATGTCTTCATCTTTTTTTGTGCTTCTAACATAATATTTAATTTTAATTAGTGAATAGTTTCTAATCTACAAAGATAATAAAATAAATTAGGAATTAGGAATTAGCAATTAGGAATTTTTGATTTATTCGCTACGCTCATGAATTATTTCCTTCGGTCATCAATTCGTCAGGCTGCACTCGGCAATGCTTAAGCAAGCTTATCATTGCTCTCGTTGGCACTGAATTTGCTCATTTATTCCCTCGATATATGTTAAGATTTCCTCTTTTCCTTTGCCTGTTTCTGATGAGGTAATAAATATAGGAGGAAGTTCTTCCCAAGTTTCCAAAAGAGTGTTTTTATAATTTTCTATTTGAATTTTTAAGGCAGATTTGGAAAGTTTATCAGCTTTGGTAAAAATCAGAGAAAATGGAATGCCATTTTCACCTAAATAATTTATAAACTCCAAATCTATTTTTTGTGCTTTGTGTCGGCAATCTATTAAAACGAAAAGGCAAGTTAATTGTTCACGATGGTTCACATAACCATAAATCATCTCTTCCAATCTTTCACGAGTTTTTTTTCCTGCCATGGCAAATCCATACCCAGGTAAATCCACTAGATGCCACGAATCGTTTATATTGAAGTAGTTGATAAGTAGAGTTTTTCCAGGTTTAGAACTAGTCATGGCAAGTCCCTTTACACCTGTAATACAGTTTATTAAAGAAGATTTGCCTACGTTGGAACGCCCTATAAAAGCATATTCAGGAACGTTGCTGTTGGGGCATTTTGCCACAGAAGGACTACTAATAAGAAATTTGGCACTCTGAATTATCATTTCTGTTTTATAAGCATTAATCCTACAAAGGTAATAAATCCATTTAATAATAACAATTCGTATCCTAAAGAATTGCCAGATACCACTTGTATTATAACGCAAATAATAGGTGAAATAGTGCATACAAGGGGAGAATATTTATCATTAATCTTAATTTTGGTAAACATAGATAGGACGAACAATCCTAGAAGTGGACCGTAAGTATATGAAGCTAAGCGGAATAACAGGTCTATCATATTGTCGTTTTCCACAAAGTAAAATACCATTAGCATTAGACAGAAAAATACTCCCACTGCAATATGCGTTAGTTTTCTGAAATTTTCATATTTGCCCTCGTTGTTTTTAACTTCGTTAGAACAAAAAGTAGTAGAAATGGTTGTGGTAAGCGACACAAAAGTAGAATCGGCACTAGAAAGTGAAGCCGAAATGATACCTATTATAAAAATGTATGTTGCTGCCTCTGGTAGTAAGCCCATTCTTATAGCTTCTGGCAAAAGCATATCGTTTTGGGTAGGAATAGTTATACCGCTTTCTATAAAAATACTACCCACGTATAGTCCCAAAAGTAAGAATGCAAAATTTATAGGTAGGAACATAAATCCGTAGCTATACATGTTCTTTTGTGCTTCCTGTAGGGTGCGGCAGGTAAGGTTTTTTTGCATCATATCTTGGTCAAGCCCTGTCATACACACCGTAATAAGCATACCACTAAGCACGTATTTCACAAAATTGTTTTTTGCTGCCCAGTCTGTAACAATAAAAGATTGTTGGCTTAATGTTTCACCGAGTGAAAAACTTTCGCCCAATCGATTGTAAGACAGTAAAAGCAAAACAATTAGTGCTCCAAGCAAGAAAACAGTTTGGATTACATCCGTTTTAACCAAAGTATGAATGCCACCTACAGATGTGTAGAGGTAGATAAAAGTTACCATTAAAATAGCAACCAAAGGAAACGGAATACCAAGCGGAGCAAAAATAAAGGTGTGAATAAGAAACGCACTCACGTAGAGCCTAGCGGCAGAACCAAGCCCTCGGCTCAGTATAAAAAACATTGATGCCGTGCGATAACTGTATTTGCCGTGACGCAGGCCTAGGTATTCGTAAATATTGGTTAGGTTTAGTTTGTAGTACAGAGGCAAAAGCACTTTTGCCACAATAATATATCCAAGCGAAAACCCAAGCACCAACTGCATATAGGTGAAACCACTACTCGGAGCCATTCCTGGCACAGAAATAAACGATATTCCCGAAAGCGAAGCCCCTAGCATGCCAAATGCCACCATCGCCCAAGACGAATTCTTCTCTGCAGTGAAAAATACATCATTTCCGCTCTGCCTTTTATAAAAAGCCACAGCCAAAATAAGCAGTATATATGCAATGAGTATGAATAGCATGAGAGAGAAGATAGAATTTTATTTTTCTGAGAATTCTTCTTTCAGAAACTCAAAAACATAAACAGGACCTTGGTAGTACAATCCTGTATCAGCATCTTCTATTTTTGTGAAGGTTCTAGATTTATAGAGTTTATCTATTGCTTCAATATCTGTTAAGTGATATTCTTCCATAATCATAGGAACAAGGTCTTCACAAAGTGATTCTATTAAAAATTGTTTGTCTTGTGGTGTCATAGTTTCTTTAAGTATTTAATAGCATCTTCTGTCCCTAGAAAATATTGAAAGGTTATTTCTGTATATTGAATTTTTTCTAAAAAACTATCCAATGATATGTATCCTTGCATAAGAAGACGAATTTGTGTTCCAACTCTGTCATCTGCAATTGGTCCAATAACCATATCGTATGAATGTGTAGCAGTTTCTGCTCTATTATTACGATTTTCCAAAATAAATTTAGCCCATTCTTTTGAATAGGAATCAAATTTCTTTACAGATAATGAATTAAAAATATCATCGTTTAGATAAAAGGCAGTAACTATAGGAACTCCACATCCTTCTCTTGCAACAACATTATGAGCAAATTTTATTGCTTGTTTGTAATCTGCACTAAGATAGAAACCTTTACCAAAATCTTTCCCTTTTCTAGTCTTACTCAAATCAACATTTTCTATCTCAATATTAGAACCATGGTAAAGTATCATGTTAATGGACCTCCATTCCTTTTGCTGATTGTGTACATATCTTCAACTGCATCGTCTAGAGAAAGCGTGTGTTCTATCTCATAGTGTTCAACTATGAAATCTAATGCACGATATCTTAATAAATAATTATATGCAAAAGCATTGCTAATAGAAAACTTTTTAGCAAATGCTCCAATGCAAGCAATATAATAAGCGATTCTATTTTGTTCTTCTCTAGTCATAATAAATGCTTTTTGCAAAGATAATGTATCAACTCTCACAATGCAAATAAAATCTTCTTAAAATTAGTTAGGTATTATGTAGAATTTCAGATTGTTGCTTGGGGATATATGCTTTGTAATAGCTGGGCGTTTGGTAACTTTGATTTTTCTCTTTAACGGAAACTTCGTTTCCAACGATTTGATTTTCTTTTTTCATATTGGTGAAAAATTAAAATTAATAACATTTATATTAGGATGTGTGGTCCTTGTGCTTGTAGATGGACCATAAATTACTTTTTGTTTAATCCGCTGATTAGAACAAAAAATAAATGTCGTCTAGTAATAGCAGGGCGCTATGTACTAGACGTATTTTAATTTTTCAGCTTTATGCAAAGGTAGTAAATTTTATCTGTGTAGGCAAATTTTTCTTTTAAATCGTTTGAAAATATTAATAAATGTTATACTTTTGTGAAGAGTCCATGCCGTGCTATGGGAGTATAGTAAATGGGGTGGGCATTTCTTCGTTTAATAAAAAGAAAATTATATCAGTAGCAATATTCATAAAAATATCAGCCGATAGTCTTTGCGGATTATCGGCTGTTTTCTATTGTTTAGATTTTATTTGTCACCATAATGGCCAGACATTGAGACTACTATGACTGTGATAATTTCGTCATTTATGCTATAGATGAGTCTAGAATGCTTGTCTATTCTTCTGCTCCAATAACCAGAAAGATTCCCTTTTAGGGCTTCTACTTGTCCTGTTCCAGTATATGGATGTTCTTCTAATTCTTCAAATAATTTTATAATCTTTTGCAATGACTTTTTCTGTCCAGATTTTTTCCATTTAAGAAGATGTTCCTCTGCCAATTCTGATAAAACTAATTTGTATTTCATTCTTCCAATAGGTCTTTTAGTTGTTTAACAGAGTAATACTTTGTTTTACCTTCTTTGACCATGCCAATGCCACGCTCAAGTTCTTCTAAATTTGCGGAGTTTTTAAACCACTCATCGTTAGAAGGAGACGGATTTTCACTTACCTCTATACTTATGTTATTGGCTTTATTGATTAAAATATTTTCAATATAAGCTTTTAGACTTTTACCATTTGCAACTGCCATTAATGACAATTTTTGAAGTATTTCAACTGGCAAATCTATATTTTTCCTTTTAATTACTACTTGTTCCATATCTATTATTTTTTTACAAAGATATAAAATATATATTATATATACA